>DULJ01000087.1 GCA_012840465.1 Caryophanales bacterium
CGAAGCGAATCGATGTTGACTTATCGTAGGGAGGCGGGTGAAGTTTTACGAGTCGCAAGGAGCTGGAGCTAGACAAAGAAAAGCGAAGGCGACTGTTCAGCGACGAAAAAACTGAAGCGAATGTGAAAAATTTGAGTAGTAACAGCCTAGATCGCACATCCTAGAAATATCATTCATCAGCGAAAGGATTGGTGAATTTAAGTGGGATATATGAATGAGGATGATGACAACAGAAGAAAGAATGGCAGTCGGGGAGGATATTTTATAGTATCACTGGTTGGAGCAATTTTAGGGGCATTAATCATCATTTTTACAATTCCAACCTTATTGAAATATGATATTCTCCCATATAATTTAGTGCCGAAAGGGATGACGACTGAGCAGGCATCTGAAGCTCCAAATCAGAATGGACTACCTGGAACAGCACAAAATGTAAGTGTAAATATTTCATCTGCTGTTACGGATGCCGTTCATAAAGTATCGGATGCTGTAGTCGGTGTTATTAACATTCAAGAAACTGGCTTTTGGCAAGACACCAGCGAGGTTGGAACGGGCTCAGGTGTTATTTATAAAAAGGAAAATGGGAAAGCTTTTATTGTAACGAACCACCACGTTATTGCAGGAGCGACTAATGTCGAAGTCAGCTTAAGCGATGGCGAACGAGTTCCAGCCAAAGTGCTAGGAAGTGACCAATTGATGGATTTAGCCGTAATCCAAATTGACGCTGCTAAAGTTAAGGCTGTAGCTGAAATTGGAACATCGAGTAATTTAGTCGTCGGTGAACCTGTACTGGCAATTGGAAACCCGCTTGGGCTACAATTTTCCGGGTCAGTTACCCAAGGAATTATAAGTGGTGTTGAAAGAACCATTCCTCAAGACTTTAATAAGGATGGAATACCTGATTGGCAGTCAGAAGTTCTTCAAACAGATGCAGCAATCAACCCTGGTAACAGTGGTGGTGCTCTTGTTAACATTGAAGGACAGGTTATCGGTATTAACTCAATGAAGATTGCTGAGCAAGCTGTTGAAGGAATCGGCTTGGCAATTCCAATTGATAGTGCAATCCCAGTAATTGATGATCTAGAGAAATTTGGGGAAGTGCGCCGTCCGTTTATGGGAGTAGGCTTGAGATCATTAAATGAGATCCCTAGCTATCATTGGCAAGAAACATTAAAGTTGCCTAAGAACGTAGAAAAAGGTGTTTTCATTGTAAGTGTTATGCCAAACTCTCCAGCCTCTATTGCCGGTTTAAAAGAGCTAGACGTGATTGTTGGGCTAGATGGTAAACCAATCGTCGATGTACTTGAGTTGCGAAAGCATCTATACATTGATAAAGAGATCGGTGATTCTATGGAAGTAACCTATTATCGTGATGGTAAGAAATTCACAACTACAATGAAGTTAACTCAGGCAGAGACATATTAAGTTAAGAACGAAACAATAAAAGCAAAAAGGGGATCAATCATCCACAAGTTATTACCAATGTGGATAAATTGACCTCCTTTTTTTGATGCAATGGGATTGTGGATTATGTCTAATCATGTAAAATAGTTGATAGTGGTTTTGGTAGTAAAATTTTGTGGATAAAGGGTGAAGAAGGATGATTAAATGCTGTGAAGAACACGTTGAATTAGCATTAGATATAATAGTGGATGAATATGAAGTTGCACCGACTATAGAAAAAATAGAAGCAAGTGACTTATCAACAACCTGTGAATATTGTCAAAATACCGCAGTATATGTTGTATCGAACTAATATTCGTTCACAAGATACGGATATGCCTTTGTGGATATGTGGATAAATAATGTGGATAACTTGTTTATAGCAGGGGGATCGATGTGAATATCTCAATTTTCAGTGTTGGCAAGCTAAAAGAGAAGTTTTTAAAGCAGGGAATCGATGAATATCTAAAAAGATTAGGACCCTATGCAAAAGTAGAAGTCATCGAAGTGGCTGATGAAAAAGCGCCAGAAAACTTAAGCGAAGTTGAAATGGAGCAGGTGAAGGATAAAGAAGGAGAACGCATTCTTGCAAAAGTTTCCGATGATACGTATGTCATTATTTTAGCAATCCAGGGCAAAATGCTCTCCTCTGAAGATTTGGCTAGGGAAATTGATCAACTTGGAACCTACGGAAAAAGCAAAATTGCTTTTGTCATCGGTGGCTCATTAGGCTTAAGTAAAGCAGTCGAAAAGCGGGCTGATTACGCTTTGTCATTTTCAAGAATGACTTTTCCCCATCAATTGATGCGACTAATATTAGTGGAGCAGATTTATCGGGCTTTTAGGATAAATAGGGGTGAACCGTATCATAAGTGATAGTAAAGCGGAGGTTTGAAATTTGTATAAATTGACTATAGTAAATGAAATAGAATCATAACAAATGTATACAGTAGTTTAATAAAATCGAGGTGGTTTAATGAAAAACTATGTTTTTTACTCTTGGCAATCAGATTTACCGAATAATACTAACCGAGGTTTTCTTGAAGGTTGTATAGAAAAGGCTCTAAAGGAATTAAATATGACTGATACGTATGATATAGAATTTAGCATTGATAAAGATACAAAAGATAAAAAAGGGACTCCTCATATTGCAGAAACAATATTTTCAAAAATTGAGAAATCAAAATTATTTATTGCAGACGTTAGTATTATCAATTCAGATTACGAGAAAAGAAAAACTCCTAATCCGAATGTTTTAATTGAATTAGGGTATGCAGTTAAAGTGCTAGGCTGGAATAAAATAATATGCATTTTCAATACAGATTATGGTTCTTTTGACGACCTACCTTTTGATATAAAATTTAGAAGACCACTTTGTTATAGTCTAAATGGAAAAAACAAGACAGAAGCTAGAAAACATATAGTTGAAGTTATTAAAAGTAATATCTCGACCTTTGAGATAAAAGAACTTGTATCTATTAGTGAGGTTGGTTCATATCTTATTTTTGATACATCAACATTTTATAATGATTTGGAATCCAAGGTAAAAAGTATTTTTCAAGACAAAAAGTTACAAGAGAATTATAGTTTTACTGAAGGAGACTTTATAGTGGATATATGGGATGACTTGGATTATAGAATAGAAAATGACGAACCATATGAAGAAACGGATATACAACACACTATATCGGTTGAATTTACTGATGACTCATATACATATAATGGTGAAACTGATCGTGGATGTTCTATATTTATAACATTAATCGAAAAATTTAAGCAAATTAACTTTGACAATAAAAAAGTATATAGTGCATTTGAAATACTTAGTCGTGGATATTCTCCTTCTAATAAGGGGAGGGATTACAGCGGTTTGTCAGATGAACTTATGAAAAGACTCTAGGCTTTAGCTTTATACAGTGATATGTTTTTATTTAAAAACCAAACTTTGTATTTGGAAAGAAGTGATGGTAAAGAGGGAGTTTGAGATAATATAAAGAGAAAATTAATAAAGACAATAAAGTCGCCTGTATTTCGCAAGTGAAAAGTGGCTCTTACGACCTTTTGGGGAAGGGTTTCAACTACTCTTTTGTGATATAATTATAGTAGAATGAAAGGAGGAATCTATCATGATTGAAATCCTTCAGAGGAGACTTGATATGAATTTGAAATTGTTGCATTCATTTCAAGAAGATCATCGTCTAACTATCATTTTAGAACTTGAAACCAAATCAACTGCTTGTCCTTATTGTGGTCATTTTTCAACTCGCCCCCATAGCTCCTACATCCGGTCCGTTCATGATTTACCTATACATGATCAGGAAATTACTTTAATCATACACCTGCATAAATGGTTCTGTGATCAAAAAAGTTGTCTTCAAGCTGAAAAAGTATGTCATCGTCTTCATATGCCAGCCAGTCATGATACATTACTTAATTTAATAAAAAATACAGAAATTCAATCCGACCATGAGAATTCTCCCTTTTGTAGCCATTGATGATTTTGCTTTTCGTAAGGGGAGTTACTATGGTACGTTATTTTGTGATTTAAAAACTGGACAACCTATTGATTTACTTGCTACACGAAATCAAGAAGAAATTACACAATGGATTAAAAACCATAAGGCTATTATCTTCATGACAAGAGATGGTTCCACTACCTATCGAAAGGCGATTGATTCTGCTGAACGACCAATCGTGCAAGTCATGGATCGTTTTCATTTGCTTCAAAATCTTTATAGATATATGGTAAATGCTTTACAACGTTTGCTTCCTCAGCGTTGGGAAAACATCGAACAAAAAAAAGAAGAAACGGCTATTGTAGAAACGAATAATTTAAAACAAGAAATCCCCCATTTAATTTCCAAATGCGTGGTCTAACTCCACCGTCTTTAGACGGTATCAGCTTTTAGCCTTATTCTTTGCGGTCCATACTGTATCCTGCATTCCCAGAATTTATAACGATGGCGGTTCAACTCCAAGCGCTCGATAAAGTTCGATCTGTTTCTTTGTCATCTCGCCAAGGATGCGACCGTGTCCAGGCGCTTCAAACCGCTCTATC
>DULJ01000088.1 GCA_012840465.1 Caryophanales bacterium
CAAATCCATGAAAATGCACCTCGCAAATTGGTATTTTTGGTGGTTTAGCCACTTCCATTTTACCACTTTTCGCTAAGGTGCATTTTTGTTTTTTGAAAAATTTTTGGACTTTTTGAACACGCTCTTATCAATAAAAATTTCCTGTTTACTATTATTACCTAACCCAATATTAACACTGTTATTACCAGTTGTAATTGTATTACTACTTCTAACGTGCTCCCTATTTGCTTCTCCACAAGACGGACAAAAAGAATCCTAACATAGGGGGTAGGTCATTTTACAGCATTTACATTCCATATCTTCACCTGCTTAAAATCCAGTGTATCAATGTTTCCCTTCTCAAATCCACTTTATTTGACAAATAATTCGTTTCTATTTTTAACTTGGGCCATCTCTAATTTATTAAACTGCGAAACTGTACTTTGATATGCATCACCTTGATACTTTTCATACTCCACAGTAACAACAACGGCATAATTAAAAAAGTCAGAAAGGTGTTCCTCTATATTTCTATCCATGGCATGTAAAACTAAGAATGAAGAATCTAAATTTTTGTATTGTACAGAAACACCCTTTTTCACAATAGTATCCCATTTAAATTCCGCTCTTCTTTCTTGTTCATTCAAATACATAGTTCCTGACTTTGTAACAGGAAACTTGCTTTGTTTCCAGTTTTGATTCAATAATTCCTTTACCTCATCTTCCTGAGTAAGTAAATTCCTTTTGTAATTATGCTTATTATCGGGAGATGTGAACTTATAATCGTTCACATTTGGATAAAAGTATTCCTCAATCCCACTTGTTGTGTAATCCTCTGTATTTAAAGGATTAGGCTTTGCAGCGATAGCAATAGTCCAATAGATATTCACCTTACCATTATAATCAAGATCCTTTACGACCGGTATTTCTAACCTAGCATATTTTTTAGGCAATATCCTCTGTTTATATAAAACTGTAACTCTATTTGTATCACAACCCAATATGTCTTCTACTTTCGCCGGGGTTGCACCATAGCCTAAATACCTATCGAATTGCATTTCAGGATGCATTGAACTATTAATAATTAACGCTTTAGCCACTAGTGGATCAACTAAATTACATCTCCCCATAATCTCTGCTGCTTTTCTCGCTACCAACGGTGCAGCAAAGCTTGTACCACTAGCGAAAAATCGCGACTTTCCATCTAACCCTACTAAATGAAATGGGTTTCTTTCACAGCCACCAAATTCTACAATATCAGGCTTTACTTTCGCTCCTTCTCTTCCCTCACCAATACAACTATATGGAGCTCTAATTATCTTTTGTTCTTGATCAAATGTATACGCACCAATACCTAAGCCATTTACCGTGTCTGAAGGAGATTGAATTCTTCTACTATCATCATCTTCCATATCACCATCGTTTCCTACAGCTACCGTAAAAAGCCTCTCCCCATTTTGTGATAGGCTATCGATAACATAAGTGAATCTTGAAATATAGTCATCTTCTATCGGACCATATGGACCTATTGATAAATTATATATTTTTATATCTGTTCTTTTGGGTACAACATCTTCGATAACATCTATAACCTCATATAAGTCTATGTCATTCGGATCAGATGGCGGAAGTACACGAAAGCTTTCCACATTTACAAACGGGGTTTCAAGCGTATCTCCTTTCCCGTACTCCTTTAGGTCACCATAAAGGATTGCGCCTACCACTCCGGTTCCATGTTGAATAAAATCAGGTATTTCTTCTGTTTCAATAGGATTATTTTCTTTAGAGAAATCACTAAAATAAGGTGAATCTTCTTTTAAACCCCCATCAAATACTCCCACAGTAATTGATGATTTTATATTCTCAAGCGGAGGTTTTGGTAAGGCTAAATTAGTCAGAGAACCTCTAATTTCTGGAACTCCTCTGAAAACCATTGGATGCACAGTTCGAATTGGATTAAAATTCACTAAGTGCTCCAACGTTTCCCTTTCAACATACGCACTAATGAACGTTGGTCCAGGTGAGTAGCTGCGAACTTTAGCCTTATTGGGGTTGCCCCCATATTTATTAAGCAGATTCATAAATCTTTCTTCCGCTACATCTTCCAAGTTACCGAAAGGATGTAAAACAAATTCGACACGACCGCCATTCCAGTCAGGATTAAAAATATCTAGAAGATAATCATTATCACCAATATATAATTCCTCAACCGTTCTAATATCATCAATAAAGCCTTTAGGTAAATCAGAAGACTTTTGATTAAGCAGACGCTCTAGATACACCAGTTCATCCTCTGACATTCTGAGGAATATACTTTTCCCCTGTTTTATTGTCTCTCTTCCATTTCTCACTTCTTTTACCTGCCACTTTTTAGAACCAACATCTTTTATTCCTGATTGTTTTATTAAATTATTCGGATGATATGATTTTGCTGTATAACCTAGGGCCATTTTCATATTAAATACAACTTCATCCAGTCTGTTTTCAGCCGGTATTTCATTAACTTGATCTTTCACAGTATGAATTTGACTAAGCAATCTTCCTCTTGCATCTTCATAAGATGGTCTTCTGTCTGTAACAGGGGCACCTGGTCTGTTTTGATCCGGGAAAATATAGTTCTCTCCTCTACCTAAAATAGGTCTAAATTTATCGGTCATCTAAGTTTCCTCCTTTTTCTTTTAGATAGTACTGTATAGTTGAAGGGCTTTTACCTAACCAGGTAGCTAAAGTCCTGATAGAAACATCTAATTTTTCCTTTGCTAATTTGCAGAACTGTTTGTTAAATTCAACAGTATCTCCTTTTATAAAATCTGGTAATTCCCTAAGCAAAGCATCTTCAAGACTTATTTCAGAAAGAACAGACTTCCTCTTAGCCCTTTCCACTAACTTACAAATATCAGCACCAGATAAACCTTTAGCCATTTCACCAATTACATGAATAATTTTTGTTAAATCCTTACTCATATTTACCCCTGTTAGTTCATTCATCAATATCTTTATTCTTTCGTCTTTATCTGGTAATCCAATTTCAATTGCCCTATCAAATCTTCTCCAAATTGCACTATCTAATAGATCAGGATGATTGGTTGCAGCAATTACAATTGTGTGATTCGGCCAATCCTCTAGTTCCTTTAATAGTACATTTACAATTCTTTTTAATTCCCCTAGATCAGACATATCATCTCTTCTTTTAGCTACAGCATCAAATTCATCCAAAAGCAATATTGATGGGCTTGACTTCGCATAATCTAAGACTTTTTTTAAGTTCTGCCCTGTTTTACCAAGATAGCTAGAAATTGTGCTAGAAAGATCAAGGACTATTAGATTCAGACCGAACACCCCTGATAAATACTTTGCAAGTTCCGTTTTCCCAACTCCAGGAAGCCCATATAATAATAATGAACTTGGTGGATTCAACCCTACACTCATAAGTTTCTTGGATTCTCTTCTTTCTTGAATAAATGTATCAATTAATTCATTTACCTTATCCGAAAAAATTGGCCTGGCAACCTCTAACGGTTCATCGACAGTCACTAAAGAAAAAAGCGTCTCCGTATCAACTGGCGAATTACTAATTCCTACAGATCTTTTTGTGCTAGCACCGACTCCATGCTGCGATAAAGCTTCAGCGATTTCGTTTGCAATACTGGGATGAGTATCTTTAATTCTCCGAATTAACCTCATAGCAATAGATCTTACAGTTCTATAATCCTCATCTAACGATGCTCTGATTAGTGAAGGTAGTAATTTCTCCAAACCCATCGTACTATAATACCTCTCTTTACGACATTTATAATACATCACGAAACACTGATATAAACACATCAGACAAGTTAAGTGTATTATAAAATTAATTGTTATACTCTTTATAATACACCTATGTTTTAATATTAACAATAATGTAACCCAATTTACAAACAAAAAATAGCCCCACTTCTCCAATGCGAGAAATAAGGCGCATAAATAAAATTGTTTATTGCTGATGGTATTTTGTTGTCAAAGAATGTCCATTCCCTAAGTAAAGGTTATTAAAACAAATGTGTCCATCCTCATATGCTTCCCTGTAATAACAATGTACATCACTACACATACTTGATAAGAAAGCAATGTAACATTGTAATAGTTGATTTGGTGACACATGCCCCCTATTCCCTTTCTCTATATGTGTGAACCTATCATTGATAAATTAAAAATGTTATCAGACTGGGGGAACAGGAACCGTGGATAGAAGTGCTGATTTTCTATAAAATAAAAGATGAGCTATGTTTCTCGCCCCTCTTGCTCTTACTAAATCTTTCATTATACAAATCTCATCTTTTTTCGGGTGGTGACAAACAATTTGCCAGATGTTGACCCCCCATTTACCATAAAAAACTTTACGTAACCGTTAAAGGCGTGGCAATCGCTTCTATCAGCCGTTTCAAAGGCATCCTTGACACTGAGCTGATGTGGCAGCCCTTGCCGGCATCCCCCTTAAGGCGTTCCCTACGGTTACTCGGGGGCTGCCAGCCGGACAGCCTATCCATATCCGCCTACTCAGTATCAAGGACCGCTACGCTCGCCTTTTCCACTAGGATTAGACAGTTCTGGTAAGTTGCTTGGCGATCGATGGTAAATTCCTTGGCACTCCTTGGTACAAAAGATGGCATTAGTGGTACATTTCAGTGGCCGTAATCAACTCTATCAATATTCGACAAATTTAGGGAGGTGACAGGCACCTAAAACTAATTTGTTGACACTGAAACGAAAAGAAATAAGAAATATCGCAACTATGATTTAATGCGTATACTAAGAGATTAAGGAACAGGGAACATGGGGACGGTTCGTGTGTTCCATGTTAACAAATCAGGCTGAAGGAGACCTTCCCCCGCAGCCTGATTTTGCACATATTTTGGAACGCGCGAACCGTCCCCACGTTTCATTGCAAAATAATATTCTTTTCGTAAAGTTCCTTGATATAATTTAAAACGTCACCACGTAAATCCTCTCTCTCCAAGGCAAAATCAAGGGTCGCTTTTATAAACCCGAACTTATCACCTACATCATAACGTAATCCTTCAAATTGATAGGCTAACACAGCTTGCATTTCATTTAAAACCTTGATAGCATCAGTCAACTGTATTTCTCCACCGGACCCAGGTGCCAATTCTTCTAATATCTTAAAAATCTCAGGTCTAAGAATATACCGGCCCAGTATCGCATAGTTCGATGGTGCCTCTTGTTGTGATGGTTTCTCAATTAAAGTTTCCACATGAAGAACACCTTCACCAATTTCTTGCCCTTTTGGTGCAACAATTCCATACTTCGAAACATCTTCATATGGCACTTGTTGAACACCAACCACATTTGTATCCTGCATTCCCAGAATTTATAACGATGGCGGTTCAACTCCAAGCGCTCGATAAAGTTCGATCTGTTTCTTTGTCATCTCGCCAAGGATGCGACCGTGTCCAGGCGCTTCAAACCGCTCTATC
>DULJ01000089.1 GCA_012840465.1 Caryophanales bacterium
CAAATCCATGAAAATGCACCTCGCAAATTGGTATTTTTGGTGGTTTAGCCACTTCCATTTTACCATTTTTCGCTAAGGTGCATTTTTGTTTTTTGAAAAATTTTTGGACTTTTTGAACACGCTCTATTATTGTATAAACATATAGATTAGGGGGATATTTTTGCTTTTATCAGTAGATATAAACGAAGCTGGTTATTCAAATGAACATCTTGTATTAAAAGATATAAAATTTACTGTTCAATCAGGGGAATTGGTGGGGCTTATAGGTCCCAATGGGGCTGGAAAAAGTTCAACGATTAAATCTATACTTGGGGTTCTGAATTATGTTAAAGGAAATATGGAGGTAAGTGATTATTCATATATACCAGAAAGACCTATTGTTTACGAAGGATTAACTCTATGGGAACATATTGAATTTCTCTTATCGATGTCAGAAACGAATGAAAAACTATTTCTCGAAAAAGCAAATGAATTGATTCATTTGTTTCAACTATCCGATGTCATTCATCATTTTCCTGAAAGTTTTTCCAAAGGAATGCAACAAAAGATGATGATTATTCTTGCTTTTCTCAAAGAACCAAACTTATATATCATTGATGAACCTTTTATGGGACTTGACCCTAAAGCGATAAAAAAACTACTGCAAATTATACAAAATGAAAAAGAAAAAGGAGCAGGAATTTTAATGTCAACTCACGCTCTTGATACTGCGGAAAAGATTTGCGACCGATTTGTTTTAATCTCAAATGGCAAATTAATTGTACAAGGAACTCTTGATGAAATTCGAGAATACAGCAGTTTAAATGACGGTTCTTTGTTAGATTGCTTCGATATTTTAACTGAGTGTGATGATAATGTCTGGTAGAAGTTTATTTATTAATAGATTCATTCAAGAATGGCGTTTTCAATGGTCTGTTATACGGACAGTGTTGGATTGGACTGTCATTTTGTATATTATCATTCCATCCATATTGTTTTTTTATCTTTTTTACGTAGATGCATGGCGGAACATTGATTTATATTGGAATGAAAATCTTCCATTTTCTATTTTAGTATTTTTAATGCTTTTATTTTCTTCCGGTGGAAACTTTAGAACATTTCTTCTTGAGGCAGATTTACTCTTTTTACTACAAGAAAGAAAAATCTTCTATCGGTTAAAGGTATATGGATTGCTTACTTCATTATTGCTATCGTTCCTACAAACGGTTCTGACCTTCTTTATTGCAATGCCTATTTTGATATTAAGCTATCAATTTTCTATAAAGATGGTCTCATTTTTGTTTGTAGCTATTTTTGCTTATAAATTAGCACAACAAACCATTAACAAAGTTAGTTATCGCAATTTTAAAAAATGGGTCTTAACCATCTTGCTCTTTTCGTTAGCAACGTTTTTATTGCTAAACGCACCTCTTTTTTTTATTGGGGTTGGAAGTATAATGGGGATTGTTGGAATTGTCTGTTTCCATATTAGTCAAATAACAAAAACAAATCGGTGGTTTTTGAAGGAACTGGAAATTGAACACGCTGAAAGGGTTAGATATATAAGAGTTATATTGAATTTTTCGATAGCAGTCGAAAAACAATCTACTCAACACCGGAAAAAACCTACTTTTTTATTTAAGAAGTCTGAGAGGATTTTTAAGGTAAGAAATAAAGAAAATGGTTTATTGGAACTACTCTTAAAAAGTTTCTTACGTAATCAAAATCTTGTTAGGACATACTTTCGCCTAATGAGTCTAACCGGTTTTGCAATTATCGCAGTACCCTTATGGATAAAATGGTTAGTATTTATTAGTTATATTTTCTTTATAAACTCATGGATAAAAAGTCTTTATTCAAAGATGCTGAAAAATAGCTTTTTAACTGTGATTCCTGTAGAAATCGAGATTTCAAACAAGGTATATAAGCGTTTTAGGAAGTTCCTATCCTTACCCTCAATTTTATTTTTAGGTATTTTAATCTGCGTTATTTCATTCATTTGAGTTAAATATAGAGAAAAAGCATGAACTATTCATATGTGAATGGTCATCATGCTCTTTCTTTTGTTACTTACAATGCTTTTTTACATTTTGTGATTCAAAAGAGAACGTTGTTTATGGTAAACAATTAAGACGCAACATGATCCTTATTCAAACCAGCTAATGCTTCATAAATCTCTGAATCTAGTTTTTCAGCTAATTCTTTTTTATATGTCTTTTCATACTCAGGCTCTACTGTAATTTTTCCGCCATAAAACATAACATCTTCAACAGCTTCAACATTTACTGAGAAAGCTTGAATTTTAATCGTTTTGTCAAATGACTCTGTTTGATAGACTTTCCCTTTAATGGCGTAGCTGCTTCCAGCACCGATTACTCCCAAAATGACATTTGGATTGTTTTCAATATTCCGGATAACAGAGGCTTTAGCTCCTACTGCAAAATGAACTTGTTCACCAGTTTGATTAGCTAGCACCCATGAAATAGAACTTAAATGTGGTGCGTTATTGTCCGCATCAACTGTAATTAGTGATACAAGTTTTCCTCCATTTAATGATTGAATTAATTCTTCAGTTAGTTTTTCCATGTAGATCTATCCTTCCTTTTATAATTTTCTAGTTTTTTAATGTGAATTTAATTAAATCATAAATAAAGTTTAAGATAATTACAAACTTTTTATACTTTTTACTTTATAAACTTTCATTATCTTTTCTCCTTGACCAAATGATATAGATTGTAAGAACGGCCAGTGCAAAGATCGTTGCTCCAATTTGATATTGGAATTTCCAAGTTAAAAATTGAAAAACTGAATATGCTTCAATAAACAGTGCTGGGATTTTTCCTAAAGTACTGGCAAAGGCAAAATGGATGATATTCATTTTACTAATTGATGCTGCAAGCGTTACTAGCCCAGAAGGAACAAATGGTAGGATTCGTAAGATAAGCACTAAAATAATAGCTTCCATCCCTTTGGCGCTTTTTAATCTTTCCAAAAACCTATTGTTTATCGGTTTACTTACTCTCTTTTCAATTGCCTTAAAGCCTATTCTGTATAATAGAAAACTGATGATTGCCCCCGCTGCCTCTCCTATTATTGAAATTACCAAACCAGTCTGAAATCCGAAAAAAATAATATTGGCAGCGGTAATAAACGTGCTTGGAATGAGACCAGCCACAGCAATTATGATACTTAATAGAATGCTAACCATTGCAGCAATAAATACATTTCCAGGTAATAATTCCAGCAGTAAACCCATAGTGACCTCCATGATAATTGAAGTGATTCCGCTTTGCATTATAGCACGTTGAATTATTTTATAGACTAATTATATACTTTTTGGGCTTTTGCGATTTATATACCAGTAGGGGCAGCAATCCCTTTTAACAAAGACAAAAAAAAGACTGTCTATAGGACAGCCATCTAAAGTGGAAAATATTCATTATAAATCGTTTATTACGATATAAGTTGCCTTAAATGGTCCATGCACGCCAACAACTAATTTTAATTCAATATCGGCCGAATTACTTGGTCCACTAATAAAGTTAACACAAGAGGGTACATGGCCTGTTTTTTCATATATTTCTCTCATTTTTTGCGCACCTTGTGTCATCCTTGCTACTATTGTACTCTTCGGAACAAGGGCGATAAAAGTTGAAGGTAGAAAGCTAACGGTCCTTCCTTTTTCTTTGCCACTATATAAGACGACCGTCCCAGATTCGGCAAGAGTAACTTCGCTTATGGTGATTCCAATATTGGCGTTTTCGGCAATTTTGATGTTTTCATCGCCTTTTGTGTAATCCCACTCGTGAACATCAATATTTTGACTTGGCCATTCTTCTTTAAAAAGAAGATCAAGCCCCCAATCCGTGAAACGGTTATCCTTCCACTTCACTACGGGACCACCTCCATATTCGGATACGACCTTGTTAAGTGTGGAGGCTATATCTTTAGTGTCCGTTACATAAAGACTAGTATGGATCTTTTTACATTGCTCTTTTAATATATCAAGGAGTTCATCCTTTGTAGCATCATGAAATACTTTATCCTGTGGCCGATATTTCCATTTTGGACTTTCAATTGGGGAGGAAACCCTTGAACGTCCAAGTTGTCCAGCAATTTTATTTAAAAATTCATCACGATTTTGGATTGTTCCAACCATTATTTTCCCCCTCCTTTTTCACGGTTTTTAAACCAATCCCTAAATCTTTCTTTATTTGGTGCCGGGAACTCACGGATTTCTGTCCATGCTTTTAACGGGCCGGCACCTTTTGAGATTTTATCTCCAACTGTAAATGGACTCATCGCAGTAGGTGCCACTTTAGAGCCAAGTTTGTACAGGGTAGGTGACGCAGCACCCAGACCAAATGCTTTCATAGCGAGCTTTTCTGAAATCGGTGCTTTCCCTTCTTTTTCAACGATAACTTCCCGATGCTTGTGGATAAGCTGATGCAACGGAATTTTCACCGGACAAACCTCAGTGCAAGCCCCACAAAGTGTTGATGCATAGGGAAGCTCTTTATATTTATCGTAGCCACCAAGAAGTGGTGAAAGAACGGCCCCAACCGGACCGGAATAAATAGAACCATAGGAATGACCGCCAATATGACGATAAACTGGGCAGACGTTGGCACAAGCGGCACAGCGGATACATTGCAGTACAGACTGGAACTCTCCGCCAAGAATAGCGGATCGGTCATTATCAATAATGACCAGATGAAATTCTTCCGGACCATCCACATCCGCTTCTTCTTTTGGACCTGTAAGCACTGTTACATAGCTTGGCAGCTTTTGTCCGACCGCACTTCTAGTCAGCATTGAAACTAGGACTTCCATTTCTTCAAACGTCGGAACGAGGCGCTCCATTCCCATGACCGTAATTTGTGTTTTCGGCAAGGAAGTTACTAAATCCGCATTACCTTCATTCGTAACTATACAAACGGAGCCTGTTTCAGCGACCGCAAAATTACAACCCGTAATCCCAATATCTGCTGTTAAATATTCCTGACGTAGCATTTCGCGCGCATGCCACGCTAATTCTTCATGATTAGCTGACTTTGTGTAGCCAAGTTTTTTTGCAAAAACATCACGAACCTGCTCTTTATTTTTATGCAGGGCGGGTGCAACGAAGTGGGAAGGTGGATCATGATCGTCTACCTGTAAAATGTATTCCCCAAGGTCCGTCTCCATGACCTGACAACCTTCTTTTTCAAGAGCTGCATTTAAACTTATTTCTTCCGTTACCATCGATTTTGATTTTACAACTTTCTTAGCATTTTTCTTTTTAGCAACCTCACATATGTACTGAGTTGCTTCTTCCTTTGTTTGTGCAAAAAAGACATGTCCACCCCGTTTAGCGACATTTTCACTTAATTGCTCCAAATAATAATCCAAATATTGAAGGACATGCTGTCTTATTTCTTCACCATGGTTACGCCATTCCTCCCAATTTCCAAGTTCCTGAACAGCCAACTGTCTTCTTGCTTCAATGCTATCCTGGGCACTTGCCACAGCCCCACGCATAAAATCATTATGGATTCCTTTCTCAACCCGTTCATTAAATGGTTGATTACTAATTTCAATCGGCATCTTGAATTCACCCCTATTTCCTTTTAAATTTCTTTTAACGGCTGTTTAAAACCTCTGCAATATGCATGATCTTAATTGGTTTTCCTTTTCTTTCAATCCGGCCCCCGATATTCATTAAACAGCCTGCATCAGCACCAATTAAATATTCAGCCCCTGTTTCCTCCACATGCTGCACTTTTTCATCGACCATCTGCTCGGATATTGGTGCCATTTTAACGGAGAAAGTCCCACCAAAACCACAGCATTTTTCTTTGCCTGGCAGTTCTGTAAACTTCAAACCCTTGACATTTCTTAATAAAATCATTGGTGGTTCTTTTACTCCCAAAAGCCGTGTCATATGACATGAGGTGTGATATGTAGCTGTTCCTTCGAAGCTGGCCCCGACATCCTCCACTTTTAACACTTCTACGATAAATTGAGTAAGTTCATACGTTTTATCTGCCAGTTGTTTTGCCTTAGGTTCCCAGACAGGGTCCCCCGCAAAAATAGGAGGATATTCTTTGAACATGTATGCACATGAGCCTGATGGGGATACTACATATTCAGCATCCTTAAATGTTTCAATCATCAGCTTCATCGCTTCTTTGGATTCTTTAACATACCCGCTATTATAGGCAGGTTGACCACAGCAAATCTGTGATGCTGGAAAATCAATTTCACAGCCAAGCCGTTCAAGCAATTCAACGGTTGCTTTTCCAACATTGCTTTGAAACATATCTACTAAACATGTAGCGAACAATGATACCTTCATTTTTTCAAACTCCCTCGTTTTTCATATGGTAATCAGGTCATCTGATGACTTGGATTTAAAAAATTTCGTTGATTAATTTATCATACAATAAATGCTTTTATTTTTTAAGCGGAAATCGTTAATTGAGATGATCTGTTTGATTAAAATATTGCTTTAACATGTCCTCCACATTTTCAAGGTGTCGAAGCATGGCTTGTCTAGCCTCTTCCTTTTTCCCCCCTTTAATTGCTTCAAAAATATCCATATGTTCATTATAAAGACGGTCAAGATTACTATAATTAGAGAAAATCCAAACCTTGCGAATTTCCTTCATACTTTCACCCATGAGTCCTGAAACTTGATTCATCAATTGGATTAATAAAGGATTATTCGATGCTTCTGTTACCGCTAAATGAAACTGCAAATCAGCTGTTTCACCAAGCTCCTTATTCGCATTTTTCATGTTGTTTAGTGCATCTTCCATTGAGTCGAGCTGTTCAGTTGTTCTTTTTTTAACAGCAGCGGCCGCGGAACCAACTTCGATAATTTTTCTTACTTCCAGCAAATTAAAAATATCTTGTTTATTCATCAGGATAGCCATTGATAGTGGGAACGTAATGTTAGCTGAATCAAATTGTTTTACATAAGTGCCCTCTCCTTGTTTCATTTCAACAAGGCCCATAGCTCGTAATGATGTTAAGGCTTCCCGAATAGCTGAACGACCAACTTGAAAATTTTCAGCTAATTGCTGGACCGAATCAAGCTTGTCCCCTGGCATTAATTTTCCGGAACGGATCATTTCATGAATAGCCTCGGCTACTTCCTCATAAATTTTCTTTGGTTTAATTTTTGGGTAATTCACGTTTTGATTCACCTCCTAGAAAGATGATGGTGATTATTATTTTTATCATACTAATTATGATGATACTTGTCATCAAACAAGCCATCCATCTGGCATTCCCCAGATGATGGCTTGTTATTATGAAAATTACGCTAAGCGTATTTTAAAGTCTTGATAATTGAATTGGTGTACAACTCGGCAGTCGCCGTTTTTATCTTGAACAGCAATTGTAGGGAGGGGCATACCGTTAAAGGTTGTGTTTTTAACCATTGTATAAATGGCCATGTCGCCAAAAACTAGGCGCTCTCCACCTTCCAATGGCTGATCAAAGGAATAGTCGCCTATTGTATCACCTGAAAGACAGGTTTGTCCACCAAGGCGATAGGTGTATGGCTTTTCACCTGGGTCCCCTGAGCCAATTAATGGCGGGCGATACGGCATTTCCAATACGTCAGGCATATGACAAGAGGCGGATGTATCTAGAATTGCAATATCCATACCGTTTTCCAAAGTATCAAGGACGGTAGTGACAAGATATCCTGCATTTAATGCGACTGCTTCACCCGGCTCAAGGTACACTTGCAAGCCGTATTTATCCTGCATTCGCTTAATGCATTCTTCTAATAATGGAATATCATAATCTTCTCTTGTAATATGGTGACCACCACCGAAGTTAATCCATTCCATTTTTGAAAGATAAAGACCAAACTTCTCTTCCACAGCATCAAGAGTTTTAGCTAGGTCATCAGAGTTTTGCTGGCAAAGTGTATGGAAGTGAAACCCTGATATACCCTCCAATTGCTCTGGACGAAAATGTTCGATCGTTACACCAAAGCGCGAACCTACTGCACATGGGTTATAGATATCATGTCCAACTTGTGTTGAGCATTCCGGATTGATGCGAAGACCGATTTTTTTACCAGCCTTTAAAACTTTATCGCGAAATTTTTCAACCTGTGAAAAGGAATTGAAAATAATATGATCGCAATAAGAGATGATTTCATCTATTTCATCTTCACGGTAGGCAGGGGCAAAGACATGATTTTCTTTGCCCATCTCCTCATACCCTAGCTTAGCCTCATATAGGCCACTTGCTGCCGTACCGCTCAGATATTTTCCAATCAGCGGATACATCGTATACATTGAAAATGCCTTTTGTGCCAAAATAATCTTAGCCTCTGTACGTTCCATGATTCCGTTCAAGATTTTAAGATTCTTTTTTAGCAGGCCTTCGTCTACTACATAGCATGGTGTCGGTAATTCTTCAAAACGCATATTATCCTACTAACTCCGCTTCTAAAGATTTCTTAGAATCTGAATCCTCTGGAAGTGCATCCACAAGAACTGGGTTAAAGTCTTCCTTCCATGGAAGTCCCCAAACATTTAATGCTTCCATGAATGGATCTGGATCAAATTCTTCAATATTGTATACGCCTGGCTTATTCCACTTGCCAGTTAAGATCATCATTGCACCGATCATGGCAGGAACACCAGTTGTATAAGAAATAGCCTGTGAACCTACTTCTTGGTAGCATTCTTGGTGATCACAAACATTATAAACATAGTAAGTTTTATCTTGACCATCTTTTTTACCTTTAAAGATACAGCCAATATTTGTTTTTCCAACTGTTCTTGGACCAAGTGAAGCAGGGTCTGGTAATACAGCTTTCAAGAACTGCAATGGAATAATCTGTTTTCCTTCGTATTCTATCGGCTCAATTGAAGTCATGCCCACATTTTCAAGGCATTTTAGATGTGTTAAATAGCTTTGGCCAAATGTCATGAAGAAACGGATTCGCTTAAGTCCAGGCATATTTTGTGTAAGGGATTCAAGCTCCTCGTGGTATAGCAAATACATATCTTTCTCGCCAACTTCTTCAAAGTTGTAAACACGCTTAATTTCCATTGGTTGTGTTTCAATCCATTGGCCATTTTCCCAATATCTTCCGTTTGCGGAAACTTCACGAATGTTGATTTCAGGGTTGAAGTTAGTAGCAAATGGGTAACCATGATCGCCACCGTTGCAGTCTAAGATATCAATGTATTCAATTTCATCAAAATAATGCTTAAGGGCATAAGCGGAAAATACACCAGTTACACCTGGGTCAAAGCCGCTTCCTAATAGCGCAGTAATACCAGCTTTTTCAAAACGCTCACGGTATTCCCATTGCCACTTATATTCAAACTTTGCAGTATCTTCTGGCTCATAGTTTGCAGTGTCCATATAGTGTGTTTTTGTTGCAAGACAAGCATCCATAATAGTTAAGTCCTGATATGGTAATGCTAGATTCATAACGATGTCAGGCTTTACTTCATTAATTAATGCGATTAACTCGTCAACATTATTTGCATCAACTTGGGCAGTTGTAATTTTTGTTTTTCCACCATCTAATTTTGCTTTTAACTCATCACATTTAGATTTAGTACGGCTCGCAATACAAATTTCCTTAAATACCTCACTGTTTTGAACACATTTGTGAATTGATACAGAAGCAACTCCGCCACAACCAATAATAAGTGCTTTTCCCATTCTTCCGCTCTCCCTTATAATGAATTTTTATTTTACAATTACTAAAAATGCCAAACAAAAAAAAGCAAGTGCATATCGCATATTTTGCGCATCACTTGCTTTTGATATAATCATAAATATGAAGAATAGCCTAAACTTAAACAAAAGAACACAACAGTTTAAGCTAGCCATAAAATCCCAGTAACTTTATGGAAAAGCTCTTCAATATTCAAAATATATCATTTTGGCTCAGAGTCTATATAGCAAATAATCGCCTTTACCACTCTTATTGACCGTTTCACAAGTTGATGTGCATATGCACTGGTTGTAAAGTAACCAACTTATAAAATTTGAGCTTTTAACTCAATCAATAAGGCAACCTAAGTTACCAATCGGCATTTGACCCGGCTGTCCGTATGGCCTAAACTTTTCTTTTAGAAAAGTGGTCAAAATTATCTGCTTGGAAAGACTCATGATTTTGAATATGTGCTTTCCATTACTAACAACTCCATTATAGTATCAACAATCAAAAAAAATATCAATAAAAAAATTAAAAAACTTTTAAAAAGGGATTTTACAGGTCAATATCAACAAAAGCCATTTCTTCTTCGACTTCTTCGATATCCCTCATTTGGTGGGCTATTCTTGAAGCTGCGCATGCGCATATGCTGGCCACTAGATCGTCTAGGAATGTATGGACACCCCCACCGCCTTTTGTATCTAACTTTTTAATAATACCGATTTTATTTTTATCTAAATATCCATACGTCGTAACAGCTATACTTCCATATGTGAGGACTGCTCCCAAGCCAATAGTTTCGTCCACTCCAAATAAACCTTCATCACTTTCAACAATCGATTGCAGGGGTTCTGACAACATCCCTCTCTCCGCAAGGCGGTCCAATTCAATTCCGACAAGAATCGCATGGTGAATTTCACGTTTTCTTAATACTCTTTCCACTGAAAAAATGCAATCCTCCAACGTTAAACCACCATTAAATGGACTCTGCATTTCAAATACTATTTCTGCAATATCTAAAATGGTCACGCCACGTTCTTCGAGTAAATTTTTTGTCGCTTCTTGCACATCTCGGCTATGTACCCTTTTTGTCATCGTTACTTTATCCCCTCTCCGATTTTTAAATACATTATATCATGTCTTTTTTTGTACTATAGGAATAAATAGAATTTTATGATTATAGTATAAGAAAAACATCGTAATTTGCCATTATGGGCAAATTACGTGTTTTTCTAATCATTTGTATTAAATTTCTTGAACCTTTGTTATAATATTACAGTATCGAACTTTGTTTTAAAGGAGGAACTACCTTATGAAATATGGTATTGTTATTTTTCCATCCAAAAAGCTTCAAGACTATGCAAATTCTTTTCGAAAACGGTACGATCCTCACATCGCTTTAATTCCTCCCCATGTAGCTCTTGTGAATCCATTTGATTCGACGGATGAAGAAATAAAGGGAATCATCCAAGATCTGAATAAAGTTGCTTTTGATTTATCGCCTTTCACCCTAGATGTCTACAAAGCCAAAACCTTTCATCCTGCGGCCAACAAAATTTTCCTTGCGATTAAAAAGGATGAGTGCTTATTAAACCTTCATAGTAAACTAAATGCTCATATATTTTCCAATGATGAAAAAACAGAAAGCTTCGTTCCTCACATCACAATCGGACAAAAACTTTCAAACCCCGAACATTCTGATATAGCTGGACAGCTTACAATGATGGACGTTGCCCATTCCGAAGTCGTGAACCGTTTCCATTTATTATATCAATTAGATAACAACCAATGGACAACATATGAAACATTCCATCTTGGGAGCTAGACAAAAGTGAACCAAAAGACCGCACTATGCGGTCTTTTTATTTTGAGAACTGACGTACCAACTGGCGCACCAACCGCGGTATGGGGACAGGCACCACAACAGTTAAACAGTTTCATTAAAGTGCTTCCCTTTTCCGGTGATTTCGGATTTTTTTCTGGCCTTGACCTCTTCGTATTGATCCTCATAATCCGTTTTACCTTTAAGTTTGGCACGCATCGTAACTTTTTCCACAGGTTTTACTACAAACGGTGGTCCATCTTTTCGAATGATCCGATTTGTGTATTGATTGGATTGCTCATTGTTTATTGGTAATATATAGCCCACAGCAATCACCCCCTGGAGTTTTTTTGTCCCATTGACTAACGAATGGCAATATTCCCCTGTTCATCAATTCTTGCTACAATGTTTGTCATATCTTTTGTAAACTTATAAACTTTTTTCCCAATTTGGATAGTTGTTTCAGAGAATACATTTTTTATCGTAATGATTTGGTCATGGGGGACACAGATTAATGTAAGGGTACCGCCTTTGCTGCCTGCTTCCTCAAGCCTTGCACCAAGCCCTGCAAAAAGCCTTCCTCCACGAACAAAACCCTTTACCTCGACCGAACCCTCGGCGAAAATTGTACAATTATAACAACCCTGTTTATTAATAAATACATCACCAGAGGAATAAACAATACTATTTATTGCTGACGGCATTTGCACAAATACACCGATTTCAGTTTCGAAATCTGATTGTTCCATAAGTTGATTCATAGTTTTAACTTGTGTCTCAAACTTCTCTGATATTTGAATTCTTTCGCTATTTCCAGTAACGATTTCACTTGCTATTACATTGCCATAGTGTGTGATCGATTGCCCTGCTTTTATTTTTGCCTCACTGACCGTACCTCTTATTTCAACTGATCCATTAGCGACCACTTCCATATGATGTTCTACATTACCACTTATTACGATATCCCCGTTGAATTTTAGATTACCAGATTTAAGGCCCACATCCCCCCGATGATCAAGCTTAGGAAGAACAGTTATAATGGCGGTATTTCCACGCTTTTGCACAGATGGTCTCCCCATCGAAGTCGCCAAAATCTGTTGATCACTAAGCTGTACTCCATTTCTCACTTTCACAACTAGCGGCTGTACAGGCTTTGGTTTTATCACTTCACCTGTAACACTCCTTCCTGCTAAACCTTCGATTGGATCATGAATAATCGCAATGGTTGTCCCAGCCGTAATTGATGGAATGTCAATACCTTCCCGGAAGTCAATCGAGCCGTCCTTTCGTTCTTTAAAGCTTTTACCTTCCTTTACATCTACCAGATACTCCAACCAGCCATTCTTTCCTTCTACAGGGCTTTCACCTTTAGCAATAATGAATTCGCCGTCAATCTCAGCTTTGCATGCTGCATCAATTTGTTCGTTCTGAATTTCAGCTGTAATCCCAAGATTCATTAACCGTTTATGTATATCTTCAGCTGTTAAGGTTAAATTAGGAAGTACAGTTTTTGTTGCTTCTAGTGTTACCTCACGCGCCGGCTTTTGATCACGAAGCTTATAAATGGTCTTGGTGCCTGGTTCAACTTTAATAGTAGCTGTTAACCTATCCTTAGTAATTTCGATTTTCCACTTTGTCTCAATTTCCTCATTCTTAAAATCAACCTTTAATTGATCCTGCTCCGAAATAGTCCCTTTTTCTTTCATTAATTCATTATTTTTATATAACAGAACCATGGGAGGGATATGAACCATTAACTTTTCCTTATCACCAGCAGGATCAACGCAATGGATAATACCGGATTCAATCCAAACTTTCCCTTGCTGAAGTGGTCGATCCTTTGGTTTTTGCGTAGCTTTTCTTTCTATTCGAACTTCCGCATCCTTCGTGCCCATTTTTAAAAATCCTTTTCTACCTTCATTCAAGACTTTAATGTTTACTTCTTCGCTTGTAAGGCCTAAATGCTTTAATCCATTGGCAATAGCTTCCTCAATAGTTTTCCCGGTAAAAACATTAGGTGTACTCACCACGCTCACCCCCTGATCAAGTTCAAAACTCTGAATCTTCTTATTAATATTATAACATTAAAAAGGACCCTTTTTCGGGGTCCTTTCGAAAACTAGGTATTATTTTTCTTCAACGTAATATAACCTCCTTATTCCAGTCCCTTTAATAAATACCATCGATCATAGCAATAGCAGACTCCTTAGGCAAATTTCATTGATATGTTATTCATCCGCCCGATAGAAGGTGCCTTTACGATTTGGCTTTATCATAGATCCTTTTTAAAACAAGAGCCTCTGCCCAAAGGGGCAAGCCTTTATTAATATTGTCCTTCCAGTCCACAGCTGAGATAAGGCCCTCCTCATAAAGCCAATCAATCGCTATTCTTTTCCAGACTTCCGCATTTTCATAGGAATTCGAATTCTGTTCTATTGTCCCCCGATATATTACTTGATTTAAAAACCATTCCCTTGTGATTCCAGTTCCCGGACATGTTTTGGGAGAATGCTCTCGATGGAAAACAATATCATTCATCGACAATTTAAATTTCGTCAGTAAAACTCTTACTGCTGCGATTATGGCGTCTAACTGCTTCCCCTCTAGCGTTTCTTCACCTTTATCGAAGTTTCCGATCATTTCAAACATAATTCCGCCACGATTATACCCAGTAATTCCAGCAGGATCCTTCTCCAAAGGTCGACCGTCCCAAATAAGACCATCCGGTGCTACAGTAAAATGCTGTCCAATATCCTGCCATCCTCTGGTTTCTGTATGGTACCTCCACATACTAACGATTGTAGATTCACCTTTGTAATCTGATTTCCTTGGTTCCCATGTATGATGAATTTGGATATGGTTGATTTTTCGCTTTAATTTCAAGTTATTAATAAAGGAGTGAAATTGAGTGATCGTATAAGGCTTAAAGTTTCTTGCCATTATTTTTGATTCCCCTCTTTCATCCTATTGAATAGACGTTGATACACTGCTGCCTGGGCCCAGAACGGCAACGGTTCTTCAATCTCCATTTTCCAAGCTTCATCTGATAATAGTCTTTCTTCAAACAGCCAATCCGCCGCTTTCTTTTTCCATTCTGCTGTTCCACTTGGATATCCAGACTTTTCAGCCATTTTTTTCACCTCCATTTCCAACGTTAAAATCAATTCCTGTCATAATACAAATATATGTTTTTAATTAAAAAGTGACATTTTACTTTGTACTTAGGTATTTAACATTTTAATGAAATACCACATTTATTTAGAGAGTAGACAACTCCCCATGCAGTTATCCCTAACCTACATACCATGTTAAGAGACGATATTCATCAATTTTAAAAAAGGAGGAATTTATAGATGAGTTCAAAAAAACATAAACATCGTAAAGAATTTGAAGAAAGTTTGATGGAAGATTTCACACATGGCAACCATCATCATCACCCACACCCACCACCTCATCACGAGGAAGACCACGGTCATTGCCATGAAGAACATGATAATGACGATAAAGATTGTATCTGCAGCATAGTTAAAAGAATCCTTAAAGCTCAAGAAATGGTCGACGACTGCCGGTGTAGAGTAAGCTGTGAAAGATCGATAAGACAGTTACACACGCCATATGAATGTCCCCCTGCAGACACAATCCCTTTCACTTTAACTTGTGGCTGTGATCTGTTCTGCGGAAAAGGAGCCATTTACAGTAGGCATGGTAACTTCTGTTTAATTTCCAGCCCATTCTTCAGAGTTAAAAAGGTCGATCATCATTGTTGCGCAGTTTTGGAATTATTATGGCCGACCTTCGACGGGGAGCCTATTAAAGGGCCGCTAACATGCAGGGATAACAATTTTCCATGCAATGACTTCAATGGTTTTATTGGAACAGGAGTGTGCATTACAGTCGATCTTTCATGCTTTTGCAGCATTTCCTGTCTGAAACCTCATATGGTCAATAAAGCAACAGCAAGCCAAATTCAACAGATTATTAAAGGACATTAGTACTTATAACTTTAAAAAATATTAAGGTGGGGCCGTGACGCCCACCTTTTTTCTTTTGTTTACAAAAGGTTAGGGAAATATCTAATTTTTATTCCTATAAAAATAGACGATTGCCCACACAATACATCCACCCATACATATTCTGTAGAGACAATAGTCATTAAATATATAATTAAAAAAGGAGAGATAGAGGTATGAGTTGTGGAAAAGGGAATCATCATCATGGGACGACCACAAGTAGTTGTGTATGTGATGTTGTAAGAGCCATCGCTGATGCTCAAAATGAAGTAGTTGAAAATGTCTGTGACGTTAGTTGTGAAAGATCAATTGAAAGCTTACTTGATCCAGCAGCAGCCAATGATTTAAATACAGTACCATTCATTCTTTACGGAAATGATTTAAATCCTTTCAAAGCATTTGGGATCGATTTCTTACGCAACAAAAACAACATAAATAATCCTAAATTCGAGTGCATTGAAAGCTTCATCTTCCGTGCAAAAACTGTTGATGATGATTGCTGCGCAGTAATTGAGCTATTAGCCTTCGGTACCAACCAAGGTGGTGGCGCCAACCAAGGCGGCGGCAATAAAAACGCAGCGAATGAAAACGATCCTTGTGCCCAAGTTGACGGACAATTGTTGGAAAATTTAGTGCCAACAGGAATTTGTATCACAGTTGATTTAAGCTGTTTCTGTGCAATCACTTGCTTACCCGCCGTTTCATTAATGTAATAAGAAAAGTGGAAGCGACCGCTTAGCGCACGACAAAACTGGAGCACACCGACTGAGATAAAGGATATCTGGCGATAAGTGGAACATACCACGCGTTGACTTATCATAGGGAGATGGGCGAAGTTTACAAATCGCCGGGAGCTGAAGCTAGACAATCAGAAAGACACGACTTCCCTCCAGTAATGGTGGTGGTCGATGTCTTTTTTTATTTTTTAACATAAAGAGAAAGACTACCGAATTCGGTAGTCTTCTGTTATTAAGGGATATGGATCGTTTTAATATGCCGCAGGTTTACCAACGATTGTATTTGTCTAGCGGTAATCAACTTGACCATATTGTTTTCAATCGTTTGTAATTGACCAATTTTATTTTGATCATGACCAAGATCTAATATAACCATTTGGTTCATAAACTTTTTTAATTGTTCTTCAAAAGTTCTGGCAAGTGGCATGTTGAAAGGATTTACCGGTAAATTTTCCTTTGAAAGTGCATATGGTGTTTGCTGGTCTTTATATGGAATTAACCACTTCAAATGCTGCAGTGATACATATATAGTCTTAAAAACAGGAGAGTAAAATACTACATAATTATTCATTACACTCACTACATACCCATGTATTGTTTGGTTATTTGCGATCGTGATCTCCGAAAATAAACCTCTTGCGTTATTTAAAACTTTTCTAAATGACATCGTTTCATTTGAATCCTTCTCCCACTTTCCATCATATGGACTAATGTCAGATGAATCATCAACTTTTTTATTCACTTTATGAATATGAATAGTTGGAATATACAAAAAGTCCTTTCCATTATATAAAACTACTATATCAGTGCCATTGGCAATCAATATTCCTTTATGAAGAATATTTCCGGATACTTCAATGTAAATTTGTTCATTTATAAAGTCTTTCAATAATTCCAAATTCCACCCTCTCCTTATTTTCATGGATATTAAAGGAGTGCACTGACTTTTTTTCATCAATGCACTCACTTGGTTTGTTCTATTGACTGCCTACTGCTGCTTTCTTTTTCTGTCTTGTTGCTGCTTTTTAGCAGACACAATTGAACTATTGTTAGTTTGATTACTGTTATCGTTATTGTTTTCTTGATTCATTTTTTCTCGTATACTCTTCACATGGTTTCTGTTCACTCTTAATACTTGATCATGGAATACTAAGGTGATTAGATTATCCCTAACATCAACTAAAATTCCTTCCACAGCTTCAGGGCCGCGATTGATCATGACATAACTATATTTCAAATGTTTAAATAGTCGATTCAAGCTGTTAACATCAATAAAGCTTACTATTTGATTTGCTTCCATTTTTCCTTTATCTTTTTCTTTATTTTCATTGTTTTCCTTGTCATCATCTTTAGCTTCTTCTTTTACTTTTACACTGACGCTTTTTACGTGTTCAAGATTATAATAAATAACCCCTTCTTTTCCAGCAAAAATGGCTAAGTAATCTTCTTTTACCCCTAATAATCTTCCTTTTCTAGATTCTGGGCCGCCAAGATTAATTTTGACCTCTTCGCCAATAATATCTCCAAGGACATCATCAAAATCACCATCATTTGTACCATGAGGAGTCAATTCATTCTCTCTTGGAATATTGGCTTTATTATCGGCAACCACACTTTTTATATGACCTGTTCTGAGGTAAATGTATCCATCCTTATCATTATACAGAACAATATAGTCTGAATTAACGGCTAATAATAAACCACGCCAAGCTTCAGGACCGCTTTTATATGCTCTAACGCCCTTACCAACCATTGTTATTAAAAAAGAATTACTCATTTTATCTTCCATTTCGCATGAATCCTCCTTATGTCATTTGTACTAAAGGTACAATTGTACTTTATCTATATGTGTCCCGGGTATAATTGGCATGTTGCAAAAACCTATTTTTTATAAAAAAAAGAAGACTACATTGATGTAGCCTGCTTGAACTATCAGTCAATTAGAAGCTTTTTCGGTTAATACCTAGGATATCTTCAATTTTCAAATCAACCCGAAATGGTTTTTTTCTTTGGATAATTTGGACAACGCCATTTGTATATCCAGCAATAATCCCTTGAAATGTTGTCTCATTTGTTCTAATTTCACATTTAACTTTTGGGACGGCAATCGGTAAATTAACTAAATACTCAACCTTCTCTTCCACTGACATTTCCTTAAATGGTTTTTGTCGAGGCTTTTTCACTTCTGGTTCTTGTTGTATCGATGCTTCTTCCTGTTGATTTTGAGGTGCCTGCTGACTATCATCCCTGCTATTTTGTTCTTTTGAAGTACGATTTTTAATATCATTTATTGTTAGCGGCGATGTTTGCTTCTTCGGTGCAGCGATAGCTTTCCGTCCTTTTTCAATGCTTGATCTGATTCCGAATGTCGTGATCATCTTTCTTTTCTCTTTGGCGGCTTCAAGTTTCTCCGCGCGTTCCTTATCCTCAATTTCAAGAATTTCCCCGCTAAAAACATTTTCCTCTAGCCCTGGTGACACAGCCGATACTTCTGGAACTTCGATGACTTCTATGACTTCTGGAGCTTCCGGAGCCTTGGGAATTTCCGGAACTTTCGGTTTTGGCTGCGCAACATCTTTATTCAGCTGCTGTTGAATGTGGACTGGTTTTCCCTCGACTATCCCCTCTAAACCCGGGAGTTTTTCTTTTAATAGTTCTTTTAGCAGATCCTTTTTAGGTTCAGCTAAACTTTGGACAGGTTCCTGTTTTGGTTCAGTTCTACGTTTGATTGATTTTCGTTTGATTTTAGCTTTTTTGAACGGTTCCTGTTTCGGTTTTACTTTATTGTTGATTGGTTCACTTACAGGTTCAACTATATTTACCGCTGCTTCCTGATTTCCAGTCATAACTTGATTTTGGGGCTCTACTTTCTCTTCAATTATTTCTTCAATTGGTTCCGTCTCCACTTTTAAGTGAGTTTCGATTGGTTGTTTATTTTCTTCGATTTGACTTTTTCTTGGCGTTGTTTTTCCCTCGATTGAATTTTTTTTTAAAGGTGCAGCAGTGATATCCCCAACAATTGAATCAACTGGCACTTGTTTTCCCACATCTTTATCGTGAACAGGTGACACTTGGGCTGTTTCATAATTAGGTGTTGTAGTTCTTCTAACATAGGTTTGTTGCATTTTTGGCTTGATAGGTGGATAAACTGGTTGGGTAATGTATAGAAGAGGACTATTAATCGTATCAACAATTTTTCTTTCCATCTCGATCCCCCCTCTTTCTTAATCTCGTACCTATCTTATGCTTTTAAAATATGTAATGTGCCCATTTTTTTTCATAAAAAAAAGCACCTTACATCTCCGGAATTCGGACAATGTAAAGCACTCCTTACAAATATTATTAATAACCTACTATATGGTAGCCTGAATCACAATGAATATTTTCACCAGTTATTCCTCTTGAAAGGTCACTGAATAAGAATAAGGCTGTATCCCCTACTTCTTCTTGAGTCGTTGTACGACGTAATGGCGACTTATCTTCAATTTGATTTAAAATTAGATTAAAGTCACTTACACCTTTTGCTGAAAGAGTTCGGATTGGACCAGCAGAAATGGAATTAACTCTGATTCCATGTTTCCCTAGATCACTTGCTAAATATTTTACGCTTGCATCTAATGAAGCCTTAGCAACACCCATAACATTGTAATTGGTCATTACTCTTTCTCCACCTAAGTATGTTAAGGTTACAATGCTACCACCCTCTGTCATTAACTCCTTCGCTGCCTTCGCAACGGCTGTTAATGAATAGGAACTAATATTATGTGCTAAGAGGAAGCCGTCACGAGTAGTATTCATATAGTCACCTTTAAGCTCCTCTGTTTTAGCGAATGCGATACAGTGAGCCAGACCATGAATCGTACCTACTTGTTCCTTGATATCCGCAAAAGCCGCTTCGATATTTTCATCACTTGTAACATCGCATGGCAACACGATAGAATCTTGGCGTTCCAAGGATTCAGCTAATTCACGAACACTTTTTCCTAAGCGTTCTCCTGCATATGTAAAAACTAATCTTGCTCCTGCATGATGTAAAGCTTGGGCAATTCCCCAGGCAATACTTCTTTTGTTTGCCACCCCCATTACCACATATGTACGACCTTGTAAAGAAATCATATGAAATTCCTCCTTAGTTTTAGTATCCATTTTACCATTTGGAAATTATATCATATTTAATTCGACTTCTATAAGAGAATTCCTTTATTCACCATACTCCAATAGTTAGAACTGCCGCTAATATAACGATTACCAAAGATGATACTGTTGCGTGTGCTTCGATAAAGTTCAACCTCTCTTATTAGACTAAATAGTTCATTAATAATGTGGCTAAGCCAAAATAGATCAAGACACTGATGATGTCATTTAATGTTGTGATAAAAGGACCGGAGGCCACCGCTGGGTCAATTTTCAACTTGTGTATTATTAGAGGGATTAGCGCTCCAGACATGGTGGAAACAGTAAGCGTTATAAAAATGGCCACCCCTACAAGCATACCTAAAACAATGTTATGTTTCCATAAATCTACAACAATCATCACCAATACTCCACAAACGAAGCCAATAATTAAACCCGTGCCAATTTCCTTACGAAGCATTGGCATTTTACTTTTCCCATCACCATCGCCAATCGCAATCCCGCGGACAGCCACTGCAAGTGCTTGCGTTCCTGTGTTTCCAGCCATACCGGCGATAAGCGGAATGAAAACAGCAAGAATCGATACTTGACTTAAGATTTCTTCAAACCTGCCAATTAGACTTGCTGTAAACATCCCGAGAAACAAAAGAATAATAAGCCATGGCAGGCGCTTTCTCGCTGCCGAAAAAGCGGAATGATCATGGCTTTCAACGTTGGGTACACCGGCCAATTTCGAATAGTCTTCCGATGCTTCCTCTTCCATAACATCAAGTATATCGTCAACTGTAATAATCCCGAGTAAATGTCTTTGAAAGTCGAGAACTGGAACGGCTAAAAAGTCGTAATCCTTCATCATACGTGCTACCTGTTCCTGATCTTCACTAACCGAAACGGATACAACCCAATCATTCATAACTTCTGAAATGAGTTTGTCATCATCGGCAATAATTAAATCGCGCAGAGAGATAACACCTACGAGCCTTTCCTCGTCATCGACTACATATAAATAGTAAATCGTCTCCGCATCAGGTGCTTCTGACTTCAAGATTTTCATTGCATTTTTGATTGTTTGATTTGCTAAAATTGCCACAAACTCAGTTGTCATGATACTACCGGCGGTTTTTTCTTCATAATGAAGCAAATCTTTTATTTCTTGGGCCGCTTCATCATCCATAATTGTAAGATAGCTGACAGCCTGGTCTTTTTCCAGCTCATTTAAAACGTCTACGGCATCATCCGCATACATCTCAGCGAGCATATCCGCAACATAGGCCGGTTCCATTTCCTCAAGAGTACTTTCCTGATCTTCGCCATCCAAATTGTGGAATAACTCAGCCATTTCTGATGGTGACAAATAAGATGAAATTTGTTGCCTAACATCTTGTTCCTGACTAACGTAGAATCTTGCTTGGTCATAGGGATGAACCTCAAGAAACTCATCCCTAAAGGCATCAATATCGTTTCGTTGGATCGCATCAATCAGATTGGTTTTAAATTCATCATCGATCTTCTTTTTGTAGTCTGGCATTATTCTCCCTCCTTCGAATTTTAGTTTGGCAATAAGGTAACTTATAAGCCTTATTAATCGTAAAATGACACTTTTTATTTGTCAAACAGTTTCTAGTCTTTTCATTCATTCAAAATTTCGTTACTATATTATAATGGGTGTTGTTTTAAAGATTGTTTTAAAGAAACGAAAGTAGTTCAGAAAGGAATAAACGAAATGGAAATAGAAAAGGACAAAACTCCTTATCAAAAAATAGATGTAGCCCTTGTATTCATTGTTATTTTATTAGGTGCTGTAAGCTTAATTGCAATTTATAGCATTCAACCATCACTACCGGCCAAACTGCAAAATATTAATTTTGTTGTAAAACAGGTTGAATGGTATTTAATTGGTTTTGTGGCAATTGCCGTCACAATGATTATTGATTTTGATCGTTTTAAAAACTTTTCTTGGTATTTATATGGAATTGGTCTCGTTCTTTTGCTTGGTCTTGAAGTACTCGGACCTTCCAAAATCGCACCGTACATTAACGGTGCTGTCAGTTGGTACGATTTGCCTGGCATCGGTAATTTCCAACCAGCTGAATTAATGAAAATCTTTTTAATCATCTTACTTAGTCAAATTATTGCAAATCACAATGAAATGTATCCGGATAATCGCACAATAAGAGAAGATTTTATTTTATTGGGAAAACTAGTTGGTACAACCGCACCTCCCTTATTACTAATTCTGAAGCAACCTGATTTAGGTACTTCTATCGTAGTTGCGTCGATCCTTGGTTCACTGCTCTTAGTTTCTGGAATAAGATGGCGTATTTTATTCGCGTTAGCGGCCTCTGTCATTGGTATGATTGGACTTTTAGTGTTTATTTACTTTAAGAACCCCGAGTTTATTACATCTTATGTTCTTGAGGCACACCAAATGAATCGTTTCTACGGCTGGCTTGCACCGCATGAATTTGCAAGTAGCTACGGGTTTCAGTTACTCAAAGCTATGCTTGCTATTGGCTCGGGGCAATTGCATGGAAAAGGTTTATCGAATGGGCAGGTTTATTTCCCGGAAGCCCATACCGACTTTATTTTTGCTGTAATTGGTGAACAATTTGGATTTATCGGTGCAAGTGTTGTTATTTCATTGTTCTTCTTATTAATATACAGAATGATTCATACAGCACTTGAAAGTCACGATCCGTATGGCAGCTATTTATGTACAGGTGTTATAGGTATGATTACCTTTCAAGTGTTCGAAAATATAGGTATGACCATTCAACTAATGCCAATCACAGGAATTACATTGCCTTTTATAAGCTATGGCGGCAGTTCGCTATTAACAAGCATGATTGCTGTAGGTATCGTATTGAATGTAAGGTCACGGACGCGAAAATATATGTTTGGCAGTTAAGGCTTTTTTTGTTTAATGGCTTTATGATTGTGAGGTGATTTTTCGATGTTTGACATCATCGGTGATATCCATGGCTGTTATGTTGAATTTGTTACATTAACTAAAAAGCTAGGATATGAATGGGATCAAAAAGGGTATCCCACGCATCCTGATGGAAGGAATTTAGCGTTCGTCGGAGATTTAACAGATCGTGGGCCGGAATCAATAAAGGTAATGGAAATAGTATATAAGCTTGTGATCGAAGAAAAACTCGCCCATTACACACCAGGCAATCACTGTGATAAACTATATCGCTACCTTTTGGGACGAAAAGTACAAATCAAACACGGCTTGGAGACAACAGTGGCAGAATATGATGGACTTTCTTCAAAAGACAAAGCTAAGGTACAATCTCATTTTATGAAACTCTTTGAGCGAGCCCCTTTATATCTTCAGCTTGATAACGGAAAACTGGTAATAGCCCATGCTGGGATTCGTCATGATTATATTGGGAAAACGAGCAATAAGGTAAAAACCTTTGTTTTATATGGAGATATTACAGGGGAAACAAATCCTGATGGCACACCCGTTAGAAGGGATTGGGCTAAACAATATGCTGGAGACGCTTCGGTTGTTTACGGGCATACTCCTGTTGAAAAGCCGCGAATGATCAATAAGACGTGGAATATTGATACTGGCTGTGTATTTGGTGGAATGTTAACTGCACTCCGATATCCGGAAATGGAGCTTGTCTCCGTTCCTTCTTCGATGCCAAGGGTAGCGGAGAAGTTTAGGGCATTTGATGAATAATGATCGTTGATTGCGGTGGAAGCCTGTTCGTGGAGTCAGAGGCTTTGAACTTTGATTCCCATTTCCTCCTTATGAAACAGGAAACTTGAATAAACAATGCGTTTACTCAAGTTTCCAGCTATCAAGTCTGCATCGCGTGCCGACGTCATTTTACCCCATTCACAAGATTTCCCATATCAGCCGGCAACGGAACTGAAAATGCAAGCTCCCTCTCGAGCAAAGGATGATAAAACGTTACAGTTTTACTGTGAAGGGCCTGTCTTGGCATTAAATCCCGTTGCCCGCCGTAAAGATCATCACCTAATAGCGGATGACCAATGTAAGACATATGGACACGAATTTGATGAGTGCGGCCGGTTTCTAATTTTAGTGAAACTAACGTTCGCTCCGAAAACCTCTTTTTAACTTCGTAATGTGTTACGGCATGTTGACCATCATTTCTAACTTCCCGTTCAATGATACTCTCTTCTTTACGCCCAATCGGAGCATTAATAATGCCAGAATCGTCGCGAACACCCCCGTGAACAATGGCCTCATACTCCCGCTGGATGCTTTTCTTTTTTTGCTCCAATGCAAATAATGAATGGACAAAACTATTTTTCGCAACAATCATTAAGCCAGAAGTATCACGGTCCAAGCGGTTAACGATATGGATTGTGGATGACAATCCTATTTGATCATAATAATAGATGAGTGCATTGGCTAAAGTTCCCCTTTGATGTTCTCGTGACGGGATCGATGCCATATACGGTGGTTTATTAATAACTAGAATATGCTCATCCTCGTACACAATATGTAATGGGATGTTCTCGCCGATCATTCCATCACTTCGAATTTCCGGTGGGAACCATACCTGCAAACAATCGCTAGTCCGAAGAACTTCCCGAACAGTGACATGACTGCCATTTAATAAAATATCGCCCCCATAAAATTTTATATCCACTAACGCTCTTTTGGAGATTCCTTTTTCCTTCAACAAAAACTCACGAATAAGCATTCCATCGTATTTTTTATCAATTTTCCATTGGATTTTTAAATAATTCATAAACTTATAACCACCGCATCAATTATAAACTGCAGAAATAAAATCTTGTTTCAGGGCTTTCAATAAAACCATGTTTTTTATAAAAATAAGCGGCCGGAAATGTTCGTTCCGTCAAAAGCACGATGGAAGAAAATCCTTTATCCATTAAGGATGATTTGGACTCTTCCATCAACTTGGATCCTATACCTTCTCCTTGGTAAGTCTCATCCACACACATTTCATATAAATAGTAAATAGCGCCGCTCCACCATTTTTTCCTAGTCCCAATTATAAAACCCACAATAGCGAATTTTCCGCTTTGATTATCCGAATCTGAGCATGAATCATCATCCGCTTCCATCACAAAGCCTTCAAAGCCCGGTGTATGTAATACATCTTCGAAATATTCAGATGCAAGCTGCTCGGTCCAGCGATCATTCCACGGTTCCCGATTAAAAGTTTCAATAAACAATGTGGTACATGCAGAAATATCATCTTTCGTAAATGACCTTGTTCTCATTTCAACCATCATCCCCAATTGTCGTTCCCAACAAAAGAATCACGGACTCTGTTCCAGAACGGGAATGGACGGTAACGGGCAAACCTGATCTTTTCATCAGACACCCGGCATTGTATCGATTTAACATCCTTATGTAAAATCGTCTTGTGGTCAACAGTTAGTAATAAATCTACTGCCTCTTTTGGTCTTAACAGAAGCGTATGATGACCTGGCAAAATAAGTGGTGATCCAATTGTCCGGAAAACCCGATTATTAATAGATGCCATTTCGGCAACTTGAATCGCCTCTATCGATGGGTGGATAATTGCTCCACCAAGGGATTTGTTATAAGCTGTACTTCCTGAAGGTGTGGAAACACAAAGGCCATCACCACGGAATGTTTCAAATTTCTGCCCCTTAATTTCAACATCGATCACAAGCGATCCTTCTGTTGCTTTGATCGTTGTTTCATTTAATGATAAATACAGCGACTCTTTCCCACCATCAATATGGCGGACAATGGTCTCTAAAATTGGGTATTCAACAACCGAAAATGGTGTTCTTGCCAACTCGATCACAAGCTTTTCGACTTCCGAAGGAACCCAATCCGCATAAAATCCTAAATGTCCTGTATGCACGCCAACAAAGGCTGTCTCACCTAATCTATGTTGATATTGATGAAATGCATGAAGCAGGGTTCCATCACCACCGATAGAAATGACAATATCAGGCTCCGCCTCATCGAACACAAGGTCAAAGTCCAATAAATAATTTTTAATTTTCATTCTTAAAGCGTTTGATGTTTGATCCCCTCTTGAGGTTATTGTAAATTTCATACAACCGACATCCAATCTTTTATGGTAATTTAGGTAATTTTGGTAATAGTTTATCACATAACTCCCACCATTTTTATTCAATTGATTTTAAAACCATTATACCGCATAATATGAATTGTATGTTAAACCCTTTATCTAGGAGTTTTTTTATGACACAAGAAATAGAAATAGAATTTAAAAATCTGCTTACAAAAAATGAATTTGAACTATTAATGAAAAGATTCAATATAACGTCAAAAGAGTTTACAAGCCAAGAAAATTATTATTTTGACACCGTAAGTTTTTCACTGAAAGACAAGCACTCAGCACTTAGAATTCGAAAAAAACAAGACAAGTATATTCTTACATTAAAACAGCCCCATGAACAAGGTTTACTAGAAACCCATCAGGAGTTAACAGATGAGCAAGCTTTTACCCTTCTAAACAATGAAGGAAGAAAGATGGTCGAGGGTCATGTAAAAGAGGTGATCGCAACCTTGGGAATTAACCCTAATGAACTTCAATATTTAGGGGCATTAAAAACGGACAGATTTGAATTTATCGATAATGATAATATTCTTGTTCTTGATCATAGCTTTTATTTAAACTATGAAGATTATGAGCTGGAATATGAAGTTAAAGACCCAGTAACAGGAAAAGAAAAATTTCTTGAAATATTGAAGCAGAATAATATCCCATTAAGAACAACTAAACATAAAATACAACGTTTTTTTGAATTAAAAGAAAAAAAGGAAGACTAGATATGAAAATAGATGTTACTCATTTAAAAACGTTAATGGAGATTCAGGCCTTAAGAAGTTTTAACCAAAATCAAAGTGCTTCTTTTATAGAAGAAGGAAGTGATCCTTTTTCGAATCTTCTTCAATTGGAAATTTCTAAATTGCAGAATAAGACTGCCCTAATGGACCTAGAAGATAAAGAACATCCAACAACTTCAGCATTAAAGGAACTTCTAACGCTGCAGCCAAATTTTAAAATACAAAATTATTCATTTCCAGTTGGAAAAGCAGCAAATTCTAAGTCCAATTATGATGAAATCATCGAAAAGACTGCCAAAAAGTATGATGTTGATGCGAATCTGATTCGCTCTGTTATTAAACAGGAGTCAAATTTCAACCCGTTGGCTAAAAGTAAAGCCGGTGCAGCGGGCTTAATGCAGCTTATGCCGACCACCGCAAAGTCGCTTGGCGTAGAAAATGTGTATGATCCTAAAGAAAACATTGAAGCTGGAACAAAATATCTAAAAAAAATGTTGGACAAGTACGATGGTGATTTAAAGTTAGCACTGGCTGCCTATAATGCTGGTCCAGGAAATGTTGATAAATACAATGGGATCCCGCCTTTTAAAGAAACTCAAGCTTATGTAAAAAAGGTTACGAATTCCTATTTTTCATAAAAAAAAGCGGCCCGCTGGTCGCTTCTTTAATCGATATCATCTCTTCTATTTTTTCCTTTAATAAAACGATACGCCAAATAGGCTATGTACAGTGGGGCGGCAAAATAGATAAGATAAGGAAATTTCTCATATGTTTTCGTATAAATTACATATAATAAACACCCAATAAAAATCGTAACGATCGTACCATACTTGGGTAACGGAACCTCTTTCAAGCTTGGAATTCTAATTCGACTAACCATTAAAAAACATAAAGCCGTAAATACGACAGAAGTAATAATACTAGGGATTTTATCTCCAAACAATGTTAATAATGCCAAAATCCCCCCTGCTGCAGTAATGGGTACCCCAATGAAATAATGTAAAGACGATTTACTAGGGCTTATATTAAATCTTGCTAACCGATAAGCTCCAAATAACGGGAATAATCCGGTTACAATTAAACCTAAGTGCCCAAAGTGGTAAAAATATGTATAGTAAACTAAAAAAGATGGGGCTACACCAAATGTTACGATATCGGCTAAGGAATCCAGCTCTTTCCCTAATGAGCTATCCGCTTTTAGCATTCTTGCCAAGCGCCCATCCATACTATCAAGCATCATCCCAATTAATATTAATATTGCTGCGTTTTTAAATTCCCCTTTTGCGGCAAAACCGATTGACAGAAATCCACAATACAGGTTGCCCAATGTAAACATATTGGGGATGCTTTTCGTTAATCGCATAATCTGCTCTCACACTCCGAAATAAAAATTTAAACTACTATAAAATATTCCAAAACATATTATACCATTTTACTTCAAAAACAACCTTGTTAAATCACTAAACAATGGTAAAATCTTCAGAGGCACAAAATTTGCCCGAACCTACTTACATTGCTAAAATATAAGTATCATTTCCTGAACAGAAAGGAGATATTCATGGTTCTTAACAGTTCGGGCACCAGCAAAAATGAATCTACAAACAGTAGCTGGAAAAACTTTTGTATCAAACCTATCGAAATTTATGTATTTATTGACCCACTTTGTCCCGAGTGTTGGGCATTAGAACCAGTTCTAAAAAAATTAGTAATTGAATTTGGCGATAAATTAAGTATCAGACACGTATTAACTGGACGTTTAACTTCTTTAAATATTTCAAAAAAGGCTCCATCTGAAATCGCAAAGCTTTGGGAACGGACAGCGTGTAGATCCGGTATGTCCTGTGATGGAGATGTGTGGTTTGAAGATCCTATTTCAAAACCATCAACAGCTTCGGTGGCAGTGAAGGCTGCTGAGCTTCAAGGCAAAAAAGCCGGTCTACGATTCTTACGTAAACTGCAAGAAGGACTTTTTCTTAAAAAACAAAACATTACAAATAAGGAGATCCTAATTAGGATTGCACGGGATGCCGGACTTGATGTCGAGGAATTTAAGAAGGACTTAATTTCCGAATCCGCCTGTAAAGCCTTTCAATGCGACTTAAAGATTACTAGAGAGATGGATGTCGACGAGAGTCCTACCTTTGTTTTCTTCAATAACGAAAATATTGAAGAAGAAGGCATTAAGCTTTCCGGAGCTTATCCATACGAAATATACGTTCAGGTATTAGAAGAAATCTTACAAAGAAAGCCAATTTCGCGAACTCTGCCCCCCCTTGAAGACTTTTTGGCATACTTTAAGTTTGTTGCAACAAAAGAAATTGCAGTTGTCTATAATCTATCCTATCAGGAAGTTGAAAAAGAGATGAAAAAGCTACTTTTAAAACAAACGGTTGAGCGGGTTCCCGTAAAATACGGAACGTTCTGGAAATATTTAAAAAAATAAAAAGAAGGTTAGGAGGGATGCCTAACCTTCTTTTTATGTCTCATTCGACAGGGGGGTGGGAGAAAGTTTCACGGTCAAACAAAGGGGTTATGTTTGTTTGTGATTAACTTTACAAACTAATAGTAACAATTCCCGACGTAATGCACAATAACTTTGTTACGTATTTCACAAAACTGTCACTTTCTAAAAAGAATAAATTTATTACAGTACGACATAGGATGATAATGGGGGAGGTTTGGGACGATGAATAAATTTCTATTTATCTTTGCGTTCATCTTTGTTTTTGTTTCCTTTTGCATTTATTTATTGGGATTAATGAGGATCATACCGTTCTTCTTATCTGTCATCCCGATGTTTCTATCGATTTTATTTACCGTTCATTGTTGGAATAATCGCAACCGCTTTAGAGGTAACAAACGAAAATCACTAAAAGGATAAGGGACTGTAACAGCCCCTTTTTGTTAATGAATTAGCTATTTAATAACTGTTCCATTTCAGTCAGTTTTTCCTCAAACACCTTAAGTGCTTGTTCAATTGGCTCACTTGAAGTCATATCTACCCCAGCACGTTTTAATACCTCTATTGGGTAATCCGAGCTTCCTGCTTTTAAAAACTCTTCAATATAGCGTTTAACTGTCGGCTCACCCTCTTCTAATATTTGCTTGGATAAGGCTGCCGCTGCACTAAAGCCAGTTGCATATTGGTAAACATAATAATTGTAATAAAAATGCGGAATTCTTGCCCATTCCAGACCAATTTCTTGATCAACCACAATATCATTACCGAAGTATTTCTTATTCAGATCATAATACAATGATGTAAATAGGTCCGCTGTCAACGCTTCACCCTGACGCGCCTTTTCATGAATAAGATGTTCAAATTCAGCAAACATCGTTTGGCGGAAAACCGTACCGCGGAAACCTTCTAAGTAATGGTTTAAGATATAGAGCTTCTTCTGCTTATCGTCTTCATTTTTCAGCATAAAGTCATTCAGCAATGACTCGTTGCATGTAGAGGCAACTTCTGCCACGAAAATTGAATAGTTTGCATACGGATACGGTTGTGACTTTCTTGTATAGTAGCTGTGAACAGAATGTCCTAATTCATGTGCCAACGTAAAAACATTATTAACATTGTCCTGCCAGTTTAACAGAATATACGGATTGGTCCCATATGTTCCAGATGAATAAGCTCCGCTTCTTTTCCCTTGGTTTTCATGGACATCAATCCAACGGTTATCGAAAGCTTCTTGTAAAATGCCTTGATATTCTTCTCCCATTGGTGCTAGACCTTTTAGCACAATGTCCATTGCTTCATTATATGGAATTTCCATTTTCACATCTTTTACAAGTGGTGTATATAGATCATACATATGAAGTTCATCAACACCAAGGACTTTTTTCCTTAAAGCCACGTAACGATGTAATAATGGTAAATGTTCATGGATCGTGTTCACTAATGTATCATAGACGCTTTCTGGTATATTATTGCTATCCAAAGCAGCCGCGCGGGCCGTTTCGTAATGACGAACTCGAGCATAAAAGTTATCCTTTTTAATATTACCGCTTAGCGTACTTGCAAATGTATTTTTGAATTTACCATACGTATTATAAACGGCTTTAAAGGCGTCTTCTCTAACACGTCTGTCGCTGCTTTCCAAATAGCGGACATAACGTCCATGGGTTACTTCAACCTCATGCCCATCTTCGTCCTTAATCGTTGGGAACTTTATGTCTGCATTATTCAGCATTCCAAATGTTGTACTCGCATTTCCCAATGCATCTGAAGCTTCAGCAAGGATCGCTTCCTCACTTGCAGTAAGAATATGAGGTCGACTGCGATTCAGTTCATCTAAAATATGCTTATACAGCTTTAAATCATGATGCTCGTTAATGAAGGATTCAATTTTTTCCTCTTCCAAAGATAGTATTTCCGGATCCATATAGGAGAAAGCGCTACCTGCCTGTGTAAATAAACTCTCAGCACGGTCGTTTAAACCTTGATAAAACGAATTGGTTGTATCCTGGTCATAGCGCATATGGGCATACGTATATAACTTTCCTAACCTTTTTGAGATTTCAGATTGTGTATCTAATGCTTTATATAATGTGTCGGCTGATTCTCCTAGTTTCCCTCGGAATTCTTCCATTGACGGTATTAATCCTTTGATTGCTGTAAACTCTTTTTCCCAATCATCATCCGATGCGAAAATATCTTCTAATCTCCATGTATCTTCGATAGATAATTCACTGCGTTTTGGCAAGACTAAAGGCTTCGCTTGTTCAGTCATTATATTACCTCCATATGAAAAATTTTCCTATATAAATAGTATATCATTCGGAGTGAAAAATAAAACTTTTGAAGTGAGAAAAGCGGAAGTGCCTTGTTCATCGCCGTACAAACTGGAGGGGCTTCGACTGAGATATAGGAAACTTGAATTGCGGTAGCAATTCTTAGTTGACTTATCGTAGGGAGGAGACCTGAAGTTTGCTAGGCGATAGGCGCTGGAGCTGGACAAATAAAAAAGCACTGTCAAAGTGCTTTTTAGAACTAGAAATTAATTGACTATTAATTTGCTTCAGATAATGCTAACATCGCTTCCATATCTTCTTTGGCATCACCGGTTAGTTTTAAACCAAATGTATTTACTAATATATCTAGAACACCTTCACTAATAAAGGCTGGAGCTTTTGGTCCAATGCGAATATCTTTAATTCCTAGGCTGAATAGCCCTAATAAAATCGCAATCGCCTTCTGTTCGAACCATGATAGCACAATACTTACAGGCAGTTCATTAACTTCACAACCGAAAGCGTCAGCTAAGGCAAGAGCTATTTTTACTGTAGAACCCGAGTTATTGCATTGTCCCAAATCTATATAACGTGGGATTTCAGTTCCTGGGACGTAACCGTAATCAACATCATTGAAACGGAACTTTCCACATGATGTTGTTAAAATAACAGTTTCTTTTGGCAATGATGTAGCAAGTTCACGATAATATTCTCCACCTTTTCCTGGTGCATCGCAGCCTGCGATAACGAAGAAACGCTTGATCTTGCCGTCTTTTATTGCTTGAATTACTTCTGGTGCTAAACCGATCACAGTTTCATGGTGAAACCCTGTTAATAAAGTTTCATCAGAATCAATATTAGCTGAAGGTAATTCCATTGCTTTTTCGATTAATGGACTAAAATCATCATTCATGATTTTGGCAACATTCTCCAACCCTGCCACTTCATATGACCACATCCGATTAGCATAAGTACCTTTAATCGGCATCACACAGTTCGTTGTAGCAAGGATCGCACCTGGAAATTCTTCGAATAAACGGCGTTGGTCATACCATGCCTTTCCAACATTTCCTTTTAAGTGGCTAAATTTCTTAAGTTCTGGATATCCGTGTGCCGGCAACATTTCGGAGTGTGTATAAACATTGATGCCTTTGCCTTCAGTTTGTATTAATAGTTCTTTCAATGCAAAAAGATTATGTCCAGTTACAACAATCGATTTGCCTTCAATTTTGTTCTGTGAAACACGTACAGGCTCTGGAATGCCGAGTTGTTTGACATGAGCGTTGTCAAGTAAATCCATTACTTTTACCGCTGCTTGACCAACCTGCATAGCCATATCAATATGCTCTTGAACATTGAAATTAGAGTTTGTTAAAGTCATATATAATGCTTCATGGGTAGTCCGATCAACAAACTCATCTATTGAACCTAATTGTCTTGCATGGGTGCGATAAGCCGCAATTCCCTTTAATCCAAAAATCATAATATCCTGCAGGCTTGCAATTGTTTCATCTTTTCCACATACTCCAACTACCTTACAGCCGCCTGGTGCAACTTGCATACATTGGTGACAATACATCATTACACACTCCCTTTTATATTCCTAAATTTACAACATCGCTGTAATCTAAATCACAGTGAAATTCATCACACCGTTATCATATATGAACTTCTCTGCCCGGGGTGTGAGGTAAATCACACTTAATTCAACGTTCGTAAGTTAGACACATTTCCCATACCCTACATATTATTCTTTTTATATAGTTTCATAAGCACCTTTCTATCAAGTTCACATGCCTCCTCTACATTCTTCGGTATAATCAATTCGGCAATCTTTCGAAAGCTGGAGCGTTTCCCTAAATCCTTTTCAATAATGCCAAGCTTCTCCAATTGCTGTAAGTAATCCATAATGGCAAACGAATAATGGCTATCACTTAACGAAGGAAGCTGCCTTATGACAAAGAAACCCTGTTTGACTTTGACTTTAAAGCTTTGGAAAATTTCTTGAAAAGAAGTGGACCCGCCAACCTTAAGAGGGATGATAAATTCAAGTAAAATCCACCCTTGCCAAATAACTGGTTCTGTTCTAATCCAGATCATTAATTCTACTGGTATTCCCGCTTCACTAGGAACCAAACTTAACGGAAGTCCATTTTCATAAAATATTCTTTTAAAAGAATCAGCAGCAAATAAATAGGAGTTTGTTCGCCAGCGTCTTTTCAATGAAAGCCAGTTTGGGTTACATGGCATTTTATGTACCCTTCTCGCATTTATTAGTTCAGGAAAAGAAATTCGGTTGGGTAAGAAAAAGTCAACGGATGCCAAAAAATTTATTGGGGAGTATGGTGTCAGTGACGATACGATAGAAAATTGCCTAGTGGCGGGACAATAATAGATAAGTGTGAGCGTTTTGTTGTCTGATGAGTTTGTCATAAGCAGGTCAAATGCAGTGAGTTTTAGACTGTTTTCGGAGCCTCTTTTGAAGCGGTTTCCACCTAAAATCCAAATCGGGGTAATATTTTCATGAAGATAGGCGGTTGTTCGTTTTAATAATACAGTACTTTCTATGTTGGAACATTGAAATTCTAGTGCATATTGATGATCTTCCCACGTCACGAATAAATCTGGTCTCTGTTTTATTTTCGGCAGGTATTTTTCCACCTCAACATGGATCCCTTGGTTTCTTAACCAATCATAAAGCTGAATTTTCCCCTTTAAGTGGTATTCAGATTCATTTTCAAGCTGTATTTCACAATTCTTTTTTGATACATGAGCAAAATGCCATATTCGCTTGTTTCCTTTTTTCAATTGGACACTTTCTTTACAGGAGGGACAAAGTATTCGTTCATTTTCAGTAATGTTAAGCAGTTCTTGTTTGTCCCATTTTTTAACTAAGGAAATTGTTCGGCCAGTTTCCGTTATCGCTAATAACAAAAAAAACCACTCCTTTCTGTCATCTTATTTCGACAAAGGAAGTGATTTTCCTGCAATATTTCTATACTTTTTTGACATCCTAACCTTTAGAATCATAATAAAGGTGAAAACAAGCGGGCGGTTGATTCATGGAGGCGTTGTAATTTTGGGCGTTTATTATAGTCTTCCAATACTACTTCGTTTGAATTTTCGATATCGTTCAGAAAATCGGTAACAAGCGTCTCAGCACTTTTGGTTCTATATAAAAAGGCGTTTACTTCAAAATTCAAATGGAAGCTTCTCATATCCATATTGGATGTACCAATGGAGGCAAGCTCTTGGTCTACAATGATAACTTTGCTGTGTAAAAATCCATCTTTATACTCAAAAACCTTAATTCCCGCTTCCAGTAACTCCTTGTAGTAGGATTTAGATGCGTAAAAAACAAGACGTTTGTCCGGCTTACTCGGAAGAATGACCCTAACATCAATTCCAGACAATGCGGCTACTCGTAATGCAGACAATATATCGTCATCCGGTATAAAATACGGGGACTCAATCCAGATCGATTTTTTGGCTGACATAATCATTCCAAAGAAAACATTTTTTATTACATTCCAATCATTATCAGGTCCACCAGCTAATAAATGGACACCCCCAAATTCTTCATCTTCCACTAAATTTGGTGAGAGATATATTGGAGTTAAGAGTGGCACACCAGTTGTATAATACCAGTCCTGCAGAAAAATAAGCTGCAAACTTCTCACTGCTTCGCCCCGTACATAAAGATGGGTATCACGCCAAAAACCAAAATATTCATTTTTACCTAAATACTCATCGCCAATATTTAATCCGCCAACAAATCCAATGTTCCCGTCCACGACACAAATCTTCCGATGATTCCGGAAGTTAATTTGATTGTTCAGGCCAGGTAGTTTAACTGGAGAAAAAGGGGTTATTTCCACTCCTGCGTCTCTGAGTTCATTGATATAATCTTTTGATAACTTCCACGAACCGACTGCATCATATAAAAAGCGAACTTCAACCCCTGATTTTGCTTTTTCAATTAAAATATCTTTAATTTCATTTCCAAGTTCATCATCGCGAACGATATAAAATTCCAAATGAATGTGGTGGTTGGCACTTCCCATTGCTTCAAGAATGGCTTTAAACGTACTATTTCCATTAGTTAAAACCTTGGTCTCGGTATAAAAAGAAATCGGGCTTTTTCCTAAACGATGGGCCAGCCGGAACAACTTTTGTTGGTGTTCCCCCATCTTATTAAGTTCTTCCTCATTGATTTGTCGGTTTCCTTCAATTTTAGAGAAAGCTTGCTCATCCAACCATGCTTTTTTCTCATACCTTTTTCTTTCTCTGCGATAATTGCGGCCAAACAACAAATAAAAAATGAAGCCAAAAATCGGTAAGACCGCAAGTACCACCATCCATGCAATCGTTGCACGGGGATTACGATTTTCCAAAAAAATAAAAAATCCAATAAACAATGCCGAAATCGAAATCAAAATACTAAAGCTGCCGAGCACCCATCCTTCCCAATAATTATGGGTAAGTACCAAGGCGATTGTTAGTCCAATGATAAAGATTACAATTTGTAGCCTTTTCTTCATAATGCTACTCCTTTAAACAATGATGATGTTCCATAAATTATAGCGGAGATTTAAAAACTTTCCCACTAATTCGGTGCTTTCTAAGCAATAAAAAAAGGTTTCACTAATAGTGAAACCGATGATTATTTCAGAAGCGGGAAATGTTGTTTGATTTGTTGTAATGCATTGCTTTCCATAACTTCTTTCCCATATTCTTGAATGCGATGTATCGATAATCTGGATTCAAAGCCAAACTCAAGGATTTGGCATAATACATCATCTTCATTTTCTTCTTCAAGTTTTTCTTCGTCAAACCCTATATATAAATAGTATTTACCATCAAAGTGATACAAGCTGCTTATAAGACCATCTGATTCTATACTATGGCTTAATCTAATGAGATCTTCAAAATCATGGAATCCAATGAGAAAACGTACCGTTTCGCCTTCATGATATTCATCATCATACTGGAAGTCTTGGTACTCTCCATCTTCTTGATTAGATTGTTCAAAGAAAGACTCAATATTATCTTCAATCGTTAAATCAATATGTTTTTCGTTTCCTATCGGTAACTCAAGTTTTTGTCCATCCTTTGAAACCTGCGCTTTTGTGACTACGATTTCCAAGCCTTTTTCAAGTGCTTGAACTTGAATCCACAAAGGACCTTCTATTGTGAATTCTTCACTGTTGTTTACTTCATCCATCATTTCCCAAAACAATTCTTCACTTCGCTCACGGTTATACCATATTTCATCACGATCAAAGCCTCGATCTTCAATATCACGATACGTAACATAAAACTTAACCGTATTCTCATTAATTCTTTCGATTTCCATACATCTCTCTCCCTTCGGCTCTAATTTTATTTTCTGAAGGGACTACCTAACCCCCGAGCTAATGCTCTAAAAAATGATAGTTATAGAAACAAGATGCCCAATTTAAGATGGAAGTAACCTTGTACTTCTATTTTATGATAAAAAGAATCATAAGGGAAATAAAAAATGTCAAAATAGTAAAAACAGGCTTTAAACCATTCTTGACTGTTACCAAAGAATGTCTTATAGTGAATTTTGTGACAAAGACAAGGGGGCATTTTTTTGGATTTCGAACTTTTAAGTCAAATACTGATTATTATTGGCATTGACATCGTCCTTGGCGGAGATAACGCCATTGTTATCGCACTTGCCTGCCGTAACCTACCAGTAAATAGACGAAACAAAGCAATCTTAATTGGAACTGGACTAGCAATCATTGTTAGGATTGCGCTCACAATTTTAGCTGTCTATCTATTAATGATTCCTTATTTACAGCTTGTCGGTGGTCTGTTCCTTATCTACATAGCCTACAATTTACTGACTGAAGAAGGCGATGATGTTAATAAAATAAGAGGCGGTACTTCACTTTTTCAAGCTGTACGAACTATTGTAGTTGCTGACCTAGTGATGGGCTTTGATAATGTTTTGGCTGTTGCTGGTGCTGCCGGCGGAAAAATCATGTTAGTTGTCGTGGGTTTATTAATCTCCATTCCCATTATTGTCTGGGGTAGTAAGATTATCCTGAAATTTATGGAGCGCTTTCCAATTATCATTTACATAGGTGCCGGAATACTTGCCTTAACAGCCGGAAAGATGATCACACATGAAGAAAGAATTCAACCTTTATTAGAAACGTATAGTTACTCTTATTATATTATACCATTAATTACAATTGTATTTGTCCTTGTTGCAGGATTAATAAAAAAAGCTTCTACAAAATAATCGTAGAAGTTTTTTCTTTTTTGTCTAGCTTCCGCTTTTCTAATTTACTAAACGCTGGGCCTCGAGTAATTGAAATGTACGGACCCCTCTTGGTAGAAAACGACGAATTTCATCTTCGTTGTACCCAACTTGAAGGCGTTTTTCATCAATAATAATTGGACGTCTTAATAATCCAGGGTTTTCACTAATAAGTTTAAATAGATCCTGTAAGGGCATTGTTTCCAAATCAACATCAAGTTCTTGGAAAGTCTTCGATCTAGTTGAGATTATTTCATCCGTTCCATTCTCAGTCATTCTCAAAATCTGCTTTGCTTCTTCAATCGTTAATGGCTCAGTAAAAATATTTCTTTCTTTATATGGTATCTCATGTTCTTCCAGCCATGCCTTTGCTTTACGGCAGGATGTACAACTTGGCGATGTAAATAATGTTACCATTCAGATCACTCCATTCAGATTTTAAGACTTTTATATAAACACTGACTATTACTTTAAAATTATTTTAATTTAAGTATAGCAATATTATACAATAAATCTTATAAGAAATATATAGTTTTAAAAAAGAAATTGTTCAAAATTTGTAGGCAATTTATATACGTTTAATATTTGAAATCGTTTCATAAATGAAAAAAAATTTTCCAATTCTTTTTTCCCCGTTTTCTATATTTTTAAAACATTTAAAGTAAAAACTATTTATTACAATTTCGCTAATTCCCTTTTCTTTTATGTAAAGATTTTATAAAATAATAAATAAGGACAGAATATTGGGGGTAATGTTGGTGGTAGTAGGATACATTATTGACTTTGTCATTTTGGCAGGTTTAATCGTTGGAATTACCGCTTTAAATGGTCACATATCACATTTTATCGGATATCGCTTTTTTGGTGGAAACAGAAAAGATTTACATTCGGACCAAACACATAAAACACAAGCAGGCTGGAAGCTTGTTGGCGGCAAACGATAAATTGAAAAGCGGAAGCGACCGTTTAGCGACGGATAAACTGGAGCGCATCGACTGAGATAAAGGAAACAGATGAACGAAGTGAATCAATGTTGACTTATCGTAGGGAGATGAGCGAAGTTTACGAGTCGCTGGGCGCTGAAGCTAGACAGCGAAAAGCGGAAGCGACCATTCAGCGACGTTTACAAGTCGCTGGGCGCATGACAATGGAAGGTGGGAATTCCCACCTTCTTCTTTTATTTGTTTAATGGCGTATAATCTACACCGGTTGTATACGTATTGGCAGCATCCCATAATAAGAATTCAGAAACTCCATTCTCATTTAAAGCTTTAATTTGCGCTTCAACTTCGGCTTTACCATAATTCAAATAATTTCCCTTGCCAAGATAGGATGCTGTGAAATCCTGAATCCACGGCCGTGAAACAGGACGATTCTCCAACTCATCTAACTTGGCCTTTTCAACCTTTGTATATTCCGTTACTAATTGATATGGTTCAAGATCCGGTTTTGGAATACCAAAATAAGAAGTCCAGTGGCTAGGATAAATCATTGATGAGATTACATCAACATGTTGAGATAATTTTGTGAAATTTTGTCCTATACCCGGCGCCTCCGGTAAAGTTGCTGTATATCCAAAGATGTCTACAGAAACATCAACATCATATGGTTTTAATTGTTCCTTTGCATAAGCGACAAAATCAGTAACAGCTTGCACCCGTTTTTGAATATTATCTAATTCCATATCTTGATATTGCCCCATGCTATAGGTCAAAGTTTGATCCCGCTTTTCAAACCCTTCGGGAAAACGAACGTAATCAAATTGAACCTCTTTAAATCCAAGTTTGGCTGCATCGATTGCGATTTGAACATTATGATCCCATACTTCTTTCAAAAATGGATTAACAAAAGACTCTTTTCGGCCATTTTTCCAAACAGCCCCATTCTCCTGGAATGAAAGATCCGGTCTTTGCTTGGCCCAAACTGTATCTTTAAACACAACAATCCTTGCAATTGGATATACTTGTTTTTTTTCAAAAAGCTCAAGCATTTCCCGTGGATTTTTTATATAAGGTTTTCCAATTGAAGCTAACGGCGAATCCGACTGTGGCATGTAAGTAAGATTTCCCCAATCATCTTTAATATCTATAACCACTGCATTCAAATCAGTCGTATCCATTAAATTCATTATTCCAGCAAAATTTTTTCCTGAAGAATATAGATTTGGTAAAGCGCCGGAATGATAATCCAGATAATTTTTGTAACCACCTGCAGTATGGGCTGTCATATAGACACCTCTTACTGCATCTGGGTATAGAAAGGATAGCCCGGTATCATATTTAAATCGGGGCAAGGATCTTGGCAATTCCACTTCCTTTACGGAACTAAGTTTCTTGGAGTGGAAATTAGCTACCATTTTCTCTCCTTCAGCAAAAGCGCTAGTAGAAAATAGCCCCGTGAAAAGCATCAAAAAAAATAAAAAATACGCAAATTTCATTTCTCCTACTCGTTTTCCCATCGTTATGCTCCATTCTCTTTATTCTATCTTTATTATAGGGGAGTTTTTGACACGAAACATTATTTTTTGACATATTTCTATTTTTTTCATATATCGGCTCATTTGCGATTAGTAAAGTATATTCAAAACTTGTTTTGATCATGCAAGTGACAAGCGACCCAATGCTTCTCTTTTACTTCAAACCATTTTGGATCATGTGTAATACATACATCCATGACATGCGGGCAACGGGTATGGAACCGGCACCCAGTCGGTGGATTAATAGGGCTTGGTAAATCCCCTTGCAGTACAATGCGTTGCCGCGAACGCTCTACAATCGGATCCGGGATAGGAATAGCTGATATAAGTGCCTGGGTATAAGGATGCAACGGGTCATCATATAATTCGTCACTTTCAGCTAACTCTATGAGACTTCCTAAATACATGACACCAATACGGTCACTTATAAACTTCACCATCGATAAATCATGGGCAATAAATAAGTATGTTAACCCTCGCTCCTTTTGAAGGTTTTGCATTAAATTTACAACCTGCGCCTGAATTGAAACATCCAATGCCGAAATAGGCTCATCAGCAATCATGAATTCAGGTTCTACAGCCAATGCCCGGGCAATTCCAATTCGCTGGCGCTGACCGCCAGAAAATTCATGCGGATATCGATTGACATGCTCACGATTCAAACCAACTGTTTCTAATAACTTATAGACCCTATTCTTTCGTTCCCCGGGACTATTTGCCAATCTATGAATATCAATCCCCTCTGCAATAATGTCCATCACGGTCATTCTTGGATTTAATGATGCATATGGATCTTGGAAAATCATTTGCATTTTTCGATTTAGACTTTTTAGTTCTTCCTTTGTTTTTTTTCCGTGGACATTCATTCCCTCAAAAAATACTTCCCCAGCGGTAGCTTCATAAAGTCGAATAATCGTACGCCCTATAGTTGATTTACCGCAACCGGACTCCCCTACCAAGCCCAATGTCTCTCCTTTATAGATATCAAAGGTGATATTATCGACTGCATGTAGTACTTGATGTTTGCCTACTTTAAAATATTTTTTTAAATTTTTCACTTCTACAAGTTTTTCGTTTTTCTTTGCCATCATTTTGAACCTCCTCTAGCTTCCAGTGGCGGTTCAACTTTTGGAGCCCTTTCATCTTGAAGCCAGCATGCTGCAAAATGGGTTTGAGAAGATATGGTATAGCCTGGCATATCGCTTACACATACGTCCATCGCATAGGGACAACGGGGAGTAAACGGGCAACCTGACGGGGGGAAAACTAAATTTGGAGGTGTACCGGCAATGGCTAATAATTCCCCCTTTTTCGCATGCAGCTTCGGCATGGAAGCAAGCAGCCCCCATGTATAGGGATGCTTTGGTTGATAAAAAATTTCATCAACTGTACCCGTTTCAATGATAATTCCCGCATACATAACTGCTACACGCTGAGCAATATTTGCCACTACACCAAGATCATGGGTAATGATAATAATGGCCGTATCCATTTTCTCCTGCAAATCCCTCATTAAATCGAGAATTTGAGCTTGAATCGTGACATCTAAGGCGGTTGTTGGCTCATCCGCAATCAATACTTTCGGATTACAAGCAAGGGCTACCGCAATCACAACCCGCTGTCTCATCCCGCCTGAAAATTGGTGGGGGTACTGGTTTACCCGCATCTCTTGATTTGGAATACCGACAAGCTTTAATAATTCTAAAGCGCGTTGTTTCGCTTCTGATTTTCCAAGTCGTTGATGCTTAACCAACCCCTCAACTATTTGTTTTCCGATCGTCATTGTTGGGTTTAACGATGTCATCGGATCTTGGAATATCATCGAAATTTCAGAACCACGGATTGTCTGCATTTCTTTTTCTTTTATCTTGACAAGGTCCTTTCCCTCAAAAAGGATTTCACCTTTTACAATACGCCCTGGTGGGTCAGGTATGAGTCGCATGATACTTTTAGATGTTACGGATTTCCCAGATCCAGATTCGCCCACGATCGCCAATGTTTCACCTTTTCTTAAATAAAAATTCACACCACGAACAGCCTTAACTTCTCCTACATAGGTATCAAAGGAGACATGCAGATCTTTTACTTCCAAAATAAAATCCATTCCTCCTCCTCCTATCTCCGCATTCTAGGATCCAACGCATCACGAAGTCCATCACCTAATAAGTTAAAACTTATCATAATTAAACTAATGACTATTGAAGAAATGATCATCATATGTGGATAGATTCGCATCATTTTAAAGCCATCATTCACGAGTGTTCCTAATGATGCAACCGGGGGACGTAGCCCAAGGCCGATAAAACTTAAAAAGGCTTCCGTAAAGATGGCGGTAGGAACTGTAAACATAGTCGTAATAATAATGGCGCCTAATGTATTCGGAATTAAGTGCTTCCAAATCAATCGACTATCACTTGCACCTAGGGTTTTCGAAGCCAATACAAATTCTTGCCCTTTTAATTTCAGAATTTGCCCCCTTACAATCCTAGCCATTCCAACCCAACCTGTTATAACCATAGCTAAAGTGATCGACAATATACCTGGATTTAAGACTAGAATTAATAATATAACTACAATCAAGTGGGGAATACCAACAAGAACTTCAATGAGCCGTTGCATCATATTATCAACTCGTCCACCATAAAAAGCGGAAATACCGCCATATGCAACACCGATAATAAAGTCAATGGCCGCTGCTAGAAAAGCGATATAAAGTGAAATTCGGGTCCCTTGCCATGTTCTTGTCCATAAGTCCCGACCTAACTGATCTGTACCAAACCAATGATAGTCTTTTTTACCTTTTTTCTTGTATTGGTCAATTCCACGAATATCATAGCCACTAAATCCATTAAAGGGAACTTTCTCTAATATCGGGATTTTGGGAGGCAAGTTTGCCCGTGACAAATCTTGTTCATCGTACGAATACGGACTTAAAAATGGACCAACGACCGCTAAAAAGATGATTGAGCAAATGATCATTAATCCAGCAAAAGCTCCTTTATTTTTTCGCAATCTCATCCATGCATCCTGCCTAAACGTGAGACTTTCTCTTATAATCGTTTCGTTACAGCTTGATTCAATCTTGGCCGGTTGGAACATTTCCTTATGTACGACGTAATTGTCCTCCTTCATTACTCGCGATTACCTCCAGCTAGGCGAATTCTTGGATCGATAAGACCATACAGCACATCAACAATAAAGACAATCCCTATAAACAATGCAGCGTAAAATAGGGTCATCCCCATAATGACTGGATAATCATTAGTCATGATTGATAATACAAATTGTTCCCCAAGACCAGGCACACCGAAAATTTTTTCTATCACTAAAGATCCTGTCATAATATTCACAGCAAGTGGACCCAAGATCGTTATGACCGGTATTAATGCGTTGCGAATTGTATGTTTTAAGACAATCACGGTTTGGCTCATCCCCTTTGCTTTGGCAGTAAGAATATAATCTTGTCCGAGAACTTCAAGCATCTCCGTTCTCATAAACCGAGCCACTTGGGCAATGACAAAAACGGAAAGTGAAATGGTTGGAAGTATTGTATATTCATAACTTTCCCAAAATGCTGCCGGGAGTATTTTCCACTTAACACTTACCCAATACTGCAACAAACCAGCAAAAACAAAAGAGGGTATTGATAACCCGAGCACAGCAATGACCATTGCTCCATAATCGATCATCGTGTTATGACGAAGGGCAGAAAGGATCCCAAGAACTAATCCGATTAGCGTTCCGAATAATAAAGACTGACCTCCCAAAAAGGCGGAGACTGGAATACGTTCTCCAATAATTTTCGCCACTGGCCGCCCGTCAAATTGAAAAGAGACACCAAGGTCCCCTTGAAATAAATTCTTTATATAAATGACATACTGAACAGTGACAGGCTTGTCTAACCCATAACGTTTATTCATTAACTCGATTTGGGCTTCCGTCAACTTTTCGTCATTGAATGGTGTACCCGGCAATGTTTGCATAAGAAAAAAGGTAAGCGTTGCGATCAGTAAAAACGTAATAAGCATATATGAGAATCGGCCAAGTAAATAACGTACCACTTTAACACCACCCCACGCTTTTCCTAAAATTCTTTGTTTTTGATATACGTCCATTTAAAGCTGTAGCCCGGGCCAAATGGATGGACAATTAAATCTTTTACATAGTGTTTTTGCACTACTGCTCGTCCACGTTGGTATAATGGTGCTATCACAGCATCCTCTTTCAGAAGAATGACTTCAGCATCTTGAAGGCTTTCAAAGCGTGCACTTAGATCATCAAGATTGCTCGTTGCTTCCCGAATTATTTTGTCATACACCGGATTCGAGTAATTTGTTTTATTATTACCGCCATTTGTGACCCATAAATCCATAAATGTAAGTGGATCTTGATAGTCGGGCCCCCATCCCCAAAACTGAATATCATAATCTATCGCATCATCAAGAGCTAAGCGTTGTTTGAATGGTTGTACATTAATATTTATTGTTAAACCGAGCAGGTTTGTTTCTAATTGATTTTTAATATACTCTGCGACCATTTTCATTTCATCCCGGTCATTTATTAATAAATCCCATGTCACGGTAGGAGAACCTGCTTCCTGCCAATAACGCCTTGCCTCCGCTACATTATAGGAAACGATATTACCATATTTGTTTCGAAAATCCTCGCCTGTTGTAGGATGGTTTACAAATCCTGACGGAAAAAAGTAATCGGCGGGCAAGGAACCGTTATTTAATAAATTAGTGACGAAAGCTTCTTTATTGATTGCTCTTTGAATTGCTTTTCGCTGTTGGATCGGAATACGGTCTACATTAAACTTTAAGTACCACATTGTTGGTTCACTATAAGTTACGAAATCTGGGTGGTCCTTGTAGAGTTCCACTAATTCGGCACTCAAACCCGCACGATAAGCCTGACCTGTTTCAAATAAATTGGTTTCCGCTGAAGAATCTTTAATAACTCGATAATTTATTTGATCTAATTTAACTACATCTTTATCCCAATACTCTGGATTTTTCTTAAAAGTCCAGCCACTTGTACTCCAATTCGACATTAAAAAAGGACCGTTATATAGCATTTTGTCTGCATAAAGGGCATAATCTGATCCTTTTTCTTTTACAAAATCTTGTTTTTGCGGAAAAAAGGTTGGGAAGGATGTTAAGCTAATGAAGTACGGTACCGGAATTTCTAGGGTCACTTCTAATGTCTTATTATCAACGGCCTTAACACCTAATTTCTCAATTTTCCCAAATAGAGGATCACCCTCGTTCATAATCGCCTCTGCATTTTTTATTGGTTTCATTAAATAGGCATAGGGAGAAAATGTCTCAGATGTTAACGCCTTTTTCCAAGCATAGATAAAGTCATTGGCCGTTACAGGTGAGCCATCACTCCAATTGGCATCCTTATTTAGGATAAATGTAAGTACATTCCCTTGTTCACTTTTTATAACTTCTTTTGCGACTCCAGGAACCGGTGTGTTATCTGGGCCTAAGCGGAATAATCCTTCGAAAACCTGATTCATTGCTGAAAATGATGCACTATCATCGGCTTGTGTAGAATCCATCGTTGGCAATTCCGCTGCCTCTAAAAGGTTAAGAATCTGCCCGGTACTTGATGTTCTTGTGCTTTCATTGTCCTTAAATCCGCAGGCAGAAAACAACATAGAAAATATAAGTGATAAAACAAGCAATAAGAACCACTTAACTTTCATAATGACCTCCAATATGAACCTTTTCCTTATATTTGTAGCCTTTCCTTTTAATTTCAATTTCATTCTATTACTCTTTAAATAATAGCTTGATTTTTGCGGATGGGTTTACTATAATAAAATTCAAATTTCAAAAGTTAATATCGGTAATGCAATGAGAAAGAAAAGTACATATTTGGAAGCTTACAGAGAGCTTGTGGTTGGTGGAAACAAGTAGTGGAAAAGTATGGAATGGGCTTTTGAGCATATGCGGCGTGTTCAAGTGATTCTTACATAGAATAACAAGGGTGGCACCACGGTCCATTCGTCCCTTACTTAGAGGGATGAATGGATCTTTTTGTTTGGCTTTATACTAAAATCAAGGAAAATACAAGGAGGAATAAACATGTCAATTATATTTTCTGGCATTCAGCCTAGCGGTACAATCACATTAGGAAACTATCTTGGAGCATTAAAGCATTTCGTTGATTTACAGGAGAACAACCAATGTTATTTCTGTATTGTTGATCAACATGCAATAACCGTCCCTCAAGATCCAAAACAGCTTCATAAAAATATCCGTGCCCTCGCTGCACTGTACATAGCTGTTGGTATCGACCCTGAAAGATCAACATTATTTATTCAGTCTGAAGTGCCTGCCCATGCACAGCTTGGCTGGGTTATGCAATGTATCAGCTACATTGGGGAACTCGAGAGAATGACACAATTTAAAGATAAATCCGCAGGAAAGGATGCTGTTTCCGCGGGATTACTAACTTATCCACCATTAATGGTAGCTGACATTTTATTGTACAATACCGATATCGTACCTGTTGGTGAGGATCAAAAGCAACATCTTGAGTTAACACGTGATTTAGCCGAGCGATTTAATAAAAAATACAACGAAATCTTTACAATACCTGATGTAAGCATTCCAAAGGTCGGCTCTAAAATCATGTCACTTCAGGATCCTACTAAAAAGATGAGCAAATCAGATGCGAATACAAAAGCCTTCATTTCCATGCTGGATGAAGAAAAGCAAATCGAAAAGAAAATTAAAAGTGCTGTAACTGACTCTGAAGGCATTATTAAATTTGATAAAGATAACAAAGCTGGCGTGTCAAATTTATTAACAATTTATTCAATCTGCTCCAATCAGTCTATTGAAGATTTGGAGAAGAAATATGCAGACAAGGGCTACGGAGAGTTCAAAGCGGACGTTGCTGAGGCAGTTATTAATGCCATTAAACCTATTCAAGAAAGATATTATAATCTCCTTGAGTCTGAGAAGCTGGATGAATATTTAGACCTTGGAGCTGAAAAAGCTAACGCAGTGGCATCAAAAATGGTGAAAAAAGTAGAGAAAGCGATCGGACTAGGAAGAAAAAGAAGCTAGGGAAGAAGCTAGGGGACGGTTCTTTTGCTTCCTTCCCTGATATAGGATAATTGAGCTATGAAATATTAAAAAACTTTGTAAATGTAAAAAGGAAGCAAGAGAACCGTCCCCTTGCTTCCCCTAATTTACTTTTGTACCTTTTTCTAATTCCCAAAGCTTTTCGAAAAAAGGTTGTCCTTTTACAAGCCGTTCACAAAGATGCTCATGTCTTACTGTCCAGCCAACACTAGTTTCATCGTATAATTTGTTCCAAACATCATCGAAATTTTGTTTTTGAATTTCCTGGTACTTTGTAGGATTCCATTCCGTATACCAATATCGAATTTCAGCTGGATTCTCAGTTGAGTGAAGTTGGTCCAGCGCCATAAACAATAGTTGCTTTAACTGTCTTTCTTTTCTTGTAAGCCCCTTCATTTGTTTAGGAGAAGGTGACAGTATATGATACTCCTTCTTTGATCTATCTTCAAAGTTATAAATCGTAGGATCAAGGCTCTCAACCATATCGTACACTAACTGCTCTTGCCGCGGAATAAGTCTACTCTTTTTAATTGGTATATGATAGCCCAAAGTATCGACCGCCAAAATTCCCACTCCATCTGTTACGATAAAACAATAGTCTAGCTGAATCCGTTCATGATTTTTGCGAATAAAGCTCTTTTGATACACATCCTTTAATAATTGTTGAGGTAGATCCGATAAATCATCTTCGATATAATGGAATAATACTGTTTCTACCTTTATCAACGGTGTTTGGTCTAAAAGTTCAACGGTATCCTCTTTTCTCCATTCATGAAAATGACAAACATTATAACCATTCTCTTCTCCTTCAAACCAATTCACCCAAACATCGTGCAGATACAACATGTTTTACCCCTCACTTCACATCACATTGTTAAAAAACAGTATTGTCAGATGGGAAGCAATTTATTCCAACCCAGGAAATTAATTCATTTTTTTCTATTTCGCCTATTTAAAGGTATATAAATGCTTAATGTGATGAGCATAATACCAATAATCAGGAGATAACACTCGATTTTTGTACTAATAAATAATAAGTAATCAAGAAAGGACAGTCCGAGCGCCATAACATTTAGATAAGCAATAACAGTTACCCCACCTGCTACTGCAAGTCCAAATCCTAATAAAAAAAGAAAAAGACGAAATATCATAACTTATCCAATTCCCAATAAAATAGTACTATCATTACCCTTTCCACCCTTCTTGCTTGTCCTTTTTACCATTTTTATGTAGCACGAATAAAAATATGTAGGAGAAAATAAACATATTTTATGTTAATATTGTAAATGGGTGTCGAATCTAGTAATCTATAAGTCTGAGAGTATTTTTTAACATTAATTGTTGTGTATTTAAGGAGAGGTGAACATCGGGATGTCCTCGCGCATTGAGCGTAGAAAAAAGATAGAGCAACAAATACAAACGTCTAAAAGAAGAAGAAAAAAAAGTCCGTTTAAAATCGGCCTTATTCTATTAACATTTTTCATAGCGACGATCGGGTACGGTGTATTCCAATATTATTCTGGCTATATTTCCGCCTCCAACGATAATGATTTACCTGGCACAGGTAAAAAGAATAATGAAGATGAATCTGCCTTTAAAGGGGTAGCAGATTTAGAAAAGATAAATGTATTACTCCTTGGTGTAGACTCCCTGTCTTCGGAAGGTCGAACTGATACAATCATGATAGCACAGTATGATCCAGAGACAGGATCTGCTAAACTTGCGTCAATCATGAGAGATACTTATGTTTCAATCCCAGGATATAAAGATAATAAATTAAACCAAGCCTACGCCTATGGAGGGGCCGAATTAGTGCGCCGAACAGTAAAAGAAAACTTCGATATAGATGTCCAATATTATGCTATTGTAAATTTCGACGGCTTTTCCAATGTCGTCGATGTATTATCACCCAATGGTGTAAATATTGACGTTGAAAAGAGAATGAAATACACAGACCGTGCAGGTGGTTTATACATTAACTTCCAACCTGGTTTACAAAGGCTTAACGGGAAGGAATTATTGGAATATGCCCGCTTCCGCCATGATGCTGAAAGTGACTTTGGAAGGGTTCGTAGACAGCAACAGGTAATTTCGGCTGTCAAAGATGAAATGATTAGCATTAACGGATTAGCAAAATTACCAAAAATGATTGGAACCGTTATCCCTTACATTGATACAAATATCAGTAACAAGAAGATTCTAGCGTTAGGAACAAACTTTTTAATGAATCCAAAAGAGATAGAAACGATTCGTATACCTGTTGACGGCACATATAAAAATAAGAACTATTCCCATGCAGGTTCAGTTTTGGAGATTGACCGTAAAGAAAACAAACAAGCTTTGAAGGACTTTTTCTCTTCTACACAACCACAGATTGTTTCAGATGATCAAGTTAGCATGAGCGAAGTTGCAGCAGATGTACATTAAATAGAAAAGCCACCCGAATGGGTGGCTTTTCTTATTCGTATTTTTTGAAGACTAACGAAACGTTATGTCCACCAAAACCTAATGAGCTGCTTAATACAGCGTTCACTGTCTGTTTTCTAGCCTGATTTGGAACATAATCCAGGTCACATTCAGGATCTGGAGTTTCAAGATTCATAGTCGGAGGAATAATACCATCGGTAATTGCTTTGACCGAAAAGATAGCTTCGACAGCACCAGCAGCCCCTAATAAGTGGCCTGTCACTGACTTTGTTGAGCTTACTGCTAATTTATAAGCATACTCACCGAATACCTCTTTAATTGCCATTGTTTCATATTTATCATTATAATCGGTACTTGTACCATGAGCATTAATATAATTAATATCTTCCGGATGTAAACCAGCATCCTTTAATGCCTGTTTCATCGCTCTTGCGCCGCCTTCACCACCTGGTGCCGGTGCAGTAATGTGGTAAGCATCCCCAGTAGCCCCGTAACCAACAAGTTCAGCGTAAATCTTCGCACCACGTGCTAATGCTGAATCTAATGATTCAAGAATGACGATGCCCGCTCCTTCTCCCATAACAAATCCATCACGATTTAAATCAAATGGACGACTTGCTGTTTTAGGGTCCGGATTTGTAGATAAAGCTTTTGCCATACAGAAACCGGCAAATGACATATTCGTAATTGGAGCTTCCGTACCACCTGTTACCATAATATCGGCATCCCCACGTTGTATTACCTTAAATGCATCTCCAATTGAATTAGCACCAGAAGCACATGCAGTTGTTGTACAAGCATTAATCCCCTTTGCACCTAACGCAATCGATACTTGCCCTGCAGCCATATCTGCAATCATCATTGGCACATAAAAAGGACTTACACGGCGATAACCTCTTTCCAAGAAGTTTTTATGCTGTTCTTCATGTGTTTCCATTCCACCAATACCTGAGCCAATCCAAACACCAACTCTTTCAGCATTCTCGTCAGTAATTTCCAAATTAGCATCTTTAACAGCCATAAAAGCGGCTGCAAGTGCATATTGGGTGAAACGATCCATTCTTCTTGCTTCTTTTTTATCAATAAAATCTTCAGGATTGAAATCTTTCAGTTCAGCTGCTACTTTGGCAGGAAATAATTCTTTATCTACCCGTGTAACTTCATTGACGCCTGAGACCCCCTTGATTACATTGTTCCAAGTCGTATCTACATCAAGACCACATGGTGTAACCGCACCAAGTCCTGTTATTACAACTCGTCTCTTTTCCATAAACGCATGACACCTTTCATATTGAAATATACAATTAATTATAATTCTATCATTGCTTACGAATTCCCGCTAACCTATTTACCCCATCTTAAGGCAATAGCTCCCCATGTTAAACCACCACCAAAGCCAACCATAACTATGATATCATCATCTTTTATCTTTCCATTTTCAATTTCTTCAACCATTGCAATTGGAATAGAGGATGATGATGTATTTCCGTATTTGTCGACTGTTTTTGACATTTTTTCTTCCGGTAACTCTAATCTCTGTCTAGATGCTTCCATAATTCGAATGTTCGCTTGGTGTGGGACTAAAAAGTCAACATCTTCCTTCGTTAAACCAGCTTTTTCAATTACATTAACAGCAGATTCTCCCATTTGGCGGACTGCAAATTTAAACACTTCGCGGCCATTCATAATAATGTACTCATCTTGATAAAGATGCTTTGCACCTCCACCATCCGCGCCTAACTCAAATGAAAGAATTCCTCTGCCTTCTGAAACAGGACCCATGACAGCAGCCGCAGCACCATCACCGAACAATACTGCTGTATTGCGGTCATTCCAATCAGTAACTTTTGAAAGCTTTTCGACTCCTATAACGAGTACATTTTTATATGTGCCGGTTTGTATAAATTGTTGAGCAGTAACCATCGCATACATAAAGCCTGCACATGCCGCACCAATATCCATTGCAGCTGCTTTTTTCGCACCTAACTTTTCTTGTACTAAACATGATACTGACGGGAACGGAGAGTCTGGTGTAACTGTAGCCGTAATGATTAAATCGATATCCTCAGCTGTAATTCCAGCATTTGCGATTGCCTTTTCGGCAGCAAAAAAAGCCATATGTGAAGTATCAATTGTATCGTCAGCAATCCTTCTTTCTTTGATACCCGTTCTTGTTTGAATCCATTCATCAGAAGTATCCATAATCTTCTCTAAGTCCGCATTTGTAACAACCTTCTCAGGAAGATAACGCCCGATTCCAATAATACCAGCATTCATTAACAAAACCCCTTTACATTTTCAAGATTTATGATCATGATATATGATCAAATATTATGACTTGGTACTAATTTTATTACACTTACTAGTTCTTGTCTATAAAAAGAAATGTACAAAAGAGGTCGACTGTTAAGTCCACCCCTTTAAACTTTTTACTCAGCCTTGGCATCTGATGCGCCAAGCTCATACGCATCGTTCATGACCTTTAATAGAACATCAAGCATGGGCTGCATCATATCCATATTTAGCTCCATCCCTTTTTCCTTAAGCATCATTTGTGCTTCTGGTAAATACTTCATCGCGATTTGCATAAATTTAAAGTTTCTTTCTTGATCCATTATCATTTACCCCTTAATCCAATTATTTTCTTGCGGGAAGCTCCCCAGTTAATTTGTATAATTCAACTGCTTTATTAACTTCAATCTTCAATTCATCAGGCACCTCCGGGCTAAAGTCTCCTAAAGCAATAACATCATCTCTGAAATCAAAAGATTTAATACCATGCTGGAACTTGCCGGTACTATATTGCGTTGCAATCAGTTTGTAAAGCCCTTCGACATGTTGAACAGTACTAGTAAGAACTGTCGATTCACCTATATCTGATTGATCAGAAACATAACCAATTGCATAATGCCCGTCCTCTTTTACAGCTTCAATTACCGGAAGATTAAAGGAATCACCGGCAGGATAAAATACATCAACACCTGTCTCCTCCATCTCCCTGTAGACTTTTAAAACCTTTTCCTGATTCCCCCAGCTTTTCGTATAATTCACATCCACAATCACAGTCGGGTCTTGATATTCAGCCCCCTTAACAAAGCCTTCTACCTCAGGCTGCCAATCAAAAGCCGAAATGACACCAATATGTTTTGTTTTACTCATTTCCGCTGCTACCATTCCACCGAAAAACCCCATTGCATAGGATTCAAATTTAATACTCGACACATTTTCAGCTGTAAAGTTTCCGTTAAAATATACAAAATCCATAGGATAGTCGTTATGTAATTCTTCGAAAAAAGGACCGTACTCACTACCATGCCCAAATACAAGCTTGACGCCTTCCTCTTGAAATTCGTCTAACGCTTCCTTAACTTCACTTTTCGTTTTCATGCCCTCTTTATAATAAACATCTGCCTTTAAAGCGGATTGTATCAATAATAAGCCCTTATACCCTTTATTCCCCCAGATTGGTTCATTGATAGTGTCCGGTAACAGTAATCCTATCTTTGTTGATGAAAGATTGGTAGCTGGTTGTCCACAAGCAGTGACTAAGAGTAAAAATGTTGCCCATATTAAAAGAAGCTTTTTCAAAACAAGCCCCTCCCCATTATATCCATTTCATCTATGTACTCAACATTTCTATTTTACCTTTACTGCACAAAGATGTAAAAGGATTTTAAATTAAACCCATTTCTTTTAATTTTTGCAGATACTTATAATGCTCTTTTTGTTGTCTAATTCCCTCTTCTAAAGATGTTTGTATATGTCTATTATAGGCGGCTTGATCCTCCGTATTCTTTACCTCAATTTCACTTGACTCCTGCTTTGGATTGGAAGTTCCTTTAATAAGATTTACTCCTTCTTGCCACTGGTTTTTTCTATTGCTGTTAATTTTTATCGTTTTATTGACATCTGAGTCTGCCGGTAATTCTAATAAAATTTCAATTAAATCATCAATAAAGATAGCATCCTCTCTAATTGGATCTATCGAAGGTGAATCTATTCCCATAATTAATTGTTGAAATGTCATCGAATTAGGCTGCCACGGACCATAGACTGTAGGCAGTTGCAAAATATGAAAAGAAAAGTTGTAATTCAGTTTACTATATTTTTCAATTTCATTTTCTTCTTTCATTTTCATTTGACCTATTTCATTACGTTGATTTAAGCTTTCATAGGATGAAAGATAAACAAATTTACACGTAATTTCATTACAATAGTCCATGACCTTCTTTAGGACTTCTTTCATTTTCGCCATTTTTTTATTTGGTAGACAATAGTAAACAACATCACAGTTCTCGGCCACTTCTTGTAATGGAAGATTTTCAATTCGATTATTACTATATTTAAAATTACTATTCCTAGCAATTTCCATAAGCTTTTGCTCTTTTAATTGATCATGTTCTTCAGAAATATGATCAATTCCGATCACTTCAAACCCTTCCTCCAAAAGACGTTTAGAAAGGGAAAAGCCGATAAATCCTAATGAACCAATTACCATCGCTTTCTTCATAAGAAGCCCTCCAGTCTATTTTACTTTATAACTATGCTAGACTGCTGATTTTAGAATAAAAAAAGAAAAGGGCGGAACTGTATTCCGTCCTTCTCATAAAAGCTGCTCATTCCTTTTTAGGTATGAAATAATATCTGAAGTGATATGAAATCTTTTTTCAAATAAGTGTATGGAAAGTTCGATTGGTGCATCTCCCTGCTCACGGCGGATATCCTCAAAACTACGGCTATGATCAGAAACTGAATACAGGACCCGATTGGTAGCGTGCCAAATCTTCACCGGTGTTTTAGATGTAAAATTACAAAGATCAAAATTATTGATTATTTCTGATTCAACATATTTTTCTTCAATGTTATAAGAAAATGCTAATTCCTTTATTATTCTTTTATAAAACAACTTATTATTTTTTTCAGTATTGATAAAGGCTTTTAGATCTAGACAAGGACTTAACATTGATACCGATCGAAGGCATGGTTCCATTTCATTCATCAGTCTTAATGCAGTTAGTGCACCCATGCCCTCGGCGATCACGTGAATTTTTTCATTTAGAATTTCTCTCCGGATTACTATGTGATAAAGCTGTTTTAACAGATGAACTGACTTTGGACTTCCCCAATGTCTGCCAAACAAATTAGAATAAAAAATCGTATAACCTTTTTTCCTTATATTTTCAATCATTTGAAATCGTTCCGGATTTTGAATCCACAAGCTTGTCGTTTCGTCCACATAATGATTTTGATCACCAATAATTAAGATAGCAAAGCCATTGGGGCGTTCAGGAAGGTGAATTACGTTCCATTGATCGTTAATTTTGAAAAAATGATGATCGAGATTCATTGTTTTCCCCGCCTCTTTACCTTTATTCAGCACAAGTTCCCCACCTCTATAGGTGGTGGGAGAATGCAAACCAGTATTCAATTCAGTCGGGGTTCAACCCTTTCTGAATAAAGTTAAAGCCTCCGGCGATGCCTCAGATTTTCTGGGCACAAATACGCCAAGGCGCATTTGATTCTTGTACATACACTTCTAATGTATGACATAATTTTAAAAAAGCAAAGGTTATTTACCTATATTTTTAACTTAATATATGGTAAAATTAGTTTCAAATGTGCTTAAAATCGAGGTGAATAAGTAATGCGTATATTTTGGACAGTATTCTGGACGTTCTTATTGAGCCAAATGCTTGTATATGTAGTAAGCAGTATGACAGGTGGTACATATAATTTCATGCAAGGTGTATTCCTTTGCGCTGTATTTTCAATTATCGTTATTTTCCTTGGTGAAGCAGGCGTACCGAACGAACCACAAGAATCACATCATTAATTAGAAAAGCGGAAGAGGCTGAATCAGATGATTCAGCCTCTTTTTTATTCGGTGACCTTTATCTTTAACTCGCCGTTTTCAACATCAATGACGACGTTCGAACCGTCCGTTATCGTACCTGCAATAATTTCCCTTGCTACCTTTGTTTCAATAAAGCGCTGTATAAAACGTTTCAATGGACGTGCGCCATATACTGGATCAAAGCCTTCCTTAGCAATAAATAATTTAGTTTCCTCTGTTAGTGATAATTTAATTTGGCGGTCTTCAAGCCGTGATTGTAATTCATTTACAAGCTTATCGACAATACCAGAGATTTCTTTTACAGTTAAAGGCTTAAATATAATCGTATCATCCACCCTGTTCAAAAATTCAGGACGAAAATGGTGGCGTAGCTGGGCCAATACTTTTTCACGAACCGACTCCTCGACTTGACCACTATCGGTTAATCCTTCTAGTAAATGGGCAGATCCGATATTCGATGTCATAATAATAACTGTATTTTTAAAATCAACTACACGACCTTTCGAATCCGTAATTCTGCCATCATCAAGCATTTGCAGAAGAATATTAAATACTTCAGGATGGGCCTTTTCAATTTCATCCAATAAAATAACGGAATATGGCTTTCTTCTAACTGCTTCTGTTAATTGTCCTCCTTCTTCATAGCCAACATAACCCGGAGGGGCTCCAATCAATCTAGATACAGCATGCTTTTCCATATATTCAGACATATCGATCCGAATCAAATGCTCTTCACTATCAAACAAGCTTTCTGCCAGCGCTTTGGCCAATTCCGTTTTACCGACCCCTGTCGGACCTAGAAAGATGAATGAACCGATGGGACGGTTAGGATCTTTCACACCTGCACGAGCCCTAATCACAGCGTCTGCGACAAGCTGTACAGCCTCATCCTGGCCGATTACCCGCTCATGAAGGATTTGATCCAAACGCAGAAGCTTTTCACGCTCTCCTTCCACAAGTCTCGAAACGGGGATCCCTGTCCAACGACCGACAATCTCAGCGACTTCCTCTTCTGTTACTTCTTCCCGGAGAAGTCGACCTTCTTTTTCTGATTTCGTCAATTGTTGTTCTTTTTCTTTTAACTGCTTTTCAAGCGCAGGAATTTTTCCATGTCTTAGCTCTGCTGCTTTATTTAAATCATACTTTGCTTCCGCATCTTCAAGCGATCGTCTGGATGCTTCTAGTTGCTCTCTTAACTGTTGAACAGTTAACAGTTCTTTTTTCTCTTCATCCCATTTTGCTTTCATTGCACGGGCATTTTCCTTGAAATTTGCCAATTCTTTTCTTAAATTCTCTAACCGCTCCATGCTTGCTTGATCTTTTTCTTTACTTAGGGCAGCTTCCTCGATTTCCAGCTGCATGATCTTACGAGTCACTTCATCTAATTCAGAAGGCATCGAATCAATTTCTGTTCGAATCGTTGCACATGCTTCATCAATCAGATCAATGGCTTTATCGGGTAAAAACCGTTCCGTAATATAGCGGTCTGACAACACTGCAGCCGTAACAAGGGCTCGGTCATGGATGTTAACACCATGAAAAATTTCAAATCTTTCTTTTAAACCCCGTAGGATTGAAATCGTGTCTTCAACCGTTGGTTCTTCTACAATAACCTGTTGGAATCTTCTTTCAAGCGCAGGATCTTTTTCGATATATTTTCGATGCTCATCCAAAGTAGTGGCACCAATACAATGCAGTTCCCCACGGGCAAGCATTGGCTTTAACATATTGCCGGCATCCATAGCACCTTCTGATTTACCGGCTCCTACTATCGTATGAAGTTCATCGATAAATAATAAAATTCTGCCATTGCTCTTTTTAACCTCATTTAAGACCGCTTTTAATCGTTCTTCAAATTCACCACGATATTTGGCGCCAGCTACAAGAGAACTCATGTCTAATGAAAAAATCGTTTTATCCTTTAATCCTTCGGGCACATCTTTGCGGACGATCCGTTGCGCAAGCCCTTCCACTATCGCAGTTTTCCCGACCCCCGGCTCACCTATTAAGACCGGATTATTTTTTGTCTTTCTTGATAAAATTCGAATAACCCGTCTTATTTCAGCATCTCGACCAATAACCGGGTCTATTTTTCCTGTCTTAACATCCTCAACTAAGTCACGTCCATATTTTTTAAGAGCATCGTAAGTGACTTCCGGAGTCGGACTTGTTACTCTTTGATTTCCTCGTACCTCCGTAAGCACCTTTAAAAGACGTGAGCGCTCGAAACCGATTTGTTTAAAGATTTTCGCTATTTCTGTCGTTGGCTTTTCGTCGGTCATAGCTAATATTAAATGTTCAACAGACATATATTCATCCTTTAAGTGGTTCGCTTCATCTTCAGCACGGACTAATAATGACTGCAATCTTTGTGTAATATAAATAGCACCTGATTCAACGCCCGAACCAGACACCTTTGGCAGTTTATTTAAAGCTTCCTCAACTAGCTTTCGAACGGTCTCTGGGTTAATAGTTAGTCTTTGTAAAATGCTAGTAGTGATCCCATCTTCTTGGGTAAGGAGTGAAAAAAATACATGTTCAACGTCCACTTGCTGGTGCCCTTTTCTAACAGCCAAAGACTGGGCGTTGACTAAAGCTTCTTGCGTTTTCTCAGTCATTTTATTCATATCCATATTAATCCCTCTCATCCTTTTGAATTTTTTGACCAATTTTGACCTATTTATATTATAAGCCCTTTTACTAACAAAATTCAACAAATTAGCAAAAAAAATCCGCCCAGTGCATTCAGGCGGATTGTGCTTCTTATTTAAATTTACTCTTATACGTCCAGACACGGTTATCGTTTGAATTCTCCGGGAACCGCTCCCCAACTTCAAGCCTAATTGATTGTGGTTTCTGGACCATTGATCCAGTTTCACCAATTTCAACATAAATTCCGTTATTCGGTGCTTTCTGACCAGCGCGAAATTGACGTGGTTGCCCCATTATAAAAACCTCCATAAATTTAAAATACGATGTGCATTCATCTCGCCACTTATGGCAGCGAAAGACTTGTGCTGAATGAAGTTAAAGGTTCACTACTATTATGTCCGAATACCTTAAACTCATTTGTGGAGAAAAATGGTGAAAGCGCCTCATTATGATTATTTATTTAAGAGGCCTAAAATTAATGCTTTTTGTACGTGAAGACGGTTGCCAGCCTCTTGAACAACAACTGAATGTGGGCCATCGATGATTTCAGCAGTTACTTCTTCGCCGCGGTGAGCAGGTAAGCAATGCATAAAAGAATAATCATCGTTAGCATATTGCATTAATTCAGAATTAACCTGGTATGGTTGCAAAATCTGCATTCTTTCTGCAGCCTCGTCTTCAAAGCCCATACTTGTCCATACATCAGTATAGATGAAATCAGCCCCTTTAACGGCTTCAATTGGATCAGTCATTACTTCGATAGTAGCTCCTGTTTCTGCAGCAAACTTTTTAGCAATCTCAACTACTTCTGCTGTTGGTTGATATGCATCCGGACAAGCAACAATGCAATCCACCCCAACTTTTGCAGAGCCGATCATTAGGGAATGGGCTACATTATTGCCATCGCCAACGTATACAAGCTTTTGCCCTTTCAAACTTCCTTTAACTTCATAAATTGTCATTAAGTCGGCTAAAGCCTGACATGGATGATAATCATCTGTTAGGGCATTAATAACAGGGATCGTTGCATGTTTCGCTAGTTCGACAACACGTTCATGTTCAAAAGTTCGAATCATAATAATATCGATGTACTCAGACAACACTTCTGCTGTATCCGAAATCGGCTCCCCTCTTCCTAATTGCGTATCCTTACTGCTTAAGAAAATAGCATGGCCACCTAATTGAGTCATTCCTGCTTCAAAAGAAACTCGAGTACGTGTTGATGATTTTTCAAAAATCATTCCCATCGTTTTTCCTTTTAATACATCTAAGTGTTGACCAGCTTTGTGCAGCTTCTTCAACTCAACAGCTGTTTTAATGATATCTATGATTTCTTCTTCGGTTAAATCAATTAATGTTAATAGATCATCTACATGCAATTTCGGTGCGGCGATCGTTGTTGTACTCATTTAAACCACTTCCTTTTCGATATTTGCTTTCGTTAGCCAATCCTGGATCGAATTTACACTAAAACTACTTTCTCTAATTCCTAGTAAAAATCCTTCCACCGTTTCCCATTCTGTAAAAACATGCAGGCGATATTTTAACGCTAATTGGCGCTTTTCTACTTCCTGTTCCGTTTTCTGTTTAGATAAACTAATTAGTGCCAATGCTTTTGGACTTTGCACCCATTTTTCATAATTCGCATCTTTAGCCACCATTAAGCCGGCTTCATTCATTAAGCTACCGATAGCTTCGATAAAATCGTTCTCCAATTCGCTGTCATCAATGAAGATTTCAGTTCTATTGTGCGCTTTTTGTTCATTCCAGTGGAATACTTTATAAAATGCCTCCTGCTTTGTTTCAGCAATAGCAATCCCTTCACCAGTTGATTTCATTTCCGGACCTAATACTGGATCTAATCCGGCCAGCTTGATCGTTGAAAACACTGGATATTTAATAGTGATATAGGGACGATCAGGTAAAAGACCTTTTTGCTCTGTAATATCACTTAAATATTTCCCAAGCAATAATTTTGTCGCATTTTGTATTACAGGTACGCCTGTTACCTTGCTTAAGATTGGCACTGTCCTACTTGCACGCGGATTTACCTCTAACACATACACAATGCCATCAGAAAGAACAAATTGAATATTCATAATGCCTTTAAAGTTCAGTTCCTTTGCAATCCGTTTGGAGTACTCTGCCATTAGCACTTTTTCTTGTTCTGAAATGGATACGGAAGGTAAAATCGCTGTACTATCTCCTGAATGGACACCGGCTTTCTCAATATGCTCAATAATGGTAGGAATTAAAATTTCTTTTCCATCCGTTAGGACATCTACTTCAGCTTCCTTGCCAGCAACATAAACATCTAATAGAATGGGAAATACCTGTTCATTTTGACCTGCTATTAACTGATCTAGTTCCTGTTCATTTTTAAGAATAATCATCCCTTTACCGCCAATAACATAGGATGGTCTTAAAAGAATCGGGAAACCAATCAATGCAGCTTTTGCTTTTAAATCATTAGTATTTTCCGCAATTTCACCTGGTATATGTGGTACATCAACTTTACGTAAAAGCTGATAAAAACGATCACGGTTTTCTAGTTGATCAATAATGTCCTCACTCGTTCCAAGAAGGTTTACCCCTGCTTTTTCCAGTTCAGAAACTAGGTTAATGGCGGTCTGTCCTCCAAATTGAACGATTACGTCATTCGCCCCTTCGACTTCAAGCACATTAAGGACATCCTCCAACGTTAATGGTTCAAAATATAAGCGGTCTGCCATTTCATAATCTGTGCTGACAGTTTCCGGATTATTATTAATCATTATTGTTTCATAGCCTTCTTCTTGAAGGGCTAAAACACCATGAACTGAGCTGTAATCAAATTCAATGCCCTGACCAATACGGATTGGTCCAGAGCCGATAATACATACTTTTTTCTTGTCGCTTTTTTCAACCTCACACTCACCGAAATAGCTTGAATAATAATATGGTGTGTTCGCTTCGAATTCAGCTGCACATGTATCAACCATTTTATAGGCTACACGAATGTTAAAACCTTTTCTTAAGTCACGAAGCGCGGATTCAGAAACATTCCAAGCTTTTGCCAAATAGGTATCCGAGAAGCCGTACTTTTTCACTTTTTTCATAAACTCTTCTGACAGATTATCAGTTGTATAAGCATCAATTTCCCGCTCCATTTGAATTAAACGATCAAAAAGATTTAAGAAAAATGAATTGATTTTTGTTTCTTGTTCAATCCTCTTTATATCAACGCCTCTTCTAATTAACTCTAAAATAGCAAAGAAGCGACGATCATCTGCGTTTTTGACAATTTTCCAAAGGTCCTCTTTATTTAGCTTTTCAATTGACGCATGCTTTAAACCTACAGTGCCTATTTCTAATGAACGGACCCCTTTTTGTAATGCACTTTCTAAATTCCTGTCAATCGCCATTACTTCACCAGTTGCCTTCATTTGCGTACCTAACACACGATTGGCAGTTGGGAATTTGTCAAACGGCCAGCAAGGGAATTTAACGACAACATAGTCTAAGGCCGGCTCGAAGCTCGCATAGGTATGCCCTGTAACTGGGTTTAATAATTCATCTAATGTGTAACCAAGGCTTAATTTCGCAGCGATACGGGCAATTGGATATCCGGTTGCTTTGGAAGCAAGCGCTGAAGAACGGCTTACACGAGGATTTACTTCAATTAAGTAATAATTTTTACTTACCGGGTCTAATGCGAATTGAATATTGCATCCGCCAATAATCCCTAGTGCACGAATGATTTTGACAGATGCGGCACGTAGCATTTGAAACTCAACATCTGTTAATGTCTGCGATGGCGCGACGACAATTGAATCACCTGTATGGATTCCAACCGGGTCGATATTTTCCATATTACAAATCGTAATACATGTATCACTTGAATCACGCATAACCTCATATTCTATTTCCTTAAAGCCAGCGATGCTTTTTTCAATTAAACATTGTGTGATTGGACTGGCATCAAGCCCGCTCCTAACAAGATCGATGAAGGCGTCATGATCATTGGCAATCCCACCTCCAAAGCCTCCCAATGTATAAGCTGGCCTTACGATAATTGGAAAACCAACCTTTTTTGCAAAATTAAGCGCCGATTCAATATCTTCAACGATTTCACTTTCAGGTACAGGTTCATTAAGTTCGTGCATAAGTTCACGGAAGGCCTCACGATCCTCCCCTTTTTTAATCGATTCAATCGGAGTGCCTAAAAGTTTCACACCATACTTTTCTAATACACCTTTTTCATGAAGAGAAAAAGCAAGGTTTAAGCCAGTTTGACCTCCAAGCGTTGCTAAGATTCCATCTGGATTTTCTTTTACGATAATTTTCTCAATACTCTCCACTGTAAGAGGTTCGAAATAAACAGCATCTGCGTTGGCTTCGTCAGTCATAATCGTTGCAGGATTATTATTCACAAGGATGACGCGGCAGCCCTCCTCTTTCAAAGCTAAACAGGCTTGCGTGCCTGCATAATCAAACTCTGCAGCCTGCCCAATTACAATGGGACCTGATCCGATTACTAGTACCGTCTGGATGTCATTCGATTTAGGCATAAACTTTTTCTCTCCTTACACTATTCATCAAGCTAACAAAGTCGTCAAATAACCAAGAACTATCGCTTAGTCCTGGATGTGCTTCAGGATGGAATTGAACCGAAATAATCGGTAGACTTTTATGAGTCATGCCTTCCACAGATTTATCATTTACATTTAAATATGTCGCTGAAAAACCGGTCCCTTCTAAACTACTGTCGTCAACGATAAAGGTGTGATTTTGCGATGTCATAAACACTTTTTTCTTACTTAAATCGATAACAGGCTGATTCGCACCATGATGACCGAACTTTAACTTTTTCGTGTTAGCACCAAACGCAAGAGCAAGTAATTGGTGTCCTAGACAAATAGCCAATGTTGGGTATTTTAATGCTAATTTTTTAATAATAGGTAAATAGAAGGTTAGTTGCATTGGATCACCAGGTCCATTTGACAACATGATTCCATCTGGATTTAAAGATTCAATTGTTTCGTATGGAGTGTTATATGGAACAACAGTTACTTTACAACCAACATGGTTTAAAGAAGTAACAATTGATTTTTTATAACCGAAATCAATTAACACAACATGATCTAAGCCAGTGCCGTACGTTTCAATTTTGGTCGTTGAAACTTCATTCGTTAACATTTTCTCTTCAATTGGAGTGTAATTTTCAAGGGTTGCCTGTTTTGGATCCAACACCATCTGCCCACCCATTACACCTGTTGTGCGAATTCTTTTAACAACTGCACGCGTATCAATATTCATCAACATCGGGATATTCCATTTTTGTAAATAATCCGCAAAAGTACTAACTGCTTCATAATGATGACTTTCTATACTGCATTCACTGACAATAACCCCAGAAACATGTGGAACCACGCTTTCAAAGTCAACATCATTTATCCCATAATTTCCGATTAACGGATAAGTAAATACAACAATTTGTCCTTTAAAGGAAGGGTCTGTTAGGACCTCCTGATAACCAGTCATTCCAGTGAAAAATACTACTTCACCTTCAAGCGGTTCTGCAGGTGTTGGGCCGACCCAGTTTCCTTCGAATTGATCCCCATTTTCTAAAACTAGATAACCCTTCAATCTTTTGCCCCCCGTGACGTATATTTATTACCTATAAGGTATTTTTATTCACTGATAGTGAAAAAATATGCAGCCTTAGCTTGGCAGGCTACTATATTTTGTTAGTGTATTCTTAAGTATTTGAACAGCCTCATCTATCTCTTCATAAGAAACAGTTAATGGCGGTAATAGTCTTATAACCTTGGGACCCGCAACTAATACAAGTAAACCTGCTTTATGAATTTCTGCAATGATGGGTGCCACATCTTGGTCACATTGAATACCTAGCAGTAAACCTTTTCCTTTTACATCTTTCACAAAAGGAATATTTTCCAGTTGTTCTTTTAACTGATTTCTTAAATATTCACCTTTTTCACTTACTGCCTGCAAAAACTCCGGTTGGAAAATTTCATCTAATGTGGCCTTAGCCGCAGCCATTGCAAGTGGGGTTCCACCAAAAGTAGAGCCGTGTGTTCCTGGGCTGAATGTGTCCTTTAAATGTGCTTTTCCGATCATTGCACCGACTGGAAATCCACTTCCAAGACCTTTCGCAGTTGTAATGATATCCGGTGAAAGACCAACATGTTGATAAGCAAATGCCTTTCCAGTTCTGCCAATCCCTGTTTGCACTTCATCAATAATGAATAGGGCACCAAACTTTTTGCATAGCGCTTCACACTTTTTCAAAAATGCTTCATTGGCAGCATTTACTCCGCCCTCACCTTGAATGACTTCAAGCATGATTGCCGCTACATCCTCACTCATTTCAGCTTCAATCGCTTTTTCATCATTGTATGGTAAATAAATAAATTCTTCCAAAAGAGTACCGAAACCGGTATGAACCTTGTCTTGCCCTGTCGCACACATCGTTGCAAATGTTCTTCCATGAAAGGATTGGACAAATGTGATAATTTTATTTCTTCCTGTATGCTTTCTAGCCATTTTGATTGCTGCTTCATTAGCTTCAGCGCCACTATTACAGAAGAATACATAGTCGCCACATGAATATTCTGTAAGTAAAGCTGCTACTTTTTCCTGATGGCTTGCTTGAAACAGGTTGGATACATGCCATACTTTATTTAACTGTTCCTCAATTGCTTTTTGCACTTTAGGTGGTCTATGCCCTAAATTACAAACTGCAATCCCAGTAACGAAGTCTAAGTATTCTTTTCCGTTACTATCTTTTACTTTAGTACCTTGTCCTTCGACTAATTCAATTTCCCAACGACTATAGTTTGGAAATAATGCTCCCATTCTTTTCACCTACTATTTTAAAATGTATGGACATGTTCTTTGACTATTTTTGTCCCAATAATTTGTCCGTCATTAACAATTTTTGTATCTTTTCCATTTACAATGATTACTTCCTGCAAATCACCAGTCAAGGAATCAATCGCTGCTTTTACTTTCGGGATCATACCTCCGTAAATGGTTCCATCCTCGATTAAGATTTCAATTTCTTTCGGAGATATTTGCTCAATGATTTTTCCATCTTTAAGTATGCCCGGAACATCCGTTACAAATAGCAGCTGTTCAGCTCCGATCGCTTTTGCCACAGCTCCGGCCGCTGTATCCGCATTAATATTATATCTTTGGTCTTCATCATCGACACCAATTGGTGCAATAACTGGGACAAACCCAATTGCCATTAGCTCTAAAACGAAGTCTGCATTCACTTGTTCAATTTCACCAACATAGCCAAGCTGTTCAAAATTGATTGGTTTTGCTTTTAAAAGCTGACCGTCTACACCTGCTAATCCAATCGTTTTGACCCCCGTTTTTTGTAGCTTTCCGACGATAGTTGTGTTTACCTTTCCAGCTAACACCATTTCGACAACTTCCATTACCTCTGCCGTCGTTTTTCTTAATCCATCAACGAATACAGATTCTATATTTAATGAGTTTAGGATCTGACCAATAGCAGGTCCTCCCCCATGCACTATGATCGGTTTTTTACCGAGCTTGACCAAGTCTGCAATACTTTCAAAAAAGTCATTGCTCAACTGTTCCAGTGTACTTCCCCCGCATTTTATTAAAACAATATCGTTCAAGATTTGTTCTTCCTTTCCCGACTTTTATATCCTATTTAGTTATGATCTATAGCTTCCGTTAATTCGGACATAATCATAAGATAAATCACAACCCCATGCTTTTCCTTTGCCTTCTCCAATATGAAGATTTACTTTGATTACGACCTCTTTCCCTTTTAAATAAAGGGTTGCCTCTTCTTCCGAAAAATGAATCGGTTGACCTGCTTTTAACATCTGGATATCGCCAATAAAAACATCGACTAAATTAGGATTGACAGGGGCACCACAATAGCCAACTGCGCAAATAATCCGACCCCAGTTTGCATCAGCCCCAAATATGGCTGTTTTTACTAGTGAGGATCCGACTACACTTTTTGCAATCTTTCCTGCATCTTCATCGCTAAGAGCACCTTCTACCTGAACCTCAACAAGCTTTGTAGCTCCTTCTCCGTCTCTTGCAATTTCTTTTGCTAAATCTTCACAGGTCATTTGCAGCGCTTGATAAAATACACCCCATTCTGGATGGTCGGCTGTTAATGATTCATTTTCTGCCATTCCATTTGCCATCACAAGAACCATATCATTCGTTGATGTATCACCATCAACGGTAATACGATTAAATGTTTTATTCGTAATATCACTTAGTGCATTTTGAAGGTCTTTAGATTCAATATTAGCATCGGTTGTTACGAAGCCAAGCATAGTGGCCATATTGGGATGAATCATCCCTGAACCTTTGGCTGCTCCAGCAATCGTTACTGTTTTTCCATTAATCTCAATTTCGTAACATGTTGTTTTCGCTACCAGGTCCGTTGTTAAAATGGCCTTACTGAAAAGATCGCCGCCTTCAATAGAAGGAACTGGACTCAACTGTTCAATCCCTGCCGAAATCTTCTCCATCGGCATTAATTCACCGATTACTCCGGTTGAAGCAACAGCAACATAATGTTCTTCTAATGAGAACTTTTCGGATACTTCCTTTCTTATTGTTATAGCATCTTTTTCACCTTGTTCACCTGTACATGCGTTGGCATTACCACTATTACAGATAACCGCTTGAAGTTTGCCTTCTTTAGCAATGCTATCTTTTGTAATTTTCAAGGGTGCTGCTTGAAAAACGTTTAGAGTATAAACTGCCCCGCAGCTTGCTGGAACTTCACTTAGGATGATTGCTAGATCTAATTTGTCTTTTTTGCGAAGGTTGGCATAGATCCCTGTTGCACTAAAACCTTTTGGGCTTGTTACTGAGCCGTTTTCAACCTTCTTAAATCGTTTGCTTTGCCCCTCTAAAATCACTGTCGTTCTCTCCTTTGGTTGTGGATGCTCTCTTTTATTGTCTAGCTCCCGCTTTTCTTACGGATAAACAGGAACAAAATTAAGCCCTGTCTTTTCATCTAAACCCATCATAATATTTAAGTTTTGGATCGCCTGCCCTGCTGCCCCTTTAACTAGATTATCAATGACTGAGACAATCATGATTCGTCCAGTTCTTTCATCATACGCTAAACCGATATCGCAATAATTCGAACCGAAAACTTCTTTTGTTGAAGGGAAGATGCCTTTCGGACGAACCCTGACAAACGGTGTGTTTTCATAGGCTTCATTATAAAGTTCATGAAGCTCGTCAATTGTCATAGTATGTTTTGCTTTTGCATAAATAGTAGACATGATCCCTCTAGTCATTGGCACAAGATGCGTACTAAAGGTAATTGGTTGTATGTTTTTATTCCATCCCTTTAATGTCTGCTCAATTTCTGGTATATGTTGATGTTGATTTACTTTATATATTTTAAAATTGTCATTCATTTCAGTATAATGGCTGATCGCGGATATCGAACGTCCTGCACCGGATACAGCTGATTTTGCATCAACAATAATAGAATCTTCCATTATAAGTTCCTTTTGAACTAATGGCGCTAACCCAAGTTCAACGGACGTTGAATAACAGCCAGGATTAGCGATTAATGTTGCTTTTTTAATCTCATCTTTATTCCATTCAGGTAAACCATAAACGGCTGCATCAATTATTTCCTTTGGAGCAGCGCACTTTTTATACCAATACTCATAATCCTCTAATTTTTTAATCCGTAAGTCTCCAGATAGATCAATAACTTTTAAACCATGCGCAACTAAATCTGGTGATAGTTTACTGGAAATCCCCGACGGCGTTGCTAAAAAGACAAGATCAACGTTCTTAGCCATTTCCTCTGGATTAATTTCTTCCAATTTATTAGAGATAATACCTTGTAAATGCGGATAACTTTCAGTATACGGTGTACCTTGCTGTGAAGAGGAGTGCAAAGATACAATTTCAACCTCGGGATGATGGTTCAATAACCGAATTAATTCCGCTCCGCCATATCCAGTTGCTCCTACGATTGCTATTCTCATCATTTGTCCTCCTATTCGTAAATTCTTTGAAATTAGTATTTATTATATAATTGCATAAAAATAAAATCAAATGTATTTTTATAAATTTGACAAAATTTTTTAACAAATAATTATGAATTAAGTGTGAACAATCGGGCTTACTGTGAAAGATGTCACAACATTACTATAAAATGATAATTATAATCAGAATCATAGATATTTGAATCATTTGTTCGATTAAGAAGGAGGTAAAATAAATGCTTTCTGAATTTTTAAGGGGAATCAATTTTTTTAAAGATTTACCTGATCATTTGCTAAAAGCCCTTGCCGCCAAGGTTAAAACAGCATCCTATAAAAAAGGGGATTATATATTTCATGAATCGGATGAAGCTAAAGCCATTTACTTTGTGAAAAGCGGTATCGTTAAAATCAAAAAGATCAACCCGCAGGGTAAAGAATTAATCGTCTGTATAAAACGATCCGGAGATATTTTTGCGGAGGCTTCTTTATTTTGCGAACCGGGGACAAACTATTCTGGGACGGCTCAAACCATTTCGGATGCTGAAGTATTATTTTTATTAACCTCTGATTTAGAAGACATGATCTCCATCAACCCTGATCTCTCAGTTGAAATGATCCGGTTTATGGGCGATCAACTTCGTTCCTTTACTTCCATATTAAGAGATATCGCTTTATTGGATGTATACGGGAAAACAGTAAAAACAATCGAAAGATTAGCACGTGATTTCGGTAGTAAAACAACTAGTGGAGTAAGAATCGAACTTGCCTTATCCATTCAAGAATTGGCCAGTATCATTGGCTCAACACGGGAGAGTGTGAGCCGTGTTCTTTCTAAATTAAAGGAACAGGATTTAGTTACGATTACTGAGAAAAATATTATTATTAATAATTGGTATGATTTCTGTCAGATGTTTGTGGAGACAGCGGATTATTAGAAAAGTGGAGACCACCCGTTTAGCACCGTTCGGACTGGATTGCCAAAGATCAAATTCGCCTTGGCGTATTTGCGCCCAGATTTTTTAGGCCCACAGGATGTGGGTCACAAAGACGTTGCCACAGGATGTGGCGTTCTTAGTCTTTGATCCGCTCGAAAAGCTACCTTTTAAAATCTGAGGCATCCGCCGGAGGCTTTAACTTTATTCAGCAGGGATTTGTACCCCACTGAATTTAAAATACTAACTTGCTTTCATCTCACCACTTATGGAAGTGGGAGACTTCTGCTGAATGAAGTTAAATGTCCAAGTACTATTAATATAGTATTTATAGGATTAAACTGTTGACTAAAAGGCGTTTTTCCTTTTAACTTATATATAGATAACGAAGATTTTTGGCGAATTTCGTCGAAGGGTGGTTTTAAAATGCCTGAACAAATACAACCAAATAAAAAGATTTTCATGTCAGAATCCATTAAAGAACTTTTAAATTCTTTAGACCATACAATAAAAATACAAAAAGGGACCTTTTTATTTCAGGAAGGAATGCAAGCAACAGAATTATATATAATTCGTTCTGGAAGAGTACAAATAAGTAAAATTTCCCAAGACGGCAAAGAATTAACATTACGAATCTGTACTGTAGGAGATATTGTAGGAGAGTTGACACTGTTTACAAATGAAGCAAAATACCTTCTCAACGCAAAAGTATTAGAAAACGGCGAGGTTGCTGTTTTGAAAAAAGAATATCTCGAGCAGCAACTACTAGAAAACGGTTCTCTTGCCTATGAATTTATGAAGTGGATGAGCGACCATTATAGAAGGACACAAACTAAATTTCGGGATCTAGTCCTTCATGGAAAAAAAGGCGCACTTTATTCAACTTTAATCCGCATGACAAACAGCTACGGGGTAAAATGTGAAGACGGAAGTATTCTAATTAATATGCCATTAACAAATCAGGATTTAGCCAATTTCTGTGGCACTTCAAGAGAAAGTATTAATCGAATGCTAAGTGATCTCCGCAAGGTTGAAATCCTATCCGTAAATAAAGGAAAAATCACCATTCATGATCTAGAGTTTTTAAAAGCAGAAATTAATTGTGAAAACTGTCCACCGGAATTATGCAATATTGATTAATCATTATATCATATATAGTCATTCATTAATAAAAAAGAAAGCCGACTTTTTCTAAAAGCTTGACTTTCTTTTTTCATCGTTTTATTTTGTTAAACCTTCTTTATTCCGTAACGCCTTTGGAATATACACGCAAAATGGTTCACTTTCTAAATAATCTCCAGTCATAGCATAGGCTCTAGATCTTGAACCACCACATACAAAGCGGAATTCACAAACACCGCATTTCCCTTTATAAAGATCAGGATTACGTAATGATTTAAAAATTGGCGATTCGCGATATATTTCAGCCAATGGGGTTTCACGTATATTTCCTGCTTTTACAGGTAAAAGACCACTAGGGTATACGTCCCCAACATGGGAGATAAACACGAAACCATTTCCGTCATTAACACCTTGAGGTGCTCTTCCTAAACCATCAATGGTTCCAGTTGCACCCTTCATAAGAGCATCTTCATAGTTGATGTCTTGATGATTTGCAATATGTTCTCTCATTTTATTTTGGATAACGACTCTACGGTAATGCTGTGCAGCCGTTGTTTTGATATCAAAGTTAACACGCTTACTTAAATTATATAGCCAAGTAAATACTTGCTCATGCTGAACAGGTGAAATCATATCTGACTCTTGACCTCTTCCAGTTGGAACAAGGAAGAATACACTCCAAAGCACACAATCAAGTTCTTCAACTAGCTTTGCCATATCATCTAATACATCGATATTATATCTTGAGATAACCGTATTGATCTGAATTGGTATTTCCAGCTCATGTAAATACTTGATCGCCTTCATTGTTAAGTCAAATGAGCCGCTTACACCACGGAAATGGTCATGAATTTCAGCCGTTGGTCCATCAATACTGAATGCCCATCTAGCAAGTCCAACTTCTTTAGCTTTCTCTATCGCTTCCTTCGTTACATTTGGAGTTGCACTTGGTGTCATTGATACACGAACACCCTTTTTGATCGCATAATCAGCAATATCATAAACATCCTCACGCATTAATGGGTCCCCGCCTGTAAATACTAGCATGGGATTATCCATTTCATATATTTGATCTATTAAATTTTTTCCTTCTTCAAAAGAAAGCTCACGGGGATCCCGTTTGTATTGCGCTTCTGCACGGCAGTGTAGACACTTAAGCTGACAGGCTCTTGTTAACTCCCATATAACAATAAATGGATCTTTATCATAATCACGATTAAACACGTGAACCACACTCCTTATATCTTATATAAAGACTCTTTCATTATTTTACAGGTAAAACGTTTAAGGTTATGTGATATTTATCACATTAATTTGAGATTTAACAATACAGTAACAAATATCTGCAAATTATCTACGTTTAATATGTTTTTAATTATCCTGAAGTTTGTTAAAATCGAAATATAGGAAGCTATTAAAAGAGAGGTGAATGGAAATGTTATCCCACACATCTATAAAACGACTTTTATATAATGTTCCAATATTTCGCGAATTGACAGATGAAGAGTTGCAGCCACTCATTGATATTTCGCAAACACGGCTATATGAACCAAAAATCCACGTGTTTATGCAAGGGGACTCTCAAGACCGGGTCTTTTTTATCCATCAAGGAAAAGTCAAAATTTATAAAACTGATTTCAACGGACGTGAACAAATTGTGTCCATTTTAAAAGAAGGAGATATGTTTCCCCATGTCGGCTTTTTCCGAAAAGGAGAATTTCCAGCTCATGCTGAGGTTATTGCACCAACAACACTAATCATCATCCCTATCTCCAACTTTGAAGAAATCCTAATTAAATATCCTGAAGTAAGTATTAAGGTATTTAAAGTACTTGGGGATAAAATTATTGATTTACAAAACAGGCTTGAGGAACAAATTTTATCAAATACGTATGAGCAAATCTTAAAGTTATTGTTGCGCTTGTCAAAATCTCATGGTCAAAAGCTGGAGGATGGGAAAAGTAAATTTTTAATCACTACCCATTTTACAAATCGTGAATTGGCAAACATGATCGGAAGCTCCCGCGAAACCGTAAGCCGAACTTTAAATCAGCTTAAGAAAAAACAGCTTATTGACTCTACCAAAGAAGGTTATTATATCGTTGAAACAGATAAACTCAAAAACGAATTATTTTAACCAATAATCGAATATACCTCTGCAAAAGGACACACGGCAAACTTATGAAAAAAAAGGTAGTTCAGCCAACTTGAGCCTGAACTACCTTTTCTATTTTTCCTTCCTTTATATAGAAGATGCGTTCCCCTAATTTTCTTGCTTCCTGAAGATCATGAGTAACCATCAAAATCGGAATTCCCCATAATTCATGTAGACGTAGGAGTTCATCATGGCATTGCAAGCGTGTTTCATAATCTAAAGCCGAAAATGGTTCATCAAGCAATAAGAGCGATGGTTCTGTAGCTAAAGCCCTTGTTAACGCAACTCTTTGTTTCTCCCCACCCGAAATTTCTCTTGGGTATTTATTTAACAAATGTCTTATATTTAAAACATCAATAATTTGTTCCGTTAATTTTGAGTTTTTCATGCCATAAGAAATATTTTTCCAAACTGTCCTATGCGGGAATAAAGCATAATCTTGAAAAAGGTAGCCGACATTCCGTTTTTGTACGGGCAGAGGTTTACTTGAAGGACTAAAAAAGTCGATTCCACTATTCGTGATTCGGCCCTCGTCCGGCTTTATTAAGCCGGCCACACAATTCAAGATGGTTGTTTTACCTGAACCAGATGGTCCAAATAATATGGCAATTTCTTTATTAATTTGTAATTCAACATCAACTGTAAAATGGGCCAGCTTTTTTTTAATCTGAATCGATAACATCAACACCCCCCTCTCTACTCTAATCCTTTGATGCGTACTTCATTATGTTTCGCTTACTCCACCAATTTAGCCACATGATTATGCTGAATCCAAGTGCAACAATGATGATTACCCAAAACTGTGCTACCTCCGTTTGTCCCGATTCTACTGCAAAATAGATCGCCATTGGGATCGTATCCGTTTTATTTGGTATATAGCCGGCAATCATTAGCGTGGCCCCAAACTCACCTAATCCCCTTGCAAATGCCAATACAAGACCTGATAACAGCCCAGGCCATGCCAGTGGAAGGGCGATCGTCCAAAATACCTTCCACTTCGTTGCCCCCATCGTTAAAGCCGCATTTTCTAAATTCCGGTCATAATTTTGGAAGGCTGCTGATGCACTTTGATACATGAGCGGAAAGGACACAACAATAGCAGCAATAACCGCGCCAATCCAGGTGAACACGATTTGAAAATCAAACCAATCCAACAATAGCCTTCCAATCAGCCCATTTTTTCCAAAAAACAGGAGCAGGCCGAAACCGACAACGGTCGGCGGAAGTACTAATGGTAAAAGAAGTACAGATTCAATTACACTCTTACCAAAGAAGTTGCGGCGCGATAAAAATCTTGACACAACCAGACCTAAAAAAAATACAACAATGGTGGAGATACTTGAAATTTTTAACGAAAGTAGCAACGGAGAATAATTCAATTGTATCAACACCCTTTTTGATCTACCTTATTTAACAAAACCATATTTCTTCAAAATACTTTGTCCGTCTTCACTTAGTAAGAAATCAATAAACTGCTGTGCTTCTTCTTGATATTTACTATCAGCAATGATTGCTACCGGATAAATAATGGGAGTATGTAATGTTGCATCAGCTTCAGCTAATACTTTTACCTTATCTGAGGCATTAGCATCACTTGAATAGACAAAGCCAATATCTGCATTCCCTGATTCAACATAGGTTAACACTTGACGTACATCTTTCGCATAGACTAACTTCGTTTGTACTTCGTCCCACTTTCCAAGAGCCTCTAGTGTCTCTTTAGCATATTTCCCGGCTGGGACACTTTCAGGCTCACCAATAGCTATTTGAGATAATTTGTTAGGGTCAATATCTTTGAATGAGGGAATTGTTAGCTCATTATTTTTTTCTCCAACTAGGACCATCTTGTTCCCAGTGAAATCTGCTCTTGAATCAACCGTAATTAAAGCTTTCTCTTCCAAATTATCCATTGATTTTTGATCTGCTGATAAAAAAAGATCCGATGGCGCTCCCTGTTCAATTTGTGTAGCCAATTTACCTGAGCCCCCAAAATTGAATGCAAGTTTAACAGAACTATGCTCGTTTTCGTATACTTGTTTCATTTCATTTAAGGCATCAGTTAAACTCGCTGCTGCTGATATCATTAATTCAGTTTGTTTTTCTTTAGGTTTTAGTGTCTCTTGCTTTGATTCTTCTGCATTCTGCTGCTGTGAAGAATCATTTGCTCCACTATTTTGGCTGCATCCTACTGATAATATCATAATAAACAACAAAACTAGAAAACCAATTGATATTCTTTTCCCCATGATGAAACCTCCTTTTGGACTTGATTATAACTACTTATATCTAATTATAATTAGTTATAATTAATTTGATTCCAATTATAATTAGTTATTTTGAGCTTGTAAATGATAAAATGTGGATAGTTAATAAACTTTAATTTTTCTTAGGCGGAGGAAGGTAATGAGAAATGAATCTTATACGACGGAAGAAATTTCGCAAATATTAAAGGTATCAAAATTAACGGTTTACGATTTAATAAAAAAAGGGGAATTAAAGTCTTACCGGGTTGGCCGGCAAATGCGAATAGACGCCTTTGACCTTGAAAACTATAAAAGAAGAGCTAAAGGTCTGCCACCTCTCGAGGAGCAACTGCCTTCAATTTTGAGTGATAAACTAGACATAGCTAAACAAGAACAGTCTTTACGTAATGCACCGCGTTCGATCATTATAAGCGGACAGGATATGTGTCTAGATATTTTGAGTAAACAAATTGAAAAAAGATCCAACCATTATCGTCCGTTACGTTCCTATGTTGGTAGTCTGGATAGTTTGTTTTCAATGTATAAAGGGGAAGCAGATATTGTTAGCACCCATCTAATTGACGGAGATACAGAAGAATACAATATTCCTTATATTCGAAAAATCTTAGTCAGCCATCATTTTATCATCTTAAATCTTATCTCTCGTTTGGCTGGTTTTTATGTAAAAAAGGGGAATCCATATAATATCCGAACTTGGGAAGATCTAAAAAATAATCAAAAAGTAAAGTTTATTAATCGCGAAAAAGGCTCCGGTGCAAGAATACTTGTAGATGAAATGTTGAGGGTTCATAATATTGATGAATCCGAGATTGATGGCTATTTACAAGAAGAAACTTCCCACCTTGGAGTGGCTGGAATGGTTGCAAAAGGCGATATTGATTTGGCAGTTGGGATTGAAAAAGCTGCTCAAATAGCCGGTATTGATTTTGTACCATTAGTGAAGGAACGATATGATATCGTTATTTTAAAAACTGAAAATAATAAAGAATTAATCGAGCTGGTAACCGAAACTCTTCAGTCTCACAAATTTAAAGAAGAGCTATTGGCGTTAGGTTACGATGTCACACAGACGGGAAATGTCCTTTATGAGCAATGATAAAATATTTCGAATATTACAAAATGACTTTCTTAAAGTATTTGACATTGAATGGGTCTGGTGGTATTCTATAAATGACCGTTAACTTCATATATAGGTTTAAGCAATAATGAAATGATCATTAGTAATTCAGCTGTGTTCTGTCTCGCGGTGAGAAAATCGTTATTTAGAATTTATGTAAGTCGTAATGGTTCAAGATTACAAAGCACATATCGAAGTGCAAGGAATTTTAGGAGGCAAACACATGCAAACTGGTAAAGTAAAATGGTTTAATGCAGAAAAAGGTTTCGGATTTATCGAAGTTGAAGGCGGAGACGATGTATTCGTTCATTTCTCAGCTATTCAAGGCGAAGGCTTCAAATCATTAGAAGAAGGTCAAAATGTTGAATTCGAAATCGTCGAAGGCAACCGCGGACCTCAAGCTGCTAACGTTGTTAAGAGATAATAACTGTTAAATGTCAAAGGATGTCCTATTAATAGGGCATCCTTTTTTAACTTCATTCAGCAGAAGTCTCCCACCTCCATAAGTGGTGAGATGAATGCAAGTTAGTATTTTAAATTCAGTGGGGGTACAAACCCCTGCTGAATAAAGTTAAAGCCTCCGGCGGATGCCTCAGATTTTCAAAGTTAATCAAATACACTTATTTTTTGTCTGACAAGAATTTTCAATAGCACAGCCTGCACATTTTCCTTTTTTGCTGTTTTTAATATATTTCATTAAAGCCCAGCCGGCGTAGCCAAAAATTGCAACGCCGATGATTACGCTTGCCAACATGGAATTCTCCACCCTTCTAAAAGAATATCAGCCGAAAGAAATTGAAAACTTTCGATCAAGTCTTTTTTATGCATATCCCAGCGCACGACCCACCTGATATATGATTAAACATAATACGTAAGCTAATATAAGTGCGTACCCAATCGAAAATAAAGTCCATTTCACGGATCCGGTTTCCTTTTGAATTGTAGCTATTGTTGCTAAACAAGGTACATATAAAAGAACAAACGCCATAAACGTAAAGGCTGAAAGCGGGGTATAGGCGCCTGCTAGCATCCCTTGTAACGAACCAACATCCGGTACGTGATAAATGATATTCATGGTTGATACAACAACCTCTTTAGCAAAGAACCCCGTTAATAATGATGCACCAGCCTGCCAAGTGCCAAAGCCAATTGGGGCTAACAGTGGTGCAACCACGCCGCCAATCATAGCAAGAAAACTATCGTCCATTTCAACCGCTAAGCCGTTAGGACCTGCATAGGATAATAACCAAATAACAACTGAACCGGCAAAAATAAATGTTCCGGCTTTACGAACAAATCCTTTCCCTTTATCCCAAGTGCTCCGTGCAAGCGCCTGAAATTGTGGTACACGATAGGGTGGCAATTCAATTACGAATACCGACGTTTCACTTTTTAATATGGTTGAAGAAAATACTTTAGCTAAAATAAGTGCCATGACAATCCCTAGTACATAGAGAGCCAGTACAACAAATGCCTGATTTGCGGCGAAAAACGCACCGACAAACAATGCATACACAGGCAAACGTGCTGAACATGACATTAAAGGAGTCAATAAGATTGTTAATAATCTTTCCTTCGGTTGTTCAATCGTTCTTGCAGCCATGACGCCAGGTACATTACAGCCAAAGCCAATAATCATCGGAATAAATGATTTGCCATTCAATCCGACTGATTCCATAAGACGGTCCATAACTAAGGCGACCCGTGCCATGTAACCCGAATCCTCTAAAAACGAAATAAAGAAAAATAAAATAAAAATCTGCGGGACAAATACTAAGACTCCGCCCACACCTGCGACGATTCCATCCAATATAAGCGATTGTATAAAATCAGAAGCCCCGATACTTACTAGACCAGTAGTAAGCCATTCAGTTAATGGTCCTGAGAAGAACGCATCAAGTGCATCTGATAATGGGAAGCCGAGCCAATTAAAGGTAAGCATAAACATTAAATACATGAAAAATAGAAAAATCGGAATCCCTAAAATTTTATGGGTTACGATCAAATCAATTTTTTCTGTAAGTGGAAGCTTACCGGCTTTATTTCGTTTTGCTGCACCTTCTATAATTTTGTCAATGAACTCTCTTCTTACATTGTAAATTGCCTGATGCAATGATTTGCCTTCATTTTTTCCAATTAGTTTTGCTTCTGTTTCATGTAGGAGTCGATCAAGCTCTTCACTAGTAATAAATTTTTGTAAATAGTCGAAAACAACCTTGTTTCCTTCATAGAACTGTAGGGCTAACCACCTTAACGGCGGTAATGGCTCAATAATTGACTTTTTCTTACTTATAACTAATTGAGAAAGTTTATCAATTCCTTTTTCAATTGCAGAACCATAATACAAATTGAGCGGTTCTTTTCTTTGGGTTGCAGTTACAACAAGAAGCTTGCTTAATTCATCGCAGCCTTTACCTGTACGGGCAATAATTGGAACAATTCGGACTCCCAATTGAGCGCCCAATAATCTTTCATTTATATCGATGCCTCGATTTTTAGCAACATCCATCATGTTTAAACCGATGATCAATGGCTTGCCGAATTCTAATAATTGTACTGTTAAATGTAGATTACGTTCCAACTGTGAAGCATCGACAATATTTAATACTTCAGTAAAAGATTCGTGAAGCAGAAAGTCAGTAACAACCCTCTCGTCCTTTGAAAGTGGATTTAAAGAATAGAGACCTGGAAGATCAATGAGGTGCCCTTGTTTATTGCGAAGTAAACCAACTTTTTTCTCAACGGTTACTCCGCTCCAGTTTCCTACGTATTCATATGAACCTGTTAAACTATTAAAAAGCGATGTTTTTCCTGTGTTCGGATTTCCAAATAAGGCTATTTCAATCATGCTTTATCCACTCTTATAGTCGAGGCTTCGTTTCTTCTTATACCAACACATTGGCCATATGTTTCAATCATACAAGGACCGCCAAAAGGCATATTACTTTTTAAACACACTTCCACCCCTTCATAAATACCCATATCTATTAATCTACGTTTCACTATATCTGGAAGCATAGAAAAATCTGTTATTCTAGCTTTTTCACCTTGCTTTAAATCTGATAAAACCAAGTTTCATCCCTCCACACTCGGATAATGATAACTATTCTCATTCTTAATTATAAAAAAAAACCGCCCTGTTTTCAACCAAAAGTTATATATTCAACAAAAATGTATAGAAAAGGAACATTAAGTAGACATAAGTTGCCGATCAAAAGGAAAAGGGGGATATCATCCCCCACTTACAGGTGGAATTAGTGCTACTACATCTCCGGCCTTTAATTCGAGTTGATCTTCCGCATATTCTTCATTTACGGCAACCATTACTGATTGAAGCGGTAAATTATACTTCTCAGTTACCTTTTGTTTTAGATCCCCAACTGTTATTGGCAATTCCATCCAAGTAATGCATTGTTTACCAACTATTTCTTGAAGATGCGCAAATAGTAAAATATTAATCATTACCAAGATCCTCCTTTTCAGGTTTTCCGGAAGGATAGGCTTTTCTCTCAAGCTGATCGCCAATCCATAATTCGCCATCTTCCCAATGTTCCTTTTTCCAAATAGGAACAATTTCCTTAATTCGCTCAATGGCATATCGGCTTGCTTCATATGAATCAGCCCGATGTGGAGTTGAAACAGCAATTACAACAGCAATATCAGATATTTCAAGTCTGCCAATTCGGTGGGTGATGGCTACAATGGCATCCGACCATTTTTCTGTTATTTCATCCCCAATTTGCGCCAGCTTTTTCTCAGCCATTGATTGATAAGCATCATACTCTAAATAAAGCGTTTTTTTGCCCTTAGTTAATTCACGTACAGTACCAATAAAAGTATTAATCGCCCCTGCGTCACGACGTACCACTTTGTTAGTAACTTCTTCAATCGAAATCGGGTCCTTTGTTATTAAAAACATTTGTTCACTCAATCAAATCTATCCTTTCAAAATAGGATTGAACCCAGCTCAGATAATCATGTTCATCATTAATCTGAAATATCGGATACCCTATTTTTGTTTCAAGTCGTTTGTACCAAGAAATAACAACTTGAATATTTTCCAGTTGCTCCAAAAGTACTTCGTCCTCCTCCGATCGTAAAAGCACAACTTTTGGAAAAGGCTCCCTTTTAAACCCTTCAATCAAAATTATATCAAGTGGCAGATTATTGTAAAAAGATAACATCTGAAGGAGCGTCCAACCCCCACCATTAAAAGCATGAAGTTGCAGCATTCCTGCCCCTTCAACCCCTGTCACAGTTGCACCAGCTCTTCTATGCTTAGCCGTATCCTTGTCTGTATCATAGGAATCTGGCATGCCACCGTGTCCATGATGTTTAATTGTGCCAACTCTTATTCCGCTGGCACTCATTGTTTCGATTATCTTTGTTACCAAAGTCGTTTTACCACTATTTTGAAAACCAACAATCTGTAGTACCGGGGTAGTTAATTCCACGGCCACTCGCTGCCTATTTGATCTTCTAATAATAAAACGTCAACGTCATCACCCTTTGTAAAGCCACGTGTTCCCCCTGGAAGAATGATGAGTGAATCACAATCTACTAACGAAGTTACTACGTTTGATTTGTCTAAACCGGAAGGCTCTGCCAACAATTTGCCCTCATTAAACACTAATTTACTTCTTACAAATCTTGTGAACGGATTTGCTTTTGTAAAATCACTATTTAACGTTGCCTTTACCTTTTGCATATGTGGTTTCCGTGAATGGAACCAACTGCGTATGATAGGTCTTGCATATAGCTCAAAGCCTACAAAACAAGCGGAGGGGTTGCCGGAAAGACCAAATAATAGTTTCCCATTATATTGGGCAACGGTTGTAACACTTCCAGGTCTCATCATGATTTTATTAAACAGAACTTCCGCGCCTAATTTTTTATAAATTTCAGGGACATAATCATAATCCCCAACTGAAACACCGCCAGTTGTAATAAGGATATCAACTTCATCCAACACTTTTTTCACTGCTTCAAAACAAGTGTCAAAGTCATCTTCAAGTTTACCATAATATTTTGCTTCAGCACCCACTCTATTGATTTGTGCGGAGATCATGTAAGCATTGCTGTTTCGAATTTTGCCCGGCTCCATTGGTTCATCTACGTCAAGAAGCTCTGTCCCGGTAGCATATAAACCGACAACTGGTTTTTTTACAACTGGAACTCTACTATATCCAAATGTGGCTAATAATGCTTTGACACCTGGATTAATTCTGCGTCCTTCCTCAACAAGAACTTCGCCTGCTTTCGTTTCAGACCCTTGGTAGGAAACATGATCGCCTGGTTTATATGACCGTTTGATGACCATATACGGCTTGCCATCTTTTACAATGTCTTTTGCCAGTTCAAGCATGACAACAGCATTGCACTCCTTAGGCATTAAGGCACCTGTCATAATCCGAACAGCTTGGAAAGGTCCTACTTCCTTCATTGCTATGTAACCTGCACCAATCTCTTCAATAACCTCGAACTCTACCGGATTATCTAGAGAAGCATGCCTTGAATCTTCAGCCCGAATAGCAAAACCGTCATATGGGGCACGATCAAATGGGGGAATATCATGACTTGCCTTCACCATGTCTCCTAAATACCTTTGGTCACATTTATCTATTGATACATATTCTATTTCTCCTTTAGGAGCATATTTCATAACTTGTTTTACTGCTTCTGGAATAGCAATTGCCTCTCTTTTATCTAGCACATTCAGTGCCTCCTTTTAAGAGTCTTTCTCCTTATACATGATAATTATATAAGAATGGGATGACTGTGATGAATTTCACACTTTAACCGGATACTTTTATCAATATACAGAAAAACTCCATTTGCAGCCGCTTTTTTATAGAAAAATTCAAAAAACGGCCATAAATAGAGTTGATCTACATTTACTGAATAAAGTTTAAACCTCCGGCGAGCATACGATCAAAGACACCAAGGTGTATTTGATTATGACAATGTTAAAACTTCATATTGTGAAGATAATTCAATAAACTTATCCATTCCACTGATTTTTCCTGCTGTAAGTTTATCTGAAACCTCATAATAATCTGCACATGTTTTGCATGCTAAGACTGACACCCCTTGTTTCTCAAGTTCTATCAAGTGAACAGAAACAAGCGACTGATCAGTCATAGTAAAAACGCCACGGTTCATGCAAAAAATAGCTTTTGGCTTTTGCTCTTTTTGTTTTAAAAGAGTAAAAAAGGTTTCTAAAATACCTTCCCCTAAATGCTTATCCCCTTGACCAAGCTGGTCAGAAAGCACTAAAATGACTTTATTCTCCACTCTCTTCTCTCCTTAATTGCTGCCTTAATCTGGAATACCTAATGCGATCTTGGCGTAACGGGACATTTTATCTTTAGACCAAGGTGGTGACCATACAATCTTCACCATTGTTTCTTTAATTTCAGGCAAATCTGCTAAAGCATTTCTAACATTAGCTTCGATTGAGCCTGCTAGCGGACAACCCATTGAAGTTAAAGTCATTTCAACTGTTAAAACTCCGTTTTCATCCATAGCTAAACCATAAACTAATCCTAAATTAACAATATCTATACCCAGTTCAGGGTCCAACACATTTTCTAATGCGCCAAGAATATTTTCTTCTAAAGCTTTATCCATCTCTCGCAACACCTTTCTCTGAAGCTTTTCTTATTTCCTTTAGTATACCGAAAAATCAGTTTGGGTAAAAAGGATTTACTTAAATTTTTCAGGTCAACTATTATATCCTACCATTTTTTCCTAACCCCTAAAAGTTTAAAGCCCTATTCGGAAAGTGTTTTTCTAGACAAAAATTTCAAATGAAACTAAACTTAATATACTGATAAGAAAAGCGGAAGCGCCTTGCTTATCGCAGGGAGGAGACCTGAAATTTGCTAGGCGAAGGCTGCTTGCGCTAGACAATGATGCTACTTTCTTAACTTTCTAGAAAGGACTTGACACGAATGAAACCACATTTAATTGCAATTGATTTAGATGGAACACTTCTTAAAGATAATAAAACAATATCCAAGCGAACATTAAATACAATCGATCACGTACGTAAACTCGGCCACCATGTAATGATCGCTACTGGAAGACCTTTTCGTGCAAGTTATGTATATTACAAGCAAATGGGATTAAATACACCAATCGTGAATTATAACGGTGCATATGTTCATCATCCACATGATGCTGCCTGGGGTACTTTTCATTCACCGCTTGAACTTAATGTGGCCCAGAAAATTATTGATACCTGTGATAAATACAATATCAGAAATATTATGGCCCAGGTTAAAGATGATGTTTTCCTACAAACTTACGATGAAGCGATTATGGAATTTCTTACGTTCGGTAATTTTTCAAAAATTGAAATTGGTCATGTTCGCGAAAATTTAAAAACCGAGACCACTTCTATCCTTATTCATTCTAAGGAAGAAGAAATAGACAGCATCCGTCATCACCTTGCCAAAGAAGTCGGCAATTTTATTGAACACCGCTCTTCGGGTTCACCATGGAATATTATTGAGATTATTAAGGCGGGTATTAATAAAGCCGTTGGTGTAAAGAAGGTTGCGGATACGTACGAGATTCCAGAGGAACGGATTATTGCCTTTGGCGATGAGGATAACGATCTTGAAATGCTCAAGTTTGCGAAATATGGCGTCGCTATGGGGAATGCAATTGATCAAGTTAAATCAGCTGCTTATGATGTCACCCATTCAAACGAGGAAGACGGTTTGGCTCAATATTTGGAAAAATTCTTTAAAATTTCCTAAGCATAGATCCCTCCCTCTTGATTCAAAATAAAGAGGAGTCATCTTGAAATTTGAACTCAAGAATAGGGGGAACTAACATGAGTAAAAAAAATAAAACAAAACGTTTTTACCAACAAAGTGCTGATGCAATGCAACGATACCATGAAAAAATCCCTTATTATTCTACATTAGCGGAAGCTGAAGAAAAACAACGAAAACATGAAGAACAGGTTAATTCTTCGCTTGGGGGCATTTAACAATGGGAAATAAACTATTTCAGTTAGCTAAAGATGCCGTTTGTTTGGCGGAGTCCACCTCCAATTTAGATAATATTGAAAAAGCCAAAAATCAAATTTCGTCTGCTTTTTCGAACTCAACAGCAGCAGAACAAATGCAGTTACAAGAGCTCCAACAAAGATTGGATCAAGTTCAAAATAGGACCTCATAAAAGTACAAGCGCCTAAATGGCGCTTGCGTTTTTGATAATAAAGGTTAAAACTTAGTCTTCGCTTGTTTTATTTGATTAATTCCTGTTGTCAACTTGCTATCGACAATTTCAGCATCATCTATATGCTTCGTAATAGCATCATTTACTTCTAAAAAAAGATCTGTAGTAACGCTAATTTCTTTCATGACATCGCCGCTATATTCTTTTTGTTCTTTAATCGTTTGAATGACGTCATTAACCTCACCTTGTACGGAGCCGATAACTTTTTGGATATCGCCGATTTTTTCTGTTGTCACCGTACTTAAATCGATACCTTCCCTTACAAAGATAATACTTTTTTCATTTGCTTGTAGGGCCGCATCAATCTCTTGTTGAATTTTTTTCGTTAATTCACTAATGTTTTTTGTACTGTTTGCTGTGTTTTCTGCAAGCTTTCGAACTTCACTTGCAACCACCGCAAATCCTTTTCCATGTTCACCGGCACGTGCAGCTTCAATAGAAGCATTTAGGGCCAACAGATTGGTTTGTTCAGCAATATCCGTAATTACTTTCACGATATCCTCAATTTCTTTTGAGCGCACTCCTAATTGCGTCATGCTTGATGAAGTTTCGATAGACTGTTCTCCAAGTTGTTTAATTAGCGATTCTACCTTACTAACTGAATCACGGCCTTCGATTGATTTGTTTACCATTTCCGTTGTTGATTCAATTAGAACTTGTCCTTTTTCTGTCATTGTTGAAGAAATTTGATTGGATTGTGCGCTAATTGAATTAACTTTATCAAATCGCTCTTTAATTTTGGAAACAAAATCAGCTAGTGCATAATGTTGGTTATTCACGATTTCATGCTGATCAACAGTACCTACTAACTCTTGATACAGGCTGTCTAATAGAACCCGAATATCACTTTTTGAATATTGATTGTTCTCTATCTCGTTTAATCTTTCTTTTAGTTCAACATTCTCTGCCCTTAAACGCTCTATCTCTCTTTTTTGACCAAACATCCAAAAGTCCTCCTTTATCCCTAGGGATAAACTCATATCACGTAATTACTTATTACTATACATTAACTTTTAAAATTATTTAACAAAAAAACTCTCATAAATGAGAGTTTTTTGTGAATTTTATCGTTTAAGACCCGAATTCCTCTAACTTTACAAATGTTTCATTGATTACAGATCCATCTTTCGCGCTCTTTTCATACAATTCTAATGTCAAAGCTCCGTTCATTGGAAGTTGATCTTCTGGAATCGATATTTTTAATTCAAAAGGAGACCAAGCTGGTGCACCTTCATTAGCAGTTGCTTGTGTTTCTTCAATTACATAATCATGACCATCTTCCACGGTATAAAGGAACACCGCTTCAAATACTCGTGCTTCACCGTTAACAACATATTCACCATTTTTCCCCGCAACTGAGATATTTCGAAAAGCAGTCGACTCACTTTGTCCATCATTCATAGCCGGTGGGGTTTGTGAATCTTCTACAGGATTTTCTGTCCCCGGTGTTTCCGCTTGATTAGCTGGCGTTTCCATTCCCTCAGTTCCATTACCGTTGTCAACTTTCTGGTCCCCGGTCCCACAAGCAGCCATAATCATTAGCGCAGCAAATACAATACCAAATCCTAATTTCCTTAAAGTCACTCTTATCATTCCTCTCTTCTTTTTACATTAGTCGTTCAAATGCCTTAAGAGTTTCATGTTAATCTTTGCGAAAGGATCCAAAAATCCCTGCTGTTTCAACAATATTAGTAAATGCATTTGGATCTACAGTTCTAATTATTCTTTCTAAATCAAACAACTCATACCTCGTAATGACGATAATCAACATTTCTTTCTGTTCCTTTGAATAGGAACCTTTTGCAGGAATTGATGTTATTCCCCTAACCAACCGTTCATGAATCGCTTTTGCAAGTTCTTCCCCTTTATTCGTGATAATCATGGCAGTAACCTTTTCATGTCTAGTATGTATCGTATCAATGACACGCGTCGTCACATAAAGCGTAACTAATGTATATAATGCTTTTTCCCAACCATTTAATAACCCGGCCATTATAATTATAACTGCATTCAAAGCAAAAATATAGGTGCCTATAGGCTTATCCTTCATCCTTGATAAGATCATTGCAATAATATCAACCCCACCCGTAGAAGCACCCCATCTTAACGTAAAACCAACACCTACAGCCAAGATTACTCCACCAAACACCGCATTTAAAAGGATATCCTCTGATAATGGATAAACTGGAATAATTTCTAGGAAAAAAGTTGTTGCCACTACACTAAAAAAACTATAGATAGTGAAGGATTTTCCAACCTTCATCCATCCTAAAATCGTTACCGGAACGTTTAATAGGAATAGAAGAATTCCTGTTGAAATAGTTATAGGTGTATACTGTGTCAATATACTAGATAAGAGCTGGGCAATACCGGCAAAGCCACTAGAATATACATTTGCAGGAATTAAAAATAAGTTTAAGCTAACCGCCGTTAACATTGCACCTGCCAAAACGACAAATATCTTTTTTATTTCCAACCAAAGCACAGCGTTACCTCCATCCCTAACTTTTTTACGTACTTCCAATCTTACCATATGTCTTACGATTCATTACAAAAATTGAAATTATCGCATCTAAAACGTACAATATGGAAGGAAAGGAAAATACTTCTGAAAGGAAAGATTCCAATGAGTATAAAAATTATTACTGACAGTGCTTGTGATTTACCCTTAGAGCTATTCGAAACACTAAATATAGATTTACTGCCATTAGTAGTTCAGATAGATGATCAACAATTCTATGATTTAGAAACCATTCAATCAAAAGAATTATATGACCAGATGCGAAATGGAAAGGTACCAAAAACAGCACAGGTTCCACCCGCGAGGTTTGAGGAGGCGTTCATGAAATATGCCGAAAAGAATGAAACCTGCATTTATATCGCATTTTCTTCAGAGCTTTCCGGTACATATCAAACATCAACGCTTGTAAGAGATGATGTGTTAGAGAAATTTCCGAATTTTGATTTAACGATTATCGATACAAAGGCTGCCTCGCTTGGATACGGACTAATTGTTAAAAAAGCTGCTGAATTAGCACAGGAAGGAAAATCAAAAGATGAAATCCTTTCTGTTATTGAATTTCACTGTGCCCGTATCGAGCATCTGTTTACAGTAGATTCATTGGAATATTTATATCGGGGCGGAAGAGTAAGCAAAACTTCCGCATTTGTTGGCGGGTTACTTAATATTAAACCAATATTAAATGTTGAAGATGGAAAGTTGGCCCCTCTTGAAAAATTAAAGGGACGAAAAAAGGTTTTAAAACGCATGGTAGAAATTATGAAAGAGCGGGGCGACACACTTAAAGACCAACTTGTTGGGATTTGTCATGCCGATGATATCGAAATGGCTGAATACATTCGTGATTTAATAAAAGAAGAATTTGGTACCGAGAATTTTCTTCTTACTAACATTGGTTGTGTAATTGGAGCTCACGTCGGACCGGGAACTTTAGGGATTTTCTTTTTGAGATAAATTGAATTAGGGCATAAACCTTCCTGTTTTTGCGGAAAATAAGGTTTGAACGAAAATGGAAGGAGCGTTATTATGCAACCTTGGAATTCAATTGAAAAAGATAATGATAAAAAGCCTGTTGACAGAAACGCACAGCGTCAAAAGAAAAACGAAATGATTGAAAAAAATCGTCAAGCAGGGAAAAACCAGTTTTCAAAGGAAACAAATCATTTATAGACAAAAAGAAATCAGTGGGTCTTATACACCCACTGATTATTTTTTACTATTCTTTTTTAAAATATGTCCAGCCGTTCTCTTGGTATACTTTCCCTTCCTTCATCAACTTTCCAAGTGCACGCTTGAAGGCTCCTTTACTCATACCAAATCTTGCTTCAATATCATCCGGTTGGCTTTTATCCCAATATGGCATCGCTCCGTTCCTTGTTTCCATGTAGGCATATATTTTTTCGGCATCATCCCCCATTGCCTCGTGCCTTCTTGGCAATAGCGATACATTAATGGTGCCATCCTCTTTTACATCAATAACACGCCCAGTTACCTTTTCGCCAATCCGTGGCTCTTCTTTCCGTTCACTGTCATGAATAAAGCCAAGATGACCTTCCTCTGTAAAAATAAATGAACCCGCATATAAGGTCCGATAAATCCGGCCGATTACATTCTTATTAAATAATGATGGGTCCGCCTGTTTTGCAATATCCCAAAAATCTGCTTCTTTGGCAAGTCTAACAAACAAACGTCCATTTTTACCAATTTCTAATGTACAATAAACTTCATCATCAATCTGTGGCCAAACTTCTTCAAGTGGCGGTAAATCATCCTTAGATAACAGCATTGCTTTATCAATACCAATATTAACAAATACACCCATATCACGTTTAACTTCCTCAACCTTGGCCCAACCAAATGTATCTATTGTAATCGAAGGAATCGTCATTGTTGCTGTTAATCTGCCTTGACGGTCTTGAAATAAAAATACTTCTACTTCCTCTTCTTCACTTAATTGATCCCTAGTTATCTCATGATGGTGAAGTAAAATATCCTCCTCTTGTTCACCATTTTCGAGAAAATAACCAAACGGTGATTCATGGGATACCTTTAAAGTCGTAATTGTTCCCGGCATTATGTTGCCCATCCTATTCCCTGCTTTCTTTCCGAGTTTCAATCAAATTCGCCTTAGCGTATTTGCAGTAAATTGTAAACTAGATTGTATTCATCCCACCACTTGTGAAAGTGGTGACTTCTACTGAATAAAGTTAACATTGTCCATTATGTTGCATTTTACCAATAATTAATAGAAAATAAAAGTAAATCGGTAAAGTTTTGGAGGGATGAACATGGCATCTGAAAGTTCTTTTGACATCGTTTCAAAGGTAGACGCCCAAGAAGTATCAAATGCAGTTACAATGGCACTCAAGGAAATAGGAACACGTTATGATTTTAAAGGAAGCAAAAGTGATATTTCTTTTGAAAAAGAGGAACTAGTTCTCATCTCTGACGATGAATACAAGTTGGAACAATTAAAAGACGTTCTTGTTAGTAAATTAATTAAAAGAAATGTTCCAACGAAAAACCTAGACTACGGAAAAGTCGAGCCCGCATCAGGGGGGACTGTGCGCCAACGGGCTAAGCTTGTACAAGGAATTGACAAAGACAACACTAAGAAAATTAATACGATCATTAAAGACTTGAAAATTAAAGTAAAATCACAAATCCAAGATGATCAAATCCGCGTGTCAGGTAAAAGCAGAGATGATCTCCAGCAAGTAATTTCAGCAATTAGAGGGGCAAATTTACCAATTGATGTGCAATTTATAAATTACAGATAATTATAAAAGCTAACCGGAATTTTTTCGGTTAGCTTTTTGTGCATCATTGTCCAGTTCCAGCGCCCAGCGACTAGTAAACTTCGCTAAACGGGCGCTTTCACTTTTCTTATAGCTTCACGCAAATATTAGTTATTTCTGTATAGAACTCCCAGCTGTGAACCCCACCAACACGACCTAGGCCACTATCTTTCGTGCCACCGAATGGAGTTCTTAGGTCACGTAGGAACCAGCAATTGATGTAAGATAATCCCGACTCAATTGCTTGGGCAACACGGTGTGCGCGACGAATATCGTTAGTCCAGATTGTGTTACTTAAGCCCATACGTGTATCATTTGCTTTCGCGATTACTTCTTCTTCTGTATCGAATGGAAGAACGCAAACAACAGGTCCAAAGATTTCTTCACGAACAAGGCGAGAGTTGTCGTCCAAACCAGTGATAATCGTTGGTTGGACGAAATAGCCTTTATCCACCCCTTGCGGACGTCCACCGCCTGTTACAAAAGTACCGCCTTCCTCTTCAGCGATCTTTAGATAGCTCATTACTTTGTCATAGTGGACTTTTGCTACTAATGCCCCTTGGTCATTGTCCATATCAAATGGATCGCCGACTTTTAATGCTCTTGTTTTGGCTGCAAACTTTTCAACGAATTCATCAAAGATTGGACGCTCCACATAAATTCTTGAACCACTTACACATACTTCCCCTTGGTTTGTGAAGCTTGATCTAATTGTACCGTCAACAACTTCATCAATATCTACATCGGCAAAAATAATGTTAGGGTTTTTACCGCCCAATTCGAAAGAAAGCTTTTTCAATGTTGGTGCAGCTTCTGACATGATTTTAACACCTGTAGATACTTGCCCGATGAAACCGATACCAGCGATGTCAGGGTGTTTATTAATTGCGCTTCCTGCACCAGGTCCGAAGCCATGAACTAAGTTAACGACGCCAGCCGGAACACCAGCTTCTTGGAGAATTTCCATTAATAATGTTGCTGTCATGGGTGTTAATTCAGATGGCTTTATGACGACTGTATTTCCTGCAGCTAAAGCTGGTGCCAGTTTCCAAGTTAACAAAAATAACGGAAGATTCCACGGCTGAATTAATCCAACGACTCCAAGTGGACGGCGATATCCAAAGTTAAGCGCTTTGTTCGTTTCATCTTGGAATGCTTCTGTTCCTACTGAAATCATGTAGTCAGCAAAGAAATGGAAGTTTTTCGGTGCACGAGGTGCATCCACGTGACGCGAGAATTTAAGATGTTTACCTGTATCTAATGATTCTAGTTGGGCGATCTCTTCTTGGCGTTCTAAAAGGATATCACCAATTTTACGAATAATATTCGAACGTTCTTGTGTGCTCATTTTTCCCCATGGACCTTCTTTAAAAGCACGTTTTGCTGCCTGTACAGCTAAATCAATATCTGCAGCACTTCCTTCCGCAACAGTACCATAAACCTCTTCCGTTACAGGGTTTACATTATTAAAAGTCTTTTTATCTACGGATTCCACAAATTGACCATCAATATAATGTAGACAATCAAATGGTTTTACAATCTTCTCAACAACTTTTTGTGTTTGTACCTCCATTAAATAACTCCTCCTATAACCTTAATTTCATTTATATTCTTCATAATTTTATGATAATAGTCATCTGTTTCATATACAACTCCATAGTTGCTGTATATGAAACAATTTAGTAATTATTTTTCTATTTATTTTTAATTTAGGCTCACCGAAAACACCCACCGCAAATATTGTGAGTGTTGGAAATCTTTATGATGCGCGTTCACGCAAATGTGTTTGAATAGACTGCTTTGACCCTTTATTTTGTGTCATTCTTACAAAAATATTATTTGACAAAAGTGAAACAATGATAAAGATAGTACCTAAAAGATCGTACACTGTTATGTAATTCCCTTGAAAAATTGAGACTACAAGTGTTGTAACAGGAACAAAGTTTATGAATAACAGCGCATTTAATGGTGATAAAATAGTCACACCGATGTTCCAACCAACGACCGCAATCGCCCCAGGGAATATAATCATAAATAATAAATGCGGGCTTACTGCTAGAATATTTTCAAATGACGGGACAGGTAAACTTCCAACCAATGATGCCCCTACTGTAATAACAATAGCCGTGATTGTTCCGAATAAACAGCTTAATGTCGAATATCGCAATGGGGACCAGTCGCGAAACTTACTGCCACCGATCGTGTAAATAACCCAGCCAACAACGGCAATGAATATTAGCATTGAAGGTACGATTTGACCCGTTGCCCCAAGAAATGCTCCAATATTCCCTTTTGTAATAACTAACACAGCACCGGCAAACGACACAAGCACACATCCTAATGTAAACAGATGGGGACGTCTTTTAAAAACCATCCAGCCAATCACAATAGAAATCATCGGCATAAGCGACTCATTTACGGATGCCACCATCACACCTGGTTTGCCTAATAAATCTTCCCCCCAAAAAATAAATAGATTATAGACAGTAAAGGCCATGGTACCGTAAAACCATAATGGAAGACCCTTCCCTTCTAATCTAAAAGCCTTCTTGCCTTCTTTCCATAATAATATCGCTATTAAAATGATTGTAACTGATCCATAGCGAATGATAGTAAAGTAGAAGGGATCAATATATTTGAAAGCTGCATGTGCTACCGGAAACATTGCCCCCCATGAAGCTGCAGCAATAAAACAAAGAAAAGCTCCCCACAATACACTATTTCCCAAACTCCTCTTCCTCCCCCATCAAGTTAACTTCATTATCATCTACCTTTTTTACCATCTTGTAAAATGAATAATAATAATGTTTATCATCACTTTTTTTGATATTATAAATTTAATAAAAATGTAAAGGTGGATCATCATGGAATTTAAAGATTTAGAGATTTTTCAGATGGTGGCGGAAAAAGGAACAATTTCAGAAGTAGCAAAAGAGTTAAGGTACGTGCAGTCCAATATTACAATGCGGATTCAGAAACTTGAACAGGAACTGAATACCCCATTGTTTAACCGCCATCGTCGTGGGATGAGTTTAACGCCAGAGGGAAAAAAATTACTGACCTACAGTAAAAAAATATTATTGTTAACCGATGAAATGAAAAAAGCCGTTCAAAGTAAAGAAGAACCATCTGGAAAATTAGATATCGGAACCGTTGAAACCGTCATACATTTACCGAAAATATTGTCTACCTTTATTAAAAAATATAAAAATGTAGATTTATGTTTATTTACTGGCGTGACGGAAACATTAGAAAAAGAGGTATTGCATCATAAATTGGACGGAGCGTTCGTTACGGAGTCAGACTTTCATCCCGATCTTGTATCGCATGAAGTGTTTCGAGAGGAGCTTGTTTTAATTTCAGATAAGCACTCCTCCTCTTTGGAAGAGTTGAAAAAGGAGCCATTCTTATGCTTTAGCGACGGCTGTGGATACCGCGCACGTCTTGAAGCTTGGTATAGGGACCAAAACATCACACCGCAGAAAGTTTTGGAATTTGGCACATTAGAAACCATCTTGCAAAGTGTTGCCGTTGGATTAGGCGTAACATTTGTTCCAAAGTCAGCAGTCACCCATATGAAACAAAATGGACTCATCCAATGTCATACACTCCCGGAAAAATACAGCAAGATAAAAACCGTTTTTATAAGAAGAGCTGATACTTACTTAACTTCAACAATGGAAAAATTCATCGAAACAATCGAAAACAAATGATAAATAATGGACTCCAATAATATTCACACCCTTAATAAGTTGTCGGTATTTTTTTTTTGACAATTAATACTATTTAACAATTCAAAAAAATCACTTGTAAATTTTAGTGTACTATAGTAAATTAGTGTAAACAAAATACTATCCTAAGTATAAAACTATATTCTTATCTCGAGAGGTGGAGGGACTGGCCCTATGAAATCTCAGCAACCAGCCTAAAAAGGTCAGGTGCTAATTCCAGACAGATAAGAAGAAGAATTGCAATGCAAAAAGTCTTCTTCTTGATGGAGGAGACTTTTTTTATTTTGACGCATGTTTAGTTTGACTGAATCGAATCTATTAGGTAGCAGGTGAAAACATGGGATTTTTACAAGATTTGCAAAATCGTATTTTAATAGCGGATGGTGCGATGGGAACACTCCTTTATTCATATGGTGTTGATTTTTGCTTTGAAGAATTAAACCTCTTGCAACCGGACCGGATTACCCAAATTCATGAAACCTATATTAAAGCCGGAGCGGATGTAATACAAACAAATACGTATGGCGCTAACTATATAAAACTCGGTAGGTATGGTCTTGAAGATCAGGTCAAAGATATTAATATAGCTGCCGTACGACTTGCAAAAAAAGCTGCTAAAGAAAATACGTATGTGTTAGGAACTTTCGGAGGAATACGGGGAATTAAAAAAAGTGCAGCAACCATCGACGAAATTAAGCGATCTTTTCGTGAACAGCTCTACAGTATTCTGATGGAAGGTGTAGATGGATTATTACTGGAAACATTCTACGATTTCGATGAAATAAAGAACGTCCTTGAAATTGCCCGAAAAGAAACCGATTTACCGATCATCTCCCAAGTTTCTATTCATGAGGTTGCTGTATTACAGGACGGGACACCGCTTCGACTAGCTTTAAAACAGCTTGAAGATCTAGGGGCCGATGTTGTCGGTTTAAATTGCCGTTTGGGACCCCATCATATGACCCAAGCTTTCGAAGAGGTTCCACTACCAAAGAAAGCGTTCTTGTCTGCCTATCCTAATGCAAGCTTACCAGATTATGTAGACGGGAGATTAATATATGAATCGGATTCAGAATATTTCGGTGAATGTGCTGTTAATCTTCGAAATCAAGGTGTTCGTCTAATCGGCGGCTGTTGTGGAACAACACCCAAACATATTAAAGCTGTTAGCGAAAGGCTAAAAGGATTAACACCTATTACACACAAGGTTATAAAAATGAAGGATCATGAAAATACTATCACTGTTACTGCCAAACCTACTCAACCGCATCTGCACGAAATGGTTACGAAAGAACGGTCCGTTATCGTTGAGTTGGACACTCCAAAAACATTAAATACTGCAAAATTCATAGAAGGGGCTAAAGCTTTAAAAGAGGTCGGCATAGATGCCCTTACAATGGCAGATAATTCATTGGCTTCTCCTCGTATAAGCAATATGGCAATGGCAGCAATTGTTAAAAACGAAGTAGGAATACGCCCGCTCGTACACATTACGTGCCGTGACCGAAATTTAATCGGACTCCAATCCCATTTAATGGGATTGGATGCTTTAGGGATCGACCAAGTGTTAGCCGTTACCGGTGACCCAACAAAAGTCGGGGATTTCCCAGGGGCAACATCTGTCTATGATTTGTCTTCTTTTGAATTAATAAGTCTAATTAAACAATTTAATGAGGGTATGACATTTTCGGGAAAACCTTTACAAAAGAAGACTTCCTTCTCAGTTGCAGCAGCATTTAATCCAAATGTCCGCCATCTAGATAAGGCAGTCAAACGATTAGAGAAAAAAATTGAGCATGGGGCCGATTATTTTATTACCCAGCCTATTTTTAATGAACAGCAATTTCTGCAGGTTTACGAAGAAACAAAACATATTACAAAGCCAATTTATATTGGAATCATGCCGATTGTCAGCAGCCAAAATGCCGAATTTCTTCACAATGAGGTCCCAGGAATCAAATTGACCGATGACATTAGAAGGAGAATGGCTAGTTGCGGGGCAGATCGCGAACAGGCTGCCATCGAAGGCATTGCTATTGCAAAATCTTTAATTGATATCGCGTTCGATTTATTTAAAGGAATTTACTTAATAACACCGTTTATGCGCTATGAAATTTCGGTGGAGCTTGTCCAATACCTCCATGCAAGAAATAAAAGTACAGCAGCAAGAAATTAATAGTTTTTCTATTTAAGAGAGGAAGATTAGATTGTCACACAATACATTGCAAGAACAGATGAAGAAAAAAATACTCATTATAGATGGTGCAATGGGAACAATGCTACAGCAAGCAAATCTTTCTGCAGCAGATTTCGGTGGTGAACTATATGAGGGCTGTAATGAGTATTTAAACATAACGGCTCCCCATGTTATTGAATGGATTCACCGTTCTTATTTTGAAGCTGGGGCAGATATCGTTGAAACAAATACATTCGGTGCGACAAAGTTGGTTTTAGCTGATTATGAGCTTGGTGCAAAAGCTTACGAGATTAATAAGGTAGCCGCCGAACTTGCTTGTAAAGTAAGGGACGAATTTGGAACACCTGAATGGCCCCGCTTTGTCGCCGGCTCCATGGGACCAACGACAAAATCATTATCTGTAACCGGAGGCGTTACCTTTGATGAACTTGTTGATAATTACATGGAACAAACACGTGGATTAATTGACGGTGGTGTTGATCTTTTACTGCTGGAAACTAGCCAAGATATGCGCAATGTTAAAGCAGCGTTTGTTGGGATTGAACAAGCACGCGAATCTTCAGGCAAAAATATTCCATTGATTATTTCCGGAACAATTGAGCCAATGGGAACAACACTAGCTGGACAATCGATTGAAGCTTTTTATATATCGATAGAGCATATGAAGCCTTTAGCTGTTGGTATGAACTGTGCGACCGGACCCGAATTTATGCGCGACCATATTCGCTCTCTATCTGATCTTTCGACAACAGGTGTCAGTTGCTATCCGAATGCCGGATTGCCTGATGAAGATGGGAAATACCATGAATCACCGGAGTCGCTTGCCAAAAAGCTAGCAGGCTTTGCCGAAAAAGGCTGGTTGAACTTAGCTGGTGGCTGCTGTGGTACGACACCAGACCATATTCATGCACTTGCTGAAATTTTAAAGGACTATGAACCGCGGCAAATTCCTGCTGAAACGCATCATCATGTTGTCTCAGGAATTGAGCCCCTTCTTTATGACGATTCAATGAGACCATTATTTGTTGGTGAAAGAACGAACGTCATTGGTTCACGAAAGTTTAAGACTTTAATCATTGACGGCCAATTTGATGAAGCTGCTGAAATCGCCCGAGCCCAGGTAAAAAACGGCGCACATGTCATTGATGTTTGTTTAGCAAATCCAGATCGTGATGAGATTGAGGACATGGAGAATTTCTTAGATGTTCTAGTCAAAAAAATAAAGGCGCCACTTGTGATTGATTCAACAGATGAAAAAGTGATTGAACGAGCCCTTTCCTACTCTCAAGGGAAAGCAATCATCAACTCTATAAACCTTGAAGATGGTGAAGAACGCTTTGAAAAAATCGTGCCGCTCATTCATCGCTATGGTGCAGCAGTTGTTGTCGGCACCATCGATGAAACTGGTATGGCGGTAACAGCCGAGCGCAAACTTGAGATTGCCGAACGGTCCTATCATTTATTAGTAAATAAGTATGGACTAAGCCCTGAAGATATTATTTTTGATCCGCTTGTTTTCCCTGTTGGAACAGGTGATGAACAGTATATTGGTTCCGCCAATGAAACGGTAAAAGGAATTCAGCTTATTAAAGAAAAACTGCCAAAAAGCTTAACAATATTGGGAGTTAGCAATGTTTCTTTTGGACTTCCACCTGTAGGACGAGAAATTCTTAATGCTGTTTATTTATATCATTGTACACTAGCAGGATTAGACTATGCGATCGTCAATACTGAAAAGCTAGAGCGGTTTGCTTCAATCCCCAAAAATGAAATTTCTATGGCCGAAAAACTTTTATTTGAAACTACAGATGAAGTGTTAGCTGAATTCACGAATTTTTATCGTGATAAGAAAAAAGAAGTAACGGTCCAAAAAAGCGATATGACGTTGGCCGAAAGGCTCAGCTATTATATTGTTGAAGGTACTAAAGAAGGCTTAATCCCGGACCTCGAGCTTGCCCTAAAGGAATATGAGGCCCCGCTTGCTATCATTAATGGACCCTTAATGGCCGGTATGGCTGAGGTTGGCAGACTCTTTAATGAAAACCAACTCATTGTCGCAGAGGTTCTGCAAAGTGCCGAGGTCATGAAAGCATCTGTTTCCTTCTTAGAACCTTACATGGAAGCAACAGAAAATGACAGCGGGAAAGGCAAGGTTTTGCTAGCTACCGTAAAAGGGGATGTCCATGATATTGGTAAAAATCTAGTCGATATCATCCTGACAAATAATGGTTTTAAGGTTATTGACTTAGGGATCAAAATAGCACCAGCTAATTTAATTAAAGCGATTGAAGAAGAAAAACCAGATATCGTCGGCTTATCAGGGTTGCTTGTAAAATCAGCCCAACAGATGGTGTTAACAGCCCAGGATATGAAACAAGCCAATATCTCTGTTCCGCTTCTCGTTGGTGGGGCTGCCCTTTCACGGAAATTTACGGATACAAGAATCTCTCCGGAATATGACGGTCCGGTTCTCTACGCCAAAGATGCGATGATTGGATTAGATCTAGCGAATCGATTACAAGATAAGGAAGAACGGACAAAAATCATAAATGAAAAAATAGAGGCCTTACATGCTATAAAAGTCGAAGTACATCAACGTCCTCGTTCTACTGTACCAGCAGAAAATGTCCGTTCTACAGTGGCAAAAGACGTACCTGTTTATAAACCAAGAGACCTTGACCAGCACATCTTAAAAGAGTATTCGATTGCCCATGTTGAACCCTATATTAATATGCAAATGCTCTTAGGCCACCATTTAGGTTTAAAAGGGAAAGTAGCCAAGTTACTTGCAGAAAAAAATGAGAAGGCTGTTCAATTAAAAGAAACGATTGATGGTTTACTTAGGGAAGCTATAGGTGGCGACTTCATACAGCCATCAGCAATTTACCGATTTTTCCCGGCACAATCAAATGGGGATTCAGTCATCATCTATGATCCAGATGATATAACAAAAGTGATCGAAACCTATACATTCCCACGTCAACAAAAGGAACCTTATTTATGTCTTGCTGACTATCTTCGCTCCGTTGACAGTGGTGAAATGGATTACGTTGGCTTCTTAGCAGTAACAGCCGGAAAAAATATACGGAAGTACGCTGGAGAATTTAAGGAGGAAGGCAACTTCCTATTAAGCCATGCGATTCAATCGTTAGCCCTTGAAACAGCTGAAGCTCTTGCGGAACGGGTTCATCAATTGATGAGAGACCAATGGGGCATTATTGATGCAACGGACCTATCAATCCAGGACTTGTTTGCGGCTAAATATCAGGGTCAACGCTATTCATTTGGCTACCCAGCATGCCCAGATATTGAGGACCAAGCTAAGCTATTTAAACTACTACGTCCTGAACAGATTGGGATTCAACTAACTGAAGGATTTATGATGGAACCTGAGGCTTCTGTAACAGCCATCGTATTTGCCCATCCAGAAGCACGTTATTTTAATGTACTGTAAGCTTTCAAAAGAAAAAGTAACGATCCCATCCATTAGTTGTGGCGGTGATCGTTACTTTTTTCTTCTTTCTTCTTTCTTATTTCTTATTTCTTATTTCTTTGATAAAATTATCTAAAATCAACGCCCTTTTGGGAGCCTTTTTATCGGGATCATGATACGAAAACACATCAAAAAAGATAAAATTAAGCGTGTTTCTTTTCTTTACTCGCTGCCTCTTCTCCACTCCGAAATATGGATGACCCCCCTTTTTTTGATTCTTTTGACTCGAAAATCTTCATTTCAAGCATCCCCTCAATTTTTGCTTTATCTTTATTGCTAAGTTGCCTATATAGTGTGAGAAATTTGCTTTCATCATCAGTTAATTTTCCAAAAGAATTACTGTCAGGTATACTGTCATCAATGGTTTGCTGGCTTGCTTTTGTTTCTTTACCTGTTAGCAAATATTCCATTGACCGTCCTAATAATTTTGAAAGATTATAAAGAATTGTGGCATCAGGAATTCTTCCATTAACATAATTAGTCATAGCATTTTTAGATAATCTAAGTTCTTCTGTAGCCCTTGCTTGAGTATAACCCGCGTTTTTTAAAGCTTTTCTTAACCTTTCTCCAAAGTTATTAACTCCATCCATAAATTACCCCCCACAAGCATATGTCATTATTTTAAAATAAAGACAACAATTTTCGACTCTTTCAGTTGACACCCCACAAATGTGGGGTTTATAATTTATTATAATACGGTTGTGCATCATAATTTTACCACTCCTTGTATGGAATAAATAATATTTAGAAAATATTTTATTCCTTCAATACTTATTCTTGGTTCTCTTTTTATAACATTTTCCAATTTTAATACCATAAGTTTGAATTGAAAAACAAGTATCAATTAGCCGAAAAATCTTTTAAAAAATAAAGATAGGAGTAGATAAATTTGTCTAACAAAAAACACATTCCGTTTTTTGGAGTTAGAGTAAAGAAAAGACTTATTGAGCTGAACATGACACAAAGGCAGTTGGCGAAGAATATTGGAGTTAATGAAAATTATCTAACTGATATTTTAAATGGCAGACGTTCAGGAAAAAAATACATTGACCGGCTGACAAAGACATTAGCCCTTGATATAGAGGAAAGTAACTTATATAAGAATGAAGTTGACAAAACTATGTTTGACTATGAGCAGAAAGTTTAAACATAAAATTCATTTCAAATTAATGAGAAAAATGATCATCATTATATTTCGTTTAGTATTAGAGGTGGAATCCATTGTTAGCCTATGATCAATTATCACATTTATCAACGCGCAGAAAATATGAATATGAATTGCAACATGCGATTGATATAGAAAATAATGTAGGAATCTTATTTTTAGATTTAGATCGTTTTAAATATATAAATGATTCGCTTGGGCATAGAGTTGGAGATAAGCTCATTGTATCAGTTGCAAAAAGACTAAAAGATATTGTTGACAATGATACGAGTGTATTAAGGCAAGGCGGCGATGAATTTACTATACTTGTCAAAGGTATAGGAAAAGACAATATTTCAAAACTTGCAAAAGATATTTTAGATTACATGAAGAAACCTTTTATTATTGATCAACATGAAATCTTGATAACATGTAGTATTGGTATAAGCATTTATCCAGAACATGGCAAGGATATTGAAACGCTAATGAAAAATGCAGATGCAGCGTTGTATTGGGTAAAAGAAAACGGAAAAGACAATTATTCAATTTATGAAGACTATATGATTGAAAAATCTGCTAATATTATGGAATTAGAATTAGAGCTTCGAAAGGCAGTTGAAAATCAAGAATTCATCCTCTATTATCAGCCTAAAATTGATCTAAACACAGAGGAGATTGTTGGTTGTGAAGCATTGATTAGGTGGGATCATCCTAGAAGAGGGATTATTTCCCCGGAAAGGTTTATACCGTTGGCTGAAGAAACTGGTCTAATTAATCAAATTGGGGAATGGGTGCTTAGAGAAGCATGTAAACAAAATAAAAAATGGCACGATACAGGCTGGTCTGATATTCAAATGGCTGTCAATATGTCTGTTTCCCAATTAAAACAATCGAATATAGTTACAACTATTGAAAGTATATTAAATGAAACACAACTTGACCCGAGATTTTTAGAGATAGAAATAACAGAAAGTATTTCAATGGTAACTAAGGAAGGAAAAATAAAGCAGTTATTTGATTTAAAAGAATTGGGGATCAGTTTAGCCATTGATGATTTCGGTACGGGTTATAGTTCCCTGAAATATTTAAATAAATTACCTGTCGATACATTAAAAATAGACAAATACTTTATAAACGAAATTGGAATGGCTCATTATTCTGCATCTTCACTAATGGTAAATGCGATTATTTCCTTGGCAAAATCATTAAATCTTGAAATCGTTGCTGAAGGAATTGAAACACAGGAACAAATGAAATATTTAAAAAAACAGCAATGTGATATTGGACAGGGGTATTTCTTCTGTAAACCACTACCAGCAGATGAGCTCGAAAAGTTTTTTAAAAGGTAATACCCGGTAGATAGTATCAACAAAAGGAAAAGTTCTTTTATAAGTGGATGGCTGTTTCAAAATTATCATGCATTTAAAACAGCCTTAGAATAATTATTGTAATAAAGTTTGAACTTTACGTATTACTTCCTCAACCTTTTTCGCATTATTGGCATACATTTGTTTTGCCTCTTCATTTTCCGTGGCAAGTGCAAATAATTCCAAATCCGCTTGGCACTTTTTTATTGAAGATAATAATAAAGGCATTTCTGTAGGCTTAGGAACTTGTATCTTATCATCAAATAAATCCACCGTTAATTGACCGAATGAATCCACTTGACCTAAAAACACATTTTCGATTGCGACCCCTTGCTTATCAAGTTCGGTCTTTAACCAGGCAGGGTTTAATCCGAGTGTAGCTAGTGGTTCATTCAGAATTTCCCCATCCATAATGATGGTTTGCGGTTCTTTTTCATCAGGTATTTTTACATTCAAATCCTTAAGTGTTAACGGTTGACGATCTCGTTTTAATAACACATTTAATTCACCTGTTGTTTCGAGTACAGCAAATTCTACATCTGCAAATTTGAAAGCATTTTTTGTTCTTAATTGTGTAAGAAGCGAATCGGTAGTAAATTGTTCCTTTTTTAAGTTATCCTCCATCACCTTTCCATCTTTTATTAAAACAGTTCCCTTTCCGTCAATAAAATTGCGGACAACTTTGCTTTTAAGGGCCAGAATGTCTAGTAGAAATGTAATTCCCACCCAAACAACGACTGCTAAAACACCATAAATATAGTTGACATCCAAGCGCAGGACTGAAATGGCTGCCAGTCCACCAAGGGTAATGCGCGAAATATAGTCAAAATATGAAAGCGACGCGATCTGCTTTTTCATAGACATTTTTGCTACAAAAAATAACAAAATGAGCATTCCTAATGCCCGAAGTATAACTTCAATCCAATTTGCCATAACACTATACTCCTTTTTAAAGTCCTTTATACTGCGGTTCCTCTATTTCCATCAGCTCCACCCGTTTACCTAAGTCAATAATAACTTCATTTAAAGTATCCCTCGCCTCGTTTAAAATTTTGCAGGCTTCATCTTCCTGAATTCGTGTTGATAAATTTAGCAACCCTTGTTCAATACCCTGCAAGGTAAACTGACACTGTTTCACCTGTGAAGCAACCGTCATATTAATCCAACTCCTTCCTTAGCCTTTAGGCTTAAACAATACTGCCCCGATAAATCCGAAGATAATAGCGGCTGATATACCGGAACTGGTCACCTCAAACATCCCGGTGATGACCCCGATAAGCCCATGTATTTCAGCCTCGGCCATCGCCCCGTGAACTAATGAGTTTCCGAAGCTTGTAATGGGCACCGTTGCACCTGCCCCCGCGAATTCAATCAGCGGATCATAAAGACCGAATCCCCCCAGAACTGCACCTATACAAACTAAAATACTTAAAGTATGGGCTGGAGTAAGCTTACATACATCAAACATAATTTGGCCAATAACACAAACCGCTCCGCCCACGACAAAGGCCCAAAAATAAATGACCATCTATAACCCACCTCCAGCGCCTACTTCAGTTTCAATAGAAACAGCGTGTGCAATACAAGGGATTGTTTCTTTCTGTTGAAATGTTAGTGGGGATAATAAGGCTCCTGTTGCCACAACTAATATTCTTTTTAAATTTCCCTTTTTCATTTCATTAAGTAAATGTCCATACGTTACAACAGCGGAACAACCTGCACCACTTGCACCGGATAATACAGGCTGACCCTCCCGGTAAATCAAAATTCCGCAATCTTTATAGGTCTCATTCGTTACTCCAATCGCATGCTTATTCAATAGACCTAGGGTAATTTCATGTCCGATACGCCCTAAATCACCTGTGACAATTAAATCATAGTAGGATGCCGGGACATTCCTTTCTTTAAGATGGGCCTCAATCGTATCGATGGCTGCCGGAGCCATTGCCCCACCCATATTAAATGGATCTGATAACCCCATATCTACGACTTTGCCAATCGTCGCAGATGTTACAAACGGTCCATCCCCTTCCCTAGCAATAACGGCTGTACCCGCTCCAGTTACAGTCCACTGGGCAGTCGGTGGCTTCTGTCCACCGTATTCAGTTGGATAGCGAAATTGTTTTTCAACAGCCGTATTATGACTAACAGCGCCGGTTAATACGTATTTAGCGCCCTTGGCGTTCACAATAAACGCGGACAACGCCAACCCTTCCATCGAAGTTGAACAGGCTCCAAATAAACCAAAATAAGGGGCACCCAACGTCCTTGCTGAAAAACTACTAGAAGTAATTTGATTACTTAAATCACCACAGAAAAAGAATTGAATATCCTCTTTTTGCAATCCCGCTTTTTTTATCGAAGCTTGACATGATTCCTCCAAAAAAATCTTTTCCGCTTTTTCATAAGAATCCTGCCCAAGCCATAAGTCATCGTGGATAATATCGAAGTCGTCAGCTAATCTGCCCTTCCCTTCAAACGGACCAACCACGGTGGCTGAAGATTTTATGACCGGCTTATTTTCGAAAATCCATGTACGGTGCCCAACTAACATTTTATAACCACCTCACATCATTATGATCGTTTTAATTAATGCGATGACAAAAGCGGAAAAAACACCAAACATAATGACAGAACCAGCCAGTTTAAACATATTACTGCCTGTCCCTAAAACTAATCCTTCTGTCCTGTGTTCAATCGCCGCGGAAATAACTGCATTTCCAAAACCGGTAACCGGAACCGCAGTCCCTGCGCCGGCAAATTGTGCAAAGCGATCATAGATACCAAAGCCAGTCAATAGCATCGTAATAAAAATCAAAACAGCAACCGTAGGGTTTCCAACCGTTTGTTCAGTGAAATTAAAATAGGTCATGAAGAATGTTTGAATCGTTTGACCAATAAGACAAATAAAACCACCAACTAAAAATGCTCTAAAACAATTTTTAACAACAGGGCGTTTCATTTCCCGCTCTTTGGCATATTGTTGATACTCTTGCATTGTTGGAGTAAGATTTTTCTTTTTCTTATTTGGCATTAAAGTACATCCCCCTGTTATGTTTGTTCTTTCATTAATTTACTAATTTGTTTTAATTCCTTATCAAGCTTCTTTTCCGAGATGTTATCGTTGATTACTTTTTGCTCAAGTTTTTCTAATTCGATAAAAATTTTATGATCTGTCGTTACTTCAACATTTTTTATTTTTATTTCTTTTTCCAACGTTTTTTTCATTTCATTTGTTAATGATTTAAATTTAAAAGTATTCCAATGATCTAACTCTACAGCAGCTATGAGAAGGTCCTTTGACTGAACGGAACGAACTAGCTTTACTTGATCTTTCCTCAATAAAATATTTTTCGCTTTATTTGCATCATCTTGATCAATTGTCTGTTGACTTCCTGTGGTGCTCATTTTAACCGGCCTTATCCCCTTAGTTATTGTTTCCGGTTCAGTCTGGCTGCATCCTGTTAATAAAAAATATAAAAAAGAAATAATAAATAAAAATGGCGCTTTTTTCATGTAAATCATCCTTTTGTATGACATGAAAGAGGCTGTGTTAGCAGCCTCTTGAGTAAATTTCCAAAAAGCTGCGTTAGCTGTTATATTGCGGTTCTTCGCTTTGAATTTCTTGTACACGTGCATTTAACGTGTCAATAATTTGCTGGGTTTGCTGGGCCGCATTTTGATACATTTGTTTTGCAGTTTTATTCTCAGTTTGAAGCGCAAATGTTTCAAAGTTCGCTTGTGCACCTTTTAATCCCGCTAAAGTTTGTTTTACCTGTGTAGCTACAGTCATATTTCGACCTCCTAAAATAAGTTTTTTAAAATTTTACAGTTGTAGTATCAGTTAAAACTGACATGTTATTCAAAGTTGCCATTAGGAATTCACTTCCAATAGGAAAAACGGAAGCACCCGATAAGCGACATATAAACAGGAGCACATCGATGTTTACTAGTCGCTGGGTGCTGGAGCTAGACAACGCAAAAAATAACCCCCATTAATCAACGGGAGTTACATTCGGAACAATCTGGATTCGTACAAAAAATGATATGCCAAGACCACCTAACAGCATGATTCCAAAAACGAAAAAAGACAAAATAAATTGTTCAGCCTTGATAATTCCCCCATTTCATATTCCTAAAAATGCTTGTGCATTTAAACCTAACATTGCGTTTATTTCATCACTAGTTAATCCGTTCGTTTCCGAAATGCTCTTTCCCGGTGGCGTTTCTTGAACAGGGAATGGATAATCAGTCCCCATCATTAAACGTTCGTATCCTGCTAGTTGAATTAAATATTTAATATTTTCCGGTTCATATACTAATGCATCATAAAATAGCTTCTTCGCATAATAGCTTGGCGGATGTGGGATCTTTTGCTGACTTGGCCAAATTTCCCAGCCTTTATCCATTCTTGGAAGAATAAATGGGAGTGCCCCGCCACCATGTGCCAAACAAATCTTTAAATCCGGAAACTTTTCAAGAATTCCTCCTGATAAAAGGTTGCCGACAGATAAAGCTAATTCGATCGGCATACCAACCGTGTAGGTCATGCCATATTTTGCATGTCTTTCTTTGCCAACCATGTCATATGGGTGGATAAACAAGGGCACCTTCCACTGCTCCGCCATTTCAAAAAACGGTTGGTAATTCGGATCATCAAGATCGAGGCCATTTACATTTGATCCAATCATAATTCCATTTAGCCCTAATTGATGAACACAATAATCCATTTCAAGAAGTGCCAATTCGACATCCTGTAGTGGAACAGTTCCTAAAGCCATAAAACGGGTTGGATATTTTTTTACTACATCTGCTAAATATTCATTTTGAACCCTAGCGAGCTTGGCGGCACCTTCATTAGAGGCCCAGTAGCATAAAGTGATCGGAATTGGAGACAAAACCTCCATATTGATGCCATCCCGAATCATTCTTTCTATTCTTTTTTCAGGGTCCCATGCTTCCCTATCAATCTTTCTGAAAATATGGCCATTGACCATGATATGGGCTGTTTCCTCATCAATAGCTTCTAAATATGGCCAACGCCCACCCCCATATAATTTACTAAAGTCCGGAAAATCTTTTTGAATAATATGGGTGTGGATATCAATTCTTGCAACTTTACTTGACATGAAACCTAGCTCCTTTTCCGCTGAATAATGTTATTTTCCTTTTTCGATTTCACCAACTGCACCAAAACGAGGGTCAGGTGTTCCTCCCCAGAGATCCAATGTTTCTAAATTTGGTGCCAATAGTCTTGGTTCTCTTGGGCTTTCTTCAGGGAACTCTTCCATCCCATTACTAAACTCCATTGTCAATCCATCTGGATCTAAGAAATACAAAAAGATACTGCCCGATGGCTTATGACGACCTGGACCAAATACGATTGGAATCTCATTATCTATTAGTCTATTTCTGCCGATTCCGATGCTATCAAAATCTTCGATCATAAAGGCAATATGATTCAACTTTGTTTCTGTTCCCCGCACCATTGCAAATGTATGGTGAAGCGGATTTGGAAACGCTCTCATCCAAGACCAGCCGATTCTATCACCTGAAAAGTCAGATATTTTGAAATTCAATACATCCATGAAGAATTGAAGTGCACCATCAAATTTATCATCTTCTACATCAACAACGGCGTGTCCTAGTTGTGTGATTTTTGAAGGCTTAACACCTTTTACTTTCGGAATGTATGGTTCGTTTAGTTGCTTGATTTCGTTATATAACTCAAAAGTTACACCGGTATTAGGCTCAAAAAACCGAATCGTTTTTCCCTGGTATAAGGAGTCTGATTCCGCTTTGGCAAGCTCTGTTGCAGTAACCCCTGCTTTTTTTAGTTTCTCTACGGCAACTGTAAGTTGATTCTCATCCTCTACTTCAAAAGCAACTCGCTTTAAACCAGGTCGGTCAGATGGATAAAGAACAAAGTTATGGTGGTCCGAACTACATCTTAAAAATGCGATATCCTCCTTCATTTCGACAAGCTCTAAACCTACTATATCCCGGTAAAATTCTACCGACTTTTCGATGTTAGAAACATTTAGCGCTACATAACCTAACTTTTTATATCGAATCATGCATATACTTCCTTTCCTAGAATTTTCATATTTACAGTTTTTATATTAAAATGTATTCAATTTATCGTCCAATTGAAAATTTTTTTAATTTTCTATCTTTATTTAAATAAAAATTTTATAATAAACTTATAATCTTACATTTTAGGAGCGGGTTCTATGGATTTCGACCAACTTATTACATTCCAAGCTGTTTATCATACACTTAATTTTTCAAGGGTTGCAGAACAATTAAATGTTACCCAGCCCACCGTTACAGCAAGAATTCAAGTACTTGAATCGGAGTTAAACGTCAAATTATTCAACAGAATCGGAAAACGCCTACGGATTTCAGAAGAAGGAAAAACCTTCTATCCCTATACAAAAAAGATTTTGGATCAATTAAATGAAGCGAAAAAGGCCCTATACGCACTTAAACAATCCACGATTAAAGTTGCCTTTGCACCAGGGTTTTCGCCAAATTACATTTTCGACACGATCCATACCTTACAAATGTCGAATCATTTAGCTACTTTAGTATTAGAGGGAGCGGATACAACCGAAGTATTAGAGAAAGTGACCACTGGTGAAGTTGACTTATCTTTTACAAGAAATGCCAACCCTACCGCGGATCTTATGGTAGAAGAAATCATTGACGACAAACTCATATTTATTGTTGGCAAAAATCATAAATTGACGCAAAAAGAGGTCATTGTAAAAGATGATTTACATCAAGAGTCGATGATTTGCTATCGCCGCCATACTCATCTTTGGCAACTGATCGAAGAAAAACTCGGCGGAATAGAAAATTTAAGAAAGGTTGAGGTTGGGACATTTGAAATGATAAAATCTTTTGTCAAAAATGGCTGGGGATTTAGTATAATACCAGAACTATTTATTAAAGACCAAGATTATTCAAACGAGCTTTGCATTAAACCATTCGAAGAGATTGAACACATTCCAAATAAAGTAACAGCCATCTATAAAGCAGATACTGAAAATAAAGAAGCGATTCATTTATTCATAGAATTCTTTAAAAACTCGTTAAATAATAGTTAGTTCAAAAAAACTAGCCCCTAAAGTATTGTATTTTTTTACAAAAAGTGTGAAACGATAGTAAAAAGGTTTATAAAAGGGGTCATTTATATTGAACTTACATAGAAAACTTACTGTTATTCCTTTTCAGGAAAGAGCCTTTGTCGAAGGTACACTAGAGCAAATCGGGGATGAATGGATCTTTATCGATGAAAGTAATGAAGAAGCTTTTGAACTTGGTGAATTATCGGTGGAACTAGAGGTATTCTTAAGAGGAACCTGGGCGAAAGGGATTTTAATTGATAATACTCTTCTTTATATTGAAAACGATCTTCATTATTTTAAAGATGGTGACCGAATTCGATATATAAAAAAACTAACCCATTCCTTTAAAAAGCTGATTGAAGAACTTTCAGAAGAATCATACATGAGTTTTGTAAAAACTTTAAACTCGCTTTCGTACTCGTTGTATGATTGTGTTTTCTGCAATAACTTCCTCGATTTATTGCAAATGAGGCAAGTTAAAGAAGGAATGAATGTAATCATCTTTGATAATGAAGAACAAATTTGTGTTGTTCAACATTACTTTTCCCGCCATTGCGACAATAAAATCGAGGATCGGTTTGAGTTCGCATTAAGCGATGGCAAACGAATCATCGCTTCCTATCTTGCATAAAAAAAGCTGCCGGATTGGCAGCTTTCTTTTATAAAACGACATAACCTAAAAATAACGCAATTAATAATGAAACAACAAATTGAATCCAATATAGTTCGGTTGATTTTCCTTTTGCTTGTTTCATTAAAAGCATCTCCATGGAAACAATCACCCAAAGACCTGCTAAAGCTTTCCAAAGCACTGCAGATGCTAGTATACCTGAACCTAGAGCGGAAGCATAAAGTCCAAATAAATGTCCACCCGTAGCTAAAATCAGTATATAAAATAGACGTAAAATCATCTTTGTAATTTTAGCTGGTTTTTGTTTCCCTTTTTTTTGCATAGAATAACTTACAAACAATAAAATTATCGCTATAAACCAAGTTGTGACGTGTGCATGAATCAATCTATTTCCCCTCCATATTTTTTCTATGTAACTTACAATCAAATTCCATTATACACGTAGTAGGTCCAAACTCAAAAAATATGGTCCGTTATAGTGCTCGGATTAAACCACCATCTACTAATAATGCCTGGCCTGTTACATACGAATTAGCCCCGGAACATAGGAACACAGCAATCTTGGCAAACTCTTCGGGCTGTCCATAGCGGCCAAGTGGGATGGACATCGCCTTTGCTGCTCTCATTTCTTCAAGCGTCATTCCTGCTTTACTTGCGCCAATTTGATCCAGTTCAGCCAATCGATCAGTTCCAATTCGTCCAGGTCCTAGCGTATTAACTAGGATCTTATCTTTACCTAACTCGGTCGCTAAGCTTTTCGCTAAACCTGCAATGCCATTTCGAAACGTATTCGATAAGATCAGTCCATCAATCGGCTCTTTAATCGATGAAGAAGCAATATTTAATATCCGTCCGCCGCCTTGTTTTCTCATATGTGGCAATACTTCACGAGTAGCTCGCACAAAGCTTAGTAAATTCAATTCAAAAGCCTGTTGCCATGCATCATCTTCGAAATTGTCGAATCCACCAGCAAGCGGACCGCCGGCATTATTCACAAGAATATCGACAGGACCAAAAGCCTCTACTGTAGCCTGGACAGTTTCCTTTATTGATGCAGGGTTTGTAATATCACAAACTGAATAATGAACATTTCCATTTGTTTTATTTCTAATTTCCTTCGCCGTTGCCTTTAATGCGTCCTCACTTCGGCTTGCAAGCATAACATTCGCGCCTTCTTCAGAAAATTTCATAGCGATAGCCTTTCCCAATCCACGACTTGACGCCATCACTAAAGCTGTTTTTCCATTCAATCCCAAATCCATCTCAATAACCTCCCTGGATATTCCGATTATCTATCTTTTTTATGCTTATATCTATTTTCATAGTATTAAAAAAAAATGTCAAAAATTAAGATCAATGAAAATAGGAAGCAAGTGAATTTCCCACTGCTTCCTGTTTGATCTTTTATTAGTTTACAAAACGGCCATCTTTTGATTTTCCACTCTCTTCCCATTTTTGGTTGCGAAGATGGATTTTTTGAATTTTACCCGAAGCTGTTTTCGGTAACTCCTCAACAAAAGTAACACCGGTAACAGCTTTAAAGTGAGCAAGTTTACTTCTTGAGAATTGGATAACCTCTTCTTCTGTTAGTACTACCCCCTCTTTTACTACTACAAATGCATGCGGAGTTTCTCCCCACTTTTCATGCGGTAAGGCAACTACGGCAGCCTCTAAAATACTAGGATGTTCATATAATACACCTTCGACTTCAATTGAAGAAATATTTTCTCCCCCGCTAATGATGACATCCTTTTTACGGTCAACGATTTCAACCGTTCCATATTCATCAACTGTTCCCATATCACCTGTATGGAGCCAGCCATCTTGGATCGTTTCCATCGTTGCTTGTTCGTTTTTCCAATAGCCTTTCATAACACTGTTGCTTCTTGTAATGACCTCGCCAACTTCTTGGCCGTTCCAAGCCACTTCATCACCTAAGTCATTGACAACCTTGACTTCACAACCAATCATCTGAATTCCTGCTTTTGCTTTTAAGCGATACTTTTGCTCTTTTGTTAGATCTTCTTCCAAATGTGGACGGATTGGTGAAAACAAGCTCAGGGGTGCAGTTTCTGTCATCCCATATACTTGAATAAACTCCCAGCCTATTTCTTCTTCTACTTTCCTAACGAAGGCCGGTGCAGGTGCAGAACCAGCAATTACGATACGAACATCATGTTCAAAGGTTGGTTTATGTTGATCATAATATTGAATTAGGCCATTTAATACAGTTGGAGCCATATGCATTACAGAAACTTTATGCTTTTGAACTAAATCCATAATCGTTTCCGGTACAATCTTTCTTAACATAACTTGTGTTGCACCATTTGCCGTGTAATAAAATGGGGACCCCCAGCCATTTACGTGGAACATTGGCAAAATGTGCAATAATGTATCCTTGTCGGAAACACGAATATGATGCTGTACTGATAATGCATGGAAGTAATTGTTACGGTGTGTTAACATTACTCCTTTAGGATTTCCTGTTGTTCCACTCGTGTACAACAAACTACATACATCCTGCTCGTCCATCTCCGGACGATCAAAACGGTCAGTAGAAAATCCACTTAACCATTGATCATAGTTGATATCCTCACAAGTCTCATCAGCATAATGGATTAAAACGCTTTCAACTGTTTGCAGCTTTTCACGAATCGGAGCAATCTGATGATATAGTTCTTGATCACATACTAAAATTTTAGATTCACTATGATTTAGGATAAATAGATAATCTTCCGGAGTTAAACGTGTGTTAAGTGGTACCATAATTGCACCAGTTTGAAAAACACCGTAAAATCCTTCTAGCATTTCTAAAGTATTTGGTGCAAGATATGCAATACGATCCCCTTTTTGTACCCCTAATGACTGTAGCCCATGTGATAACTGATTCACTCTTTCATTTAACCCAGAATAAGTGTATTCTCTTCCGTCTGTATTAATGACAGCTTTTTTTGAGCCATATAATTTAACAGCGCGGTCCAGAAAATCATTTAATAGCATTGGTACGTACATGAAAATCCCCCTTGTGTTGAACTCTTTAGAAAATTCTAAACTAAATATAGCATACATTCCCTAAAAATCACCTAAAAAATTTTGTCCACTTCCTATATTTTTTTGTGATGGAACACTATCTGGGTGAAAGTCATAGAAATATAACAAGTTAAACGAAATGCGAAAGCGCCCATTTAGCGAAGTTTACTAGCTGGGCGCTGGAACTGGAGATTATTTAACTTCATTCAGCAGAAGTCCCCCCCTTCCATAAGTGGTGAGATGAATGCAAGTTAGTATTTTAAATTCAGTGGGGGTACAAACCCCTGCTGAATAAAGTTAAAGCCTCCGGCGGATGCCTCAAATTTTCAAAGGTAATTTTTCGAGCAAGCTCGAAAAAATTTGGGCGCAAATACGCCAAGGCGAATTTGATTAAAAGGGTGTTTTTATGCCAGCAATTGTAGGAGTGATTAATGTTGTAAATGTCGGTTCAAGTGCAGTTTTTAATGTTGGAGATGTCTTTACAATTGCTCCAAAAAGCTCGGCCAAAACCTTTTCTGGGGCAGGGTCCTTCAATACAGGCGATAATCATACAATAACAAATCATTATAGCAATACAAATACTTATGATACTGATTCAGTCGATCAACCAATGGCCTTCAACTTATAAACAATCATAAAAGGAGTTTATCATATGAATTTTTATGTAAATCAGAGTATTATGATTCAATATATAAAAATCGGCGGGATATCCAATTCTTCCGTCTTTCAAATTGGAAGCGCCGGAATCATTAAACCCTATTCCCAATTAGCTAATACAGGAGGATTTACAGCACCGGCACCGGCAGCAAAACCACTTATATCGGAAGTTCCTTTGACCTCCCCATAGGCATTCACCTATTCAGTTTCCTTACATAGGATATGTATTGGAAGAGGTGAAACTGATGTACGGAGATAACGGAAGAATATATTATTACCTAAGGCAAGTTGATACCTATTTACGGGCACAACAAGAGCAGTTTGGAAAATTAAAAGACGAAATTACCACTCTTCGGGAAACTGTGAACCAATTACGCGAAAACCAAACTACTAATATAGACAAAATTGAGTATAAATTTGATCAATTAAAAATTGAAAGGTTAGAAGGTACATTAAATATCGGATTATCCCCTCAAGGCATGAATGACCCAGATGCATTCGAACATTTTTCAGTAAACCAGAATCCAACTTCAAATATGCCAATTTTACAGCAACATCCAGACCTTTATCCAACACTAAAACAAGATATTCAGCAGTTCATGGCAACGGATTGTCAGCAGTATATCGACGAATGCGCCGCAAAATATAACATGAATCTGGACAGTCCGTACAGGTCATTTATAATACAAGATATAGAAAGGCAGCTGGATACGCGCCTTCAGCATTACCTAAATCAGGCAGCCCAAAACCATTTACGTGATAGCAGTATGGAGGAAATCCTCCAATCGATATCATCATCTGTAAAAAAAGATATCGTCAATGCGATCGATGCCTTTGTTAAACATCTTCCAATGGGAGGGAATCTTTAATTGAATTATACCGTAATAAATCGTGAATTATGTGTTGGTGACATTAAAATCACCGGGGTTTCGACCTCTTCGGTGTTTCTAATAGGCGATACGAATACAATTTCAATGGCATCTGCCTTCGATACACCTCCAGAATCGTTAATAATCGGTCCGTTTGTTCCGTTAATCCCACTTGGATAAGGAATACAATTCTGGGAAGTGATTTATTGAATTATAGATTTTCTATTGTTGATCGTTTTAATCTTCGTTCTTTAGCCTTCAGCTCTGTCCTTGAAATTGGAGATTCTAATCAAATTTTGCCTTACTCAATAGCTTTAGCCGTCCAACGGGAAGAAGAAATATTTTATGGACACGAAGGTCATTTTAATTTTCCGCTATTTTTAACTTTGATACCAAGACCGCTTCTATCGGAACAGATACAGATAAATAGAATCAATGAATCTTCAGAAATACATGTCCATTCAGTAAATATAACGGCTGCTTCTGTTGCGAGTGTCATTCATATTGGATCAACAAATCTTATTGAGGGGGAATCTTGGATTAAACATATCCGTCATTTATCGAATGTCGAGGAAGAAGCAGTCGAAGAAGCTAAGGCACAGCAAGAGGCACAACAATTATCTGGAAGTTAATAATTAAAATACCCGAACACTTCACGAGGGACTTCCATATATTAATAATAGGACTAAGTTAGTATTAAAAAGGATGTTCAGTATGCCTTCAGTAATTGGTGGACCGATCAATATTGGCTCGGCAAGTGGAGTTGTTCATTTCGGTGATTCGTTCTACATTTCCCCAAAAAGTAATTCCAAATCTTATTCTGGTTCTGGTGGGGCTAATACAGGAAATTTCGTTATGGCCAATAATGGCGTGAGTGCAACAAATACATTTGACCCTGATGCTACAGATCAACCTCATGCACAAAATGGATAAAGAGTGAAAAATCATATTCATCTATGACTTTCACTCTTTTTGTGTTAATTTCACTTCCTACTATCCATTAATTTCTTCGAATCCGGTTTCAGAGAACCTTTTGGAATAGCCTTTACAACAGGTGTTACGCGAATTATATCTTTTATTTTCGCCACTATTCCGTCACTGATTAAATCCGCGGATTCTATCATGATCTTAATCTGATCTTGATTATTTTCCCTTGAAACAATCGCTTGATAGGTTTGAAAGCCTAATTCTTGAATGATGTTCGTTAATTGCTTTTCACGGACGAACATTCCTTTTACCTTTACCCCATCACTTACTCTGCCTAACACTCCTGCTAATCTTTGCCCTTCAAAACCTTTTACCCAACGTGATAAGTCCCCTGTGCCAAATCTTATGAGCGGATATATTTCATCCAATAATGTTACTACTACTTCACCTTCACCCGCATCCAGCGGCAATTCCTGGCCTGTCGATGGATCACATAACTGAACTAATGCAGTATCGGTTAGCTTTAATCCTGGGGCCTGTTTATCTTGATAAGCAATTAACCCGCAATCAGCTGTGCCATATCCTTCATAAGCGTTTATATTTAATTTCTCACATCTTTGCTTCATGTCAGAGGTGACCATTTCCGCCGTAAAAAATGCCTTCGAGAGTTTTAATTCAGCCCCCACATTCCACCCTTTCTCTTCCGCCGCATCTAATAAAATTGTTAAAAAACTAGGGGTCCCAACATATCCGGTTACTCCCAAGTCCTTCATAACCTGAATTTGCAGTTCCGTGTTTCCTGTACCCGCAGGAACAACTGTCGCACCTAATCTCCGTAATGCGCCATCAAACATAAAACCTGCCGGTGATAAATGGTAAGAAAATGCATTTTGAACGATATCATTTTCATTAAAGTTCGCAGTTTCTAGAGCTTCCGAGAATCTCCAGTTATCATCCTCTACTGACTGCGGATCATAAATGGGACCCGGCGACATAAAGATTCTCACCACTTTCGATGCTTCCACCGTTGTCATTCCACCGAATGGGGAAAGTTCCTTTTGAAGGGTTGGCAAGTCCTCTTTTTTTAACACAGGAAGCTTACAAAGATCTTCCCTTGATCTTATATCTTTTGGTTCTAAACCAGCCGCAATCATACGGTTTCTAAAGCCCTCCGAGTTTTTATAGGCATGTTGAATAATAGTTGAAAGTTCAATCATTATAACCACCTCTTTCTTCGTTTATATGACTTCAAATCACGATAACTTTTTCTGCCTTTGTCACTTAAACCAAGGTAAAATTCTCGAACATCCTCATTGGATAGAAGCTTGTCAACGGGACCATCCAAGACAATTCTACCGTTTTCCATAATATAGCCATAATCCGCAATCGAAAGGGCAATATTCGCATTTTGTTCAACAACAAGAATCGTTGTACCTTCCTCTTGATTAATTTGTTTAATGATACTGAAAATCTCTTTAACTAGTAAAGGTGCGATACCAAGGGAGGGCTCATCTAATAGGAGGAGCTTCGGCTTCGCCATTAGCCCTCTACCGATCGCAAGCATCTGTTGCTCACCACCGGAAAGATATCCCGCTTGGGCGTGCTTTAACATTTCAAGCTTTGGGAAATAATGATACACCTTTTTAATATCATCCTTTAGATTTTTTCTGTCTTTCCTTGTATGGGCACCGGCAATTAAATTATCTTCAACGGTTAAATGTTTAAAAACACGCCGCCCTTCCATACATTGAAAGATCCCTTTCTTCACAATCGTTTCGGCATTATTTTCATCGATTCTTTCACCATTTAAATTTATCCGCCCATCGGTAACTTCTCCACGTTCACTTTTTAAGAGGCCGGAAATGGCCTTCAGTGTTGTTGTTTTTCCAGCACCATTACTTCCCAATAAAGCAATGATTTTTCCTTCGGGAATGACCATGGACATCCCTTTAAGAACAAGAATGACTTTATCATACATAACTTCAACGTTATTTAGAGTGAGCATCTTTAACCTCCCATCTTGAAAGAAGGGTGTTCCCATTAGAAACACCCTCATTATTGATCAAATACGCCTTGGCGTATTTGCGCCCAGATTTTTCGAGCTTGCTCGAAAACTACCGCTGAAAATCTGAGGCATCCGCCGAAGGCTTCAACTTTATTCAATCATTTGAATAAAGTTGTATTAATGACCGATGTAATCTGTGATTACTTCAAACTTTCCGTCTTTCACTTGAGCAAGGCGGATTTGATTGGTTCCAGCGTGATTATCTGCTGAGAATGTCACTGGTGCTGCCAGACCTTGTAAATCCAAGTTAGCGATTTTTTCTAATCCAGCCCGAATTCCTTCACCAGTAGTTGGATCATCTGCAAGTCTAACACCTTCAACCATGATTTTTGCTGCAACCCATCCTTGAACAAATTTTTGATTCTTGTCTTCTAGCTTTTCACCTTTCGTTTCAAGGAAAGTTTTAATCCCCGCTAAACCTGGAAGATCTTCATAAGGGAATGCATGTGTTACGACGCCGATAAAGCCTTCAGCAGCGTCACCAGTAATTGGAAGTAAACCTTCACCAGTTGCCCAATTTAAGCCGATAAACTGTGTGTCAATTCCTAATTTCTTCGCATCCTTTAAGATTGTAGCTGTGGCACCCCATGTTTCTTGGATGATTGCATAATCAGGATTTTTCTTTGCCATGTTTAATAATTGTGATGTCGCATCCAATGCTTTTAGGTCAACAATTTGCTCATCAACCACCTCGATCCCAATTTTCGCGGCAAAATCTTTGGCATCTTGAATTGGAGACTTCCCAAATGCTGTATCATTGTAAAGTAAAGCTACTGTTGGTGTTCCTTCAGTGTGATGATCTTTAATCCACTTTAATGCTGAGCGAGCTTGGTCAGAGTAGGACGCAGCCGACAAGAAATTGTATGGGCTCTCCTCCCTATTTTTTAGATTTTCAGAATAGGAGGCTGAAATAAATGGAAGCTTATCAGCAGCCACTAATTGACGTAATGCTTCTGTATCTCCCGTTCCCCAGCCAAGAATCGCAGCTACTTGATCTTTAGATTTTAATTTTTGATAAAGCTTTGTTGCTTCAGGAATTTTATAGGCATAGTCATCCCCGATTAACTCTAATTTGTAGCCATTTACAGGACCCTGCGTTGCTAAATATTCGAAATAGGCTTTCTCACCTTCGGCATATGGGGTTCCAACGTCACCAGTTCCACCAGTTAAATCAAACAGACCACCAATTTTAATTGTTCCTTTTATTTCTTCTGTTTTAGCTGTTTCCTCGGACTTTGCTCCCCCTTCATTTGTGTTGGTTGATTCCGTTTGAGATGCTTTTTGTCCCCCACCTGAACATCCTACTAACATTCCGATTGCCAGTACTGCCATCAAAACAAGCGACGATAACTTTTTCATCTTGCTCCCCCTCTTTTTCTGAAAAGTTCGTATTGAAATAACGATAAATGATTTATCGGTTACCTCCGTTACTTACAAAAGTCTAATACGAAAACGGCCACAATTTAAAATAATCTTTAATGTTCTGCCATATTTTCGCCAATCCTTGTGGCTCGTAAATTAAGAAAGTAATAATCACCAAACCGAAGACAACTTCCTTCAAACCATTTAATAAGTCGGCTAAATCTGGGAAAATACCGCTAAATACCTCGATCACAGAACGTAGAATGACAGGCAGTAGGGTAATGAAAACCGCTCCATAAATGGAACCAAATACACTGCCAAGACCACCGACGAGAATCATCGCTAAATATTCAATTGAAACCGTTGTACTATATAGTTCCGGGCTAACGACCATCATGTAATGGCCTAACAAGGCCCCGGCAATTCCTACGAAAAAGGAGCTAACGGAAAACGCCAGTACTTTATATTTGAATAAATCAATGCCGATAACCTCTGCAGCCACATCGCGGTCGCGTACGGCGATAAAAGCACGTCCAACCCTTGACCTAAACAAATTAAGTGAAAATAGAACAGTCGCTACTAAGATTACAAACATTAAATAATAGTAGCTCGTTTCACTGTAAAAAGAGAAACTGCCAATTTCCGGTCGATTTAAGACAAGTCCCGCTGTACCACCTGTTAAGGAATCCCATCTTGAAATGACAAACAAGATGATGACCTGTGCCGCAAGCGTTGCTATCGCCAGATAAAGCCCTTTTAACCGTAGTGATGGGATTCCAAACAGGGCTCCTATCAAAGCAGTAATGGCTCCTGCAACTGGCATCGCAACCCAAAAGCTTAAGCCAATTTTTGTTGTCAAAATCGCAGATGTATAACCGCCAACTCCAAGAAAGGCCCCTACACCAATCGAAATCTGACCTGTAAAGCCCGTTAAAATATTAAGTCCAATCGCACCGATTGCCGCTATTCCACATAAGGTTGCCAGGCCAACAACGTATTCGGAAGCAAATATCGGAAAAATGGCGAACAAAATAACAATGGCCAAAATACGCATCCGCACCCGCGGTATTTTCCAAATCGCCATATCTTGCTTATAGTTCACATGGAATTCACCACAGTCCATGACAAATGGGTTCCTCAATTCTTACACCCTCTCTATTTCTTTTTTTCCAAATAATCCATATGGCTTAAACATTAAAATGAATACTAGGATGATAAATGGCATGACTTCTTTCAAGCCCCCGCCTACAAGAGGATCAAGATAACCACCTGTCATACTTTCAATCACGCCAACAATAACGCCACCGATAATGGCTCCAGGTATGCTATCAAGCCCGCCAAGTATGGCTACCGGAAGAACTTTTAAGCCAATAAAAGCGAGGGAAGAGTTTACCCCATTAATATTTCCGATTAAAACCCCGCCAACGGCTGAAACAACAGCAGCTATCGCCCATGCACAGGCAAAGATAACCTTAACGCTGATCCCCATTGACATTGCTGCTTGTTGATCATCTGCTGTTGCCCGCATTGCAATCCCCATCTTGGAATATTTGAAAAATAGGGTGAAGAGTAAAAGCATGACAATAACAATCACAAGTGACCATAAATAAACAGGTGCCACAACAACACTTCCAAGTCGTACAGGTGTTTCAGAAAAGATGCTAGGAAATACTTTCGTTTCATGACCCCAGATAATATGAACAATCCCTAACAAAACGCTTGATAAACCAATGGTTGCCATGATTAAAGAAATAACCGGCTCCCCTATGAAAGGCCTTAAGACAATCCGCTCGATGACCAACCCTAGTACTGCACTAAATAGAAGGGTAATGATCAGTGCTGGAATAAATGGGATATGATAGCTTGATACGAGTGTCAAACACACATATGTACCAACAAGCAAAAATTCCCCTTGGGCAAAATTGATCGCATCACTAGATTTGTAGATTAAGACAAATCCAAGCGCAACCAAGGCATAAACACTGCCAATAACAATTCCCGTCACTAGCATTTGCAGCAAGAACGTCATGTAAGAACCACCTCTTCTTCCGTTAATGAGATGACCTGTAAAGTTGTCCGAATGGTTTGCTGTTTTCCATCCCGATATTTAATTAATCCTTCAACATCAATTTTCTGATTCTCTGAATATACCCCTTCAATAAGATCTTCATATTTTTTAGCGACAAATTGGCGGCGCACCTTCTTTGTGCGTGTCAATTCCTCATCATCTGCATCTAATTCTTTGTAAAGGAGAACAAACTTTTTGACTCGTGCTTTTTCGGGTAAGGTCTTGTTTACTCCATTCACCTGTTCCTGTATAAGCTCAAGAACCGCTTCCTTTGATGATAAATCCGTGTAGGTTGTATACGTAATCTGGTTTTTCTCTGCCCAGCGACCGACATTTTCCATATCAATATTGATCATCGCAACAACATATGGTCGCTGGCGTCCAATCGCAACAGCCTCTTTAATATATTGACTAAACTTTAATTTATTCTCGATAAATTGCGGGGAGAACATTTCTCCTGTTTGCAGACGGATTACATCTTTTACCCGGTCAATAATGTACAGATGACCACTCTCATCGAGACTGCCAGCATCTCCAGTACGCAGCCACCCGTCTGCAATCGTCTCCTTTGTTGACTGTTCATTTTTATAGTAGCCTTTACAAACACTCGTACTTTTAATTAGGATTTCTCCTTCTTCAGAAACCTTCACCTCTGTGCCAGGTAAAGGAACACCGACACTGTTTATTTTTATATCACCGTCACGGTGGACAATAGAGATACCAGAAACTTCGGTTTGTCCATAAATGCTCTTTACGTTCACGCCGATACTATGAAAAAAACGAAATACGTCCGGGCCAAGCGGAGCACCACCAGTATAGGCACGCTTTATTCTTAATAACCCTAAATGATCGCGAATTGCGCTAAACATTAAATAGTCTGCAAGCTTATACATCATTTTCGTTCCAGAGCTTATAGTTTCATTGTTTAAATGGGCATCAGCCACTTTCTCACCAATAGGCTTACACCATCCGTATAATTTGCGTTTGAACCAGCTTGCATCTTGAATTTTCACTTGAAATCTTGAAAGCATATCTTCATAAATTCTTGGAGGCGAAAACATTACATGAGGACCGATTTCCCTAATGTTTTGTAAGACAGTTGTAGGTTCTTCTGGAAAGTTTATGGTTAGACCGTTATAAAGTCCAAGTGCTATTGACATCATTTGTTCCCCAATCCATGCCAGCGGCAGAAACGAAAGATATTGATCCTTTCCTTCTAACGGATCAATACTTGAAAGATTTTTTGCCATATCAAATAAATTTTGATAGGTTAACATAGTTCCCTTGGGATTTCCTGTTGTACCGGACGTATAGGATAATATCGCGACATCCTCATACTTTCCTTTTTCAAGCTCAATCTCAAATAGCTTCTGATCAATTTCATTAACCTTTTTACCAATAGATTGAACATCCTTAAAAAATAATAGATTAGGATCGTTGTAAACTCTCATTCCGCGATTATCATAATAGATAATCCATCTTACCTTTGGAATTTCCTGTTTGATTTCTAACAACTTATCCACTTGCTCCTGATCTTCCACAACAACCATACAAGCATCCGAATTATCAATAATATAGCTGATTTCATTCGGGAGTGACTCTTGATAGATTCCAACCGAGACCCCGCCTAGGCTTTGCGTGGCTAGTTCACTTATGACCCACTCCGGTCGACTGTCACCGATAATAGCTAGCTTATCTCCTCGTTTAAAACCCAATTCTTGAAGACCAAGCGCAAATTGCTTTACTTGCTCGAGGTAATCCGAGTACGTGTACTCATTCCAAATACCAAAGTCTTTTTCACGTAAAGCAATTTTTGCCCCTTCTTTCCTTGCCCTATCTAACAGAGCCTGAGGAAATGTCAGATTCGCCATTCAACCTTTCCCTCCTTATTCGAATATTTGTA
>DULJ01000001.1 GCA_012840465.1 Caryophanales bacterium
AAAATCTTTTATTCTTTTTTCTGGATTCGTATCAATCCAAGCTTTATACACTTTATCGACGGGGTCATCTTTTCTATAACCAGTTGGGTCAACATACCTCAACGGATTATTCTCCACATAAATATACAGATTCAAGCTCAACGGATTCGTAATTTCCCCTTTATACGCATCCTCACTTATAAATCGTCCAATCCCAGCTGCATAATACCTTGCCTGTGCAAAATATAATCCCATTGATGTATAATATTGGTACCCTGTAAATCCAAATGGATTGGATGACTTGCTCAAACCTAAAGCCTTGTTGAGACCACTTGGTCTTCCAAATTCATCATAACTATATCTTTCAGTCATCTTCCCCTTGCGGTCAACGAGTCTGATTGGGCTTCCTAGCTCATCTTGCAAGTAGTAATTCTTCTGAACCGGACTTTTCGGATTAAATTGGTTTTTACTACCTTGGTTTGATATCATATGATCCGTAATACTGATGACATCAAGTCCATATATTTATTGCAAAATAGAAGTGGTTCTTACGGTATTTTAGTGAAAGCAATTATATGCAAGCGAAGGCTATCAATGTCATTTTTCTAATATAATAATCACAATCTGTAAAGAACTCTCTTTTCTAATAATTTAATTCTAGCTCCACCCTAGGTTATTCTTTTAATTGTTTTCAGGCGGTTAATTTGTCCTTCAGTTAGGCCGTTACTATATGGTAACAGAAATGCGTTTTTTACTGCTTGCAAATCACTCCTTAAACGTCTTGCATAATAGTAAAAGGGATTCTCTTTATCTGATAGCTGTTCTGTCAACCATTTTAAAAACACAGTATAATCTCGTAATTGAATGGATTGTCAAAAAATCCGTACTATTTTATAGAGTGGTTTTAGCTTAGGATATTGTTTCGTACATTTTTCAAGGGAAACTTTTCCTTCTGTATTCAAATCATCCGACAAGTTCCATAGTCATGCACTAAGTTTCCTTCTAGAGAGCTGAAATTGGACATTTTTTTGATAGGTCATATTTTCGTTCTTTACAGACTTTTTCGACAACTGTACGGATACCTGAAAATGTACCATCATATCTATTTTCTTTCAATATTTGATAAAGGGTTTTCACGGTATTTCCTTCTTGTTCAAGTTTGATGATTTGATCATAGTATGGATCTGTGCCCTTTTTCGTTTGCGTTGAGAAATAGGTGGGGTTGTCATTCGTAAATATTTTTTGATTGTCCGTCTATTAAGTTTAAATTCTCGTGCTAGTTTTGATATGTTTTTGCCATTTTTATGTGCCTGTTGTATATCTTGAATTAGCATCCATTTCTGATTTTGCCGTTCTTTACTTATTTGTTCTACACAAGTTATTGGAACTTTTACTGGTTCTTGTTGAGACTCATTCCATGTTATTACAGGTGGGATAAAAGTGCTGAGAATGGCATCAAGTTGTTTTTTTGCATTTTTAATAAAATGCCAACGATCATAAACCTCTAAGATTGAATGACCCGCCTTTGAGATACCTTGGCGGTAACTGGTAAAACCATCACGAGGGATGGGCTAGAAGCTAATCCGTTACCGTTTCGGGTAGCCGATTAGGTAAAATAGCTAACGGATGATGAGTTTTATGGTCACAAATGAGAGTCCCGTATGTGTGGTCTTTGCAAAAAGCAAAATCATCAATACCCACGAAAGGGAGACACCTTTGGTGTAACATCTGTTCTGTGAATAATAGTTAATAAAGTATCATAGCTAACGGGAATATGTGAAGCATGCGCAACTTTTTCAGCTGCCAAACAACTAGTTGAAAAAGCAATTTTACGAAGAACATTTTCAGATCTAATTGTCCTACGTCCACTTAGTGATAACCATTCAAACCGCTCTGTAAAAATCTTCGCAGAGCATTCCGGATTATCACAAAATCACTTTCTTGTAATAATCAGTAATTGAACGGGGCGTTCAGAAATAGGTAAGTCTTGCACTTTACGTGTGTATTGGCTATGAGGGCGACAACTGCTGGCAGGGCGGGACAAGTTGAAGAAGATTTTGTGCTTTTAACGATTAAATATAATGTATCATCAATAGTTGAAATATGAAGTAATTCTAAAAATGGATTGGGTGGTGACCATGATAGGGTAATCATTTTACTCACCTACTTTTCTTTTATTATATCACACTGGCTTTGAGCAAGTCTCTCACCAAAATACCGTAAGAGCCATTTTCTGCTTGCAAAAAACACACTCCCCCTATCCCTATAAAAAACCTTGAAAAGCATATGCCAATCAAGGTTTTTAGTAGAAATAGATAAATTCATATTTATATATCTTGTGAATAATTGGAGTAAAGAGACTTAACAAAATCTTGCTGGAGTCCATCACTCACAAAATTAGTTTCAATCCACGATAATACTATTTTATCGATAGAACGCCATGATTTTAAAAAAGGTGATAATTTATTTCGATGACTTATATCATTAAATCCTATTACACATATACCATAGTCCCTTTCTCCCCAAATTGCCCACTTCATTGAAGGAGATAACCAAACAACAGTATAAGAATTATATACCACTGCGTCTGCTGGACTTTCCTCTGGTCCTAATTCAAGAATTTCATAGTATTCATCAGCAGACAAATTGGCAGGTAATTTAATCCAATTGTAATAATTAAATTCTTTGTAAAAATATCCTACAGGACTTGGTTCTAATACAGCAACAAGAACAAAATCATCATTTGTTTGATAAACCAATTGTTTGAGTGTATTCCAGAACTCCCCGCTCATTGCAAAGTCAAATTCTTCAAATTTAAAATCTCCAAATTTTTGACAAAATACTTGTTTAGGTAGTTTACTTTCTATATTAAAAGTAGCACTTACCATTTCTTTTAATTCATTAAATTCTTCATTATCTCTTACAAAGAAATTTTCAAAGTTCATTAATCTCACGTTCTCCTACTTCAACCTAATTTTTAGAGTAAATCCTTTGCTCCCACTGGGATAAAAATCAGCGGTTGGACCGCCTGTAGACTTAGCACCGTCACGAAGAACATATTTAGCTCCGTCTTTAGTTAAAATGGTAGTTTTTCCATCCTTTGAAGTCGTTTTTTTCCATCCATCTTTCAGAAGATTTTTTTCAAAATCTACCTTTGTCACATCTGTTGCTCTATTTGCATAACGGCTACCAGATTTAGTTACATCTTTTAATGCACTTTTGGCAACCTTTGCCTTTTTACTTGGATCAACCATACCTGTGAGCATAATAATTTGATCATAAAATTTTTTCTGCTCTTCCACATAAATCTTATCCAATTGTTGTACTTCGAGCTGTGTAATACAGATACCTTCACTCTGTGCTTCTCTCAGTCGCCAATCCATTTGCATATGAAGAAGGCCAT
>DULJ01000090.1 GCA_012840465.1 Caryophanales bacterium
AAGTGATCAATCATATTTATCTTCATATTTTCCTCCGAACTCCAACGTATGGCTGCTCTATCACTTTTATTTCTTGGAGATTAGTGTGAAAAATATAAAGTTCACGATTTGGGTCTTCTGCATGTAACTTTTTATAAACCTTCCATGCAGCATTACCATTACCGAAGTCATCAATAACAGACATTTCTTCGATAATTCTTTCGTCATTAACCGTTTTTGCTCTAAGCGACTCAACTAAGACACACCGATTTGGAAATTGCTTACGTACTTCATTCCACCTCATTGATTTGACCTCCTTTAGCCTATTACTTTATCTAGATTATAGCATATGGATTCATTATGATATCCTATCTGTCAGCAAGATTTTTACCCGGTTCCTTTAGCGGAATACACAGAAAAAAACTTTAATTACTACATGTATAGAAGGTGGATTGCTCATTATTATTTTCTACATTTTGACTATTATTACATGACGTTAATAAAACTATAGATAAAATTAATATAGTCAGTTTTATTTTCAAGTTTATCCCTCCAACTAATATCTATATAGTTAAATGGTACCACTGATGGAAATTAATTTCCCCAAATTATCTGAAAGTTTCCATGATATTGTTCTTAATTTTCATTGAAAAAATGGATTATAAACAACTTGGATGAATTGTGGAGTTAAAAACTGCATAGAATTAGCATTTGGAATATTTGACCACAGTAAAAGGCACCTACATATCATGCAGATGCCCTTTATCACAGTTAAATTACAATTCCGCTGCTACTTCAATATTCATTTCTCTTCCTGTTTCCTTATCCATATATTCTTTGTGATATAGCACTACACAACACTCAACATGGCTCGATAGGACAGAACGAATGTCTTTCAACCCCTCCGTTCTCGGAAACATATCCACTGCGTTTTTGGCACTATCGGTAGACGGGAATATATCCATAATATTAAAATACAATTGATTCAAGATTGGTGATCAATGAGTTTTCTCTTTTCATTTAATAACCTCTGAAATTCAGCATCTAATTCTTTTGAAGGTTCTAAACTTAACCTAGCTAATACATCCGATATTTTAATTTCAATTAATAAGAGCTTGTCTTCATTTATATCCTTTTTTTCAGGTTTTACCCGCTCCTCATAAGCTTCATATGTGCCGTCAAAAACAGTTACTTCTCTATTTTCAATTTCTAATACTTTTGTCGCTACATTTTTAATGAACATACGATCATGAGTTACAAAAATGATAGTACCGTTGTAACTTTTTATTAGTGTTTCAAGTGCTTCTAATGATTCGATATCTAAAAAATTTGTCGGCTCATCTAACACTAACAAATTCACTTCACTTAAAAACAATTTAGCTAAAGCAACTTTTACTTTCTCGCCACCACTTAATACTGCCACTTTTTTATAAACATCATCTTCCCAAAAATGCATCCTAGCTAACACGGTTCTAATCATCGTTTCATTTTGCTTAGATGATAATTGGATGTTTTCTAATATTGATTTTTGTTCTTTCAAAATAGTTATATGTTGTGAAAAATAACCAATTTTAACAGCGGGTGATATGGTAATTCCCTGTCCCTCATCAATAATTTTCTTTAATAACGTCGTTTTTCCCGTCCCATTTGAACCAATAACGGCTATCTTTTCTCCGCTACGAACATAAAAATTAAATGGATTCCAGAGCAGATTCTTCCCCATTTTTCCAAACACTTCTTCGCCACGAATTATTATTTTGTTATTTATTGCGTGTTCATTTATTACATTCATTTTAATTGGTGGAAGTTCTCTCGGCTTTTTTACTTCTTTCAATTGTTCTAATTTCGTTTCAAAAGCAGAGACCGTTTTGCTTAGTTTCTTTTGTTTGTTCGCATAATATGGCTTTGCTCCTTTTTGCCTTGCATCTGACGCACTTAAATTTTTGGGCTTCTTTGTTGCACGTTGTGCTTTTTCTTCTTTTTTACGTATAGCCTCCTCTATTTTTTGCTTTTCTTTCTCGTATTTTTCAAATGCTACTTGATGCTGTTTTCTTTCTAATGTCTTTTGATTAGCATATTCACTATAGTTTCCTTTATATACTGTTATCGTAGCATCCTCGATTTCCCAAATTTCGGTACATACCTGATCAAGAAATGCTCGATCGTGCGAAACAATTAAAAGTGCTCCAGGAAAATCATGTAGATTATTTTCTAACCAGACAATATGTTCATAATCTAAATGAGTTGTTGGTTCATCTAATAGTAATAATCCCGGTGATTCATTAAAAGCACTTTGAAGATATGATTGTGTTATTTCTCCCCCACTTTTGCATATGTTTATATTTTTAAATTGTGGCACTAGTTTGATAGATGTGAATAGATTAACTTTTCCCTCATCAAGATAAATCTCTCCCTGAATAATATTTAATAATGTCGTTTTTCCGCTTCCGTTCCTACCAACTAAACCAATTCGCTGTTTATCATGTATTTGCAACAACTCTATATCGAACAAGAGTCTCTCCTGAACATAGTGTTTTAACGATATTCCTTCAAATAATAGCATATTTCCATCTCCTTTTTAGGGGGAAACAGAAATACCCCCTATTTCTATACAGAATAGGAGGCTTGTAACCGCATAGGTATATACCTTAAAAAACCTATGTCTTTCAAGGTCAATCACATATAACAATCCAATCCTATTCTGAAAACCAATCATCCAAGTCATGACAAAAAAGCAGTATTTTTCTGTTCATTTAAAACTTGTGATGTTTTCTAATAATAGGACTAATTGCTCATGTAATTGGTTCACCCTTTCATATTTATCTTATGTAACATATTATCAAAGTGTATTGATTAAAGTCAAATTCATTTGCGAATCTTAAATTAAAACCCATCTAGAGATGGTAAAACATATGTGACATGAGCTCGTACAGTATTTCGTTTAAATTTCTTTTTCAAGCTTAATCCCAGACTTAAATTCAATGGTCAGCTTTTCATCAAATATCGTTACCTTTTCAATAAGCCACCTTACTCACTGCTCATCATATTCCTCCAACTCGCAGGATTGTTCATTCAAGAAGTCAGCCATTTCAGCGATTCGTTGCCTTTTTCCTTCTCGCTCTGCATTTTCAACAAGTGCATTTTGCTTTAATTCTCGAAGGCGGTAGATTTCATCAGCCACATCTTCATAGTCATTGTTCGACTTTGCTTGTATAAAAAGCTGTTGTTGTAATTCTTCCAATTTGCTATCAATGTCATCAGTGGCATTATCATTTTCTTCATTAAATACAGTGCTTATGTTTTTCTGTAAACGTTGAGAGAAAGGGTTCTTTTTTTGCTAATAGCTAGTTGATAGCTTTTACAACCGCAATCTGCAATATTCCCTCGTTGATGTTGGGGAGGAACTATCAGATCCCTTTTCCTCTAGGCGGCTTACGCATCGCCAAACAATAGACCTACACTCATGGTTAGTGCAATGTACCTATGGTAATATTTACATCCATCCTATCTCCACAACCGTACGAATTTATCTATTCTGTCAACTCAACCCTGATTAATTTTAGGCTCAAATTTCACCCGAAAATATACCCTCGATATGTTTCCAAAGTCACACATCGAGGGTTAAAGTCTAGTTGATAGATTTACTTTCATTTTTTGAAACCTAGTATTTTCAAGGCTTTCCGGGCTTTACTTTCTAGACATCAAACAAACCGTCTCAACATGGGACGAGACGTTGAAAGGGATATATTGAATTTTATCAAGTTTCCTAACGTAAGTATTACTGATTTAAAGTTTTATCCCCCTATTTTCATAGGTTTCATAAGAAATATTAACTCACTTTCAACTATAACCTTCGTTATCTCACAAACTTCCAGAAAATAATTTGATTCTTATAATCTAGTTGCTTATAAAAAACATTGACAATTTCTTGCAGGAGTGAATGGCCTACTGTCTTTTTAAGTATTTGTTATAGTCCCCCATACCAGGTGCGTATTCTCCCCATTTTTCTTTATAAGATTCTTCAGCTTGTTTTAACTTAGAAATTAGTTTGGAAACCTCATTTTCGTATACTGAATCTGGAATTAACGAATTATTCCCCCATTTTCCTATTTCTGCTTTTGTCCTAAGCCTGCTATCATTTAACAATTTCAAATCAGTTTCATTATTTTCTTCCTTGATAGAATCATTAGTTTGATTTTCGCCTTCAATAACGAATGTTGGTTTTAATTGATTTTCAACAGCTTTATCTATTTTCTCCTGTTCTTCAGGTGTTAAAACTTTTTCATTTTCTTCCTTCATCCTTTTTTCATAGTCTCTTCTTTGTTTCTCTTCTGTTAATCTGTTAAAAGTATCAGTTGCTTTATCCATTACAGATTCGACTTCTGATAAGTAGTCCCCTTTTGCATCAATTGAAATGCCATCCTCTTTCTCGTCATCAGATTTATCTAAGAAATCGTTAATTTTATCCCCTAACTTATTTGTTGAGTTTCTGTAGTTAATACTCCCTCTTATACCATCTTCATCTATTCTTAGGCTCAAATGATCTTTATTTTGCTGATTGTAGATAGTATAACCGTAATAACCAAGTAACCCAATAACCACCAATACCCCTAACAATATTATCCGTTTCATCGAACTTCCCCTCTCAAAAGTTTATATTAATAATGATTACCAGATAGGTTTATTATTATCTTTTTACGAAATGACATAAAAAGAGAATGTTTTAAAACTCTTACCAATATTAATACAAATATAACCAATAGTAGCTACATTTTACTATACATCCTTTTACCATCAAACTATTTTTTAATAATTTGGTCTAACTTTTTTACTCATCTTTCACCCTCATCCCACTCTTCAATACAAAAACAAAATGCACTGGTAAGAAAATTTCTACTCTCTCCACTGATTACAGCCATCGAATTGCCCCAGTGATGCCATCTTTCTGATCCACCTTGGACATGAATTTGACCCAATTAAGACAGGACTGACCCAACCACTCCTATATAATGAAGGGGCACATACGTGCAAATTCATTATATAGGAGGTTTTTTTTTGATTAAGTATCGTGAAATTTTACGGCTTCATGCACAGGAAGTCACGCAAAGGGGGATAGCTTCAAGCTGTGGTCATTCTAGGAATACGATTAGAGAAGTCATTAGGCGAGCAGATGAGAAGAATATTCAGTGGCCAATTGAAAAGGATGTGACAGATCTAGACCTACAAATGATATTATTCCCTGAGAAAAAGTCATCCTTGGACCATCGGCGAATACCTGATGGGGAGTATATTCACAAGGAATTGGCTAAGTCAGGTGTTACACTTTCCCTTTTATGGGACGAGTACTCTTTACAGTGCAGGGCAAACGATGAAATACCTTACAGTTATCGTCAGTTTTGTAGATTTTACAACAATTATGCAAGAAAAACCAAAGCTACCATGCGTATCAAAAGAAAGCCCGGAGAACAAATGGAAGTGGACTGGGCTGGGCAAACGATGTATCTCACAAATAATTTTACTGGAGAAAAAATTCCTGTTTATATTTTTGTTTCTGCATTGCCCTGCAGTCAATACGCCTATGTGGAAGGCTTTCTATCCATGGATGTAGAGAGTTGGATTACCGCTCATATTCATGCTTTTGAATTTTATGGGGGAGTTACAAGAATAATTGTTCCGGATAACTTGAAGACTGGAGTGACAAAGGCTTCACGTACCGACCCTATTATTAATTTAAGCTATCAGGAGATGGCTGAATATTACCAGACTACTATTATCCCAGCACGTGTACGGCACCCTAAGGACAAACCAAGTGTAGAGGGTAATGTCGGTCATATATCAACGTGGATTATCGCTTCTCTTCGCAATGAAAAGTTCTTTTCCCTGGCTGAACTAAATAAAGCAATCAAAGAAAAGTTAGAAGTGGTGAATACAAAGCCTTTCCAGAAGAGAAAGGGAAATAGGCAGGAAGCATTTTTAGAAGAAGAAAAATTTGCATTGACCCCCCTGCCTCATTCACCATATGAGATTGCCAGCTGGGCAAAGACCGTTGTCCAGCCTGACTACCATATCAAAGTTGATCATAACTATTACTCGGTTCCCTATGATTATATCAAATGTACGGTAGACGTTCGAGTAACGAGAAATATAATTGAAGTATTTTATAAAAATAACCGAATAGCTTCGCATAAAAGATCAACTAAGTCCGGTGGGGATTTCAGTACTATCCCTGATCATATGCCTAGGGATCATAGAAAGTATGCATCATTTGATAAGGAATTTATATTAGAGTGGGGTGCCACAACTGGTCCTTCCACCTTACTAACCATTGAAAGAATTCTAGAATCTTATCCTATGGAAAAGCAGGGTCTTAAATCCGCCTATGCATTGGTGAAACTGGCAGATAAATACTCTATCGAACGCATAGAGAAGGCGTGTGAAAGAGTATTGTCTTATACGCCAAGACCAAAACTTAAAAGCATACAAACCATCCTAAAAACAGGACACGATAAATTACCATTAGAGGGTACAAGCAAGCAATTTAGCAGACAAAAGAATGATAACGCTTACGGATTCACTCGTGGCGCTGATTATTACGGAGGGAATAATAATGACAATTGATAACACCTTAACAAAATTGAATGAAATGAGAATGTCTGCGATGGCAGAAACATATAGAGAGCAATTGAGAAATCGAGATTATCAAGAACTGTCTTTCGAAGAACGCTTTGGGTTACTCGTTGATATCGAATGGTCCAGAAGACAAAACAATAAACTTGATCGCTTAATCAAATCAGCTGAGTTACGCGATACGCAGGCATGTATTGAGGATATTGAATATCATCCAGATAGAAAGCTAGATAGAGCGCAAATTTTGCGATTAGCAAATGGTGTTTATATTGAAGAGCATCACAACATTATATTAATGGGTGCTTCGGGAAATGGGAAGACGTATTTAGCCTGTGCATTTGGCATCGCTGCATGCCGTCAATTTTACAAAGTGAAATATATTCGATTGCCTGATCTATTGGACGAATTGGCAATCGCACGAGGAGAGGGAACGTACAGAAAGGCTTTGAAAAAATACAAGAATGTAAACTTACTCATCTTAGATGAGTGGCTATTAACTCCATTAAAGGAGACCGAAGCCAGAGATCTTCTTGAAATCATAGAAGCACGCCATCAGTGTGGTTCCACCATATTTTGTTCTCAATTCGACCCTAAAGGGTGGCATGATAAAATTGGTGAAGGTACATTGGCGGACGCAATTCTAGACAGAATCGTGCACGATTCTTACAACATACTTATTGACGGTAAGGTCTCCATGAGAGAACGTCACGGATTGGCGGCATCCAAATGATTCCTGAAGAAGTTGAACTCCGTATAGCGAAGTATTTCTTTCACAAGTATTTACCTGGTGAAGTAATGCGGGAAGTAG
>DULJ01000091.1 GCA_012840465.1 Caryophanales bacterium
ATCCCTCCTCCATCGTTATATATTATAATTTATAACGATGAAAAAAACAACAAAAAACACCCGGAATCGTTGTTGTTACAATGAATCTGGATGTTTTTCATCGTTATACATATCGGGAATCCAGGATGCAAAAGGCCGTCCTTTAAGACGGCTTTTTAACATCTATTTATTTAGTTCCTAAACTCATCTTTGGAGAACAGCTCACTTAACGTTTGTTGTGTTGCCATTCCATTGATAGATACAGTTCCATCATCATAAATTCTTATTTCTAGTTTATTTCCAATGGATTCAAGATTATTTTCTAAATGCTTGTATGCCGATGTTAGAAAATGATAGCGTTGGTTAGAAGAGCCAACCCAGGGTCTTTTTAAATCTAGTTTACTTTTTACAAAAGGACCATCAATTAACAGATCAGCAACTGCGAGCAAATCCTGACACTCATCTCTTTTCTGTAGATCCTCATAAAGATAACCCGAAAATGTCATAACTGTTAAACCGAGATCTTTTGCCATCATAGCAAGCTTTCCGAGCGTCATGGCCTGATCGAATGGTTCACCACCAAGAAAAGTTACACCTTCAATACCATTTTCCTGTTTGCTTTTCTTAATTTCAGTAAAAAGTTGTTCAATGCTAATGGCACGACCCTTTTCCTTATTCCATGTCCAAGGAACACCACATCCCTCACAGCGAATGGAACAGCCTTGGACCCAAATACAAAATCTTTTCCCCGGGCCCTCTACAGTAGTGACTGGTAAATAACGATGAATAAATAAATCCATTAGAAATCGACAATTCTTCCTTCATATTTTTTCATTTGCTGCGGCACTGCTTCCTCCGGAAAATGAAGATATGGTTTTATTTTTTCTACAAGATGCGGTTTAACTGATAGTACTTCAACAAAGTGGCTAAATGACTTATATCCGCCAACCTCTTCCCGTATTGAAATTACTTTTTTGGCAAAAAGGGTGCCAATACCGGGAACTTTTGCAACTTCTTCCTCTGTAGCCTTGTTAATATCAATGACATTACCTTCTGAATAATTCCCTTGAATCCCCTCATTCTGATTAGTGGTTTCCGTATCAAGCACATTCTTAATTGGTTTTGAAAAAGAATGATCTGCTCGCTCTGAATTCGCTTGAGCATATTCTCGTGCAATTTGCCGCTTTAAAGACTGAATTTCACTTGGACCGGACAAAAGCTTGGCCTCTAGTCTTAATAAATACTCAGTTCGTATTTTAAAAACATGAACGATCGATACAATCCAACCTATTATATAGGTAAACAAGGCAGCATTATAAAACCAGTGATCTTCTGGAAGTTCGGTAGCTGTCATGACCAAAATAAATAAAATTGAATAAATAAGGCCGGCTATAAACCACTTTCTTTGTCTGACTTTATACGACACGTAAAAAAACGAAACATAGTTTAATAACCCAAATGTAAGGATAGCCCAAAGCATCCATAGCGAATTTCTTACTTCCCATACTCTCCCTTTATTCGTGATTTTCACCACTCATTACTCCTCCCTGATTATCTGGTTATTTCGACGAATTGTTTGCACTTCTGTCTCATAATATTCCTTTGTATATTTAGAATCAACGGATTCAGCACCAAGAAGTTCCTCAAGCAGCTTAATATATTGCATGCAATCTTTCCCCTTAATGCCTACTGTCTCAGCGAAAATTTCCCCATCTTCTGTTATTCTAATTTTCAACTTTTTCTCGTTCATGGTATCACCTCTCTATTGACTTACATTAAATGTTAGTAATATTGAGCGGTCTTGCTGTCTTTCCTCGGATTCCAACACCAAGCCTTTTTCACTTGCTTCTTGTAAAAGCTTTTGATACGTTTCTTGCTGGATTAAATATTTATACTCGGAGTGGAGGTTTTCGATAAATTCCAATGCATGCTCCATCTCAACTGTTTCATCAAACACAGCTTCAAAAATTCCATCTTCGCCCTGTTGAAAATAGATTTTAATATCACCTATTTCAGTCTCGCAATTTTGCTTATTGATTTCATGAACATCACAACCATATTGTTCTATTGCCTTTTGCAATAGATGTTGCCTCTTCATAACAGTTTGAATTTTATAGGTTTCATTTGTAGAATTTTTTTCAATCATGGCACCTATTGATTGAGCCACAGCAATCCCTACTGGTATCAGCACCAATTCAATACTCATTAATAATCACCTCTCCTAAAAATCAATTGTACGGCCGCCTCGTGACGAGTTGATATCATCACCTATACTCATCTCCTCATTGTTTTCAATGTAGTCTACCCTGTCCTCTCTCGGTGTTGCTGCAACAGCCCTTACATTGGCCCAATCTCGGATCCTTTTGATTTGTTCCGCTTGTGTTACCGATAATGGAACGAATTGATTACAGATTTTCTCAAAGTCTGTTAATGTTACACTTCTTTCTTCATAAAATGCCTCAAATAAACCATTAATAACTACCTGCTCAATCTCTGCACCGACAAAACCTTCCGTCAATCCTGCAAGAAAGTCCAGATTTTCTTTCTTTATTTTAAAATCCCCGATAACCGCTGGGTCCTTTAATCTTTTATTCAAATGAACTTTGAATATCTTTACTCTTTCACGATGTGTTGGTAAATCTACAAAGAATATTTCATCAAATCTGCCTTTACGAAGCATTTCCGGGGGCAGGCTTGAAATATTATTAGCTGTCGCAATCACAAATACTGGCTTTTCTTTTTCCTGCATCCATGTTAAAAATTGACCAAAAATACGCGAGGATGTCCCACCGTCACCTGCTGAGTTAATGCCGCTAAAGCCTTTCTCAATTTCATCAATCCATAAAATACAAGGAGAAATAGCTTCGGCCGTTTGAATAGCACCTCTCATATTTTCTTCACTGCTTCCAACAATTCCACTAAATATTTTCCCAATATCGAGTCTTAATAATGGAAGCTGCCACATTTCACTAATGGCCTTGCTTATTAAACTTTTACCACAACCGGGAACACCAGTAATCAACACCCCTTTTGGTGATGGCAGTCCATATTTTTGAGCTGATTCCAGCCAAGATTTATTACGTTTTTTTAGCCAACGCTTTAAATTTTCCAGGCCACCTACATCCGCCATATTTAATTTACTTGTGACGAATTCTAAAATGCCTGTTTTCTTAATAATTTGTTCTTTTTCCTGTAAAATCACTTCAACGTCGGCGATAGACAATTTTCCGTCTTCCACCATCGCTCGAGCAAAAGCATTTTCGGCTTCAGCCAGAGTCAGACCCAGTGCAGCTTTTACAAGCTTTTCTTTTTCTTCTTCATCTAATTGAATCTCAATTCGCCCGCTTTGTTTATTAACTTCAATCATTTCCTCAAGGATTAGCATAATTTCTTGAAAGGTTGGCAAATCAAAATCAACAATTGTAATGTCCTTCTCTAAATCATGCGGCAATCTTAATACCGGTGAGAGAAACACAACATTCTTCGGATTAGGGCTTTGCTTTAAGCTTGAAACAATATCTCGAAGCTTTCGAATGACTTGATAATCGGGCTGACGACCATCTTCTTCGAAAAATATATGAAAATCGTGCAGTACAAAAATTGCTGGTCCCTGATAATTCTCAATGAATTCAAGAGCCTTTAGAGCTGTCTTTGTATCTCCCTTGCCTGCTTCTTCACCAGCAATACCTGTCGTGATTTTCCACGTTATAACCTTTCTCGGAGTCTTAATTAATTCTTTATTTGCAGCAATTGAACGAATCAATGATAGCGCCCGATCCTCTTCCCATGTAGACAAATAGAGAAAAGGGAAACGTGCTTTAAAAAGGTTGGCCATTAATCTCTTTCGATCTGAAGTATTTTCCACACTCATACTAATTCCCCCATGGACTTTTGGTTTTATGTATTTATATTTCCTATATTATCCTTAACAGTATTTTACAATAGATCAACTAAATAAAGTCTAAAATTGCTTGATAAACCTCCTGGGAACGTTCTTCAGTTAATAAATGACCCGCTTTTTCGTATGTTATGAGCTTCGCATTCGGAAGATCATCTGCCAGTCTTTCACCAATACGAAAGGACACCACTCGATCTTCCCTCCCCCAAAGTAATAATGTCGGTTTGTCAATTGTTTTCAGGTCCTCACTACTTAAATCTCCTTCACGATATCTTAATAATCTTAATAATGAAGTATAAAAACCCTTTTCCTCCAATGGCCTTCCGAATTCTCTGACGTGATTTTCGGTAATAAGCGAATGATCATAGAAGACATTTTTCAAAACGTCTTTTACCTCTTGTTTATGTACTTGGTGTTTGACGTAATACCCGAAAAAAGGAAGAAACGTGCAGAAGATGATTGCTTTGTTTGCCCTTTTTAAGTAACCGGAACTTGATATTAACACCAATTTATTTATTTTTTCTGGAATCATTTTCGTTGTATATAAGGCAATTTGTCCACCCATTGAGTGCCCTACAATATTTACATGATCTAATTTAAAATAATCAATGCAGGCTGCGACTATTTTAGCATAGTTTTGAAATGAAAATATAAAAGAGGATGGCTTTTCACTCCTGCCAAACCCGGGCAGATCAATAGCAATGATTGAGAAATGTTCATTTAATAAAGGAATTAGGGAATTGAATGTATACAAAGTAGCCGCCACTCCATGAATGAGGAGAAGTGGAGGCCGATTTTCAACGAAGGAATATTCACAATAAATTTTAACACCGCATAGGTCAATACATTTTTGAGTTAATGCCATCATTCACATCTCCAACTAGTCATTTGGAAATATTTTATGCTTAATGGGGCTTTTCATGTAGGTGGAGGGGGGTTGGGTCTTCATGCCTTAGTTGAAGACCCATTCACCCTTACTCTTAGACCGTTTTCCGTCTCATCTTCACTTTTTTACGTTTTTTGGAAGTTCCCCTTCCACCAATAAAGGTCGAACCTAAAACAAGCGCACCACCGATCATTTGCAAGAAACTCAAACTTTCGCTTAAAAATATCGCCGCAAAGATCACAGCCGAAATCGGATCAATATAACTTAAAATTGCAATCGTATGCCCTTTAAGCTCTTTAATGGCACCAAAATACAAATAATAGGCAAAGCCTGTATGAACAATACCAATAATCAAAATGAAAACAATCGACTGAAGGCTAAGCGCTGTTACATCCGTGATATCCTCTTTCAAATACACATAAGGTGTTAACACGAGCGATGCCAGCATTAATTGAATTAACGTCGTCTCAAAGCCCGATAAGTTTTTAATAAATTTATTCATTAGAATAACACTTGCATATAGAGCAGCAGCTGACAATCCATATAATATTCCTACTGTATGATTATATGAACCGCTAGCACTACTACCCCCATTATTAACAACTAAAAATAAACCGATCATAGCCACAATAATGCTACTTACCTTACCTGCCGTTAGCTTTTCTTTTAAAATCATAGGAGCAAGTGCCATAACAAACACGGGCGCAAAATAATAGCTGATCGTTGCGTTTGATATAGTAGTAAAACGATAAGCCTCAAACAAAAAGATCCAATTAAAGCCAATGGCTGCTCCAGATAAAATTAAAAGAATACCATTCCTTTTAATCGCTTTAAAAGAAAGCTTTTGTTTTACCAAAAAACTAGCACAAATTAAAAATATACTCCCGATTACCCCCCTATAAAGAGCAATTTCACTCGATGATAGATTTATATTTTTTACGAAAATACCCAAACTACCAAAAATCAACATTGCTGTAATTAATCTTACCTGCCCCTTCACGCTTATCCCCCTTGTTGTCCGTTTTCCCATAAAATTTAGTATACACGAAATACCAAATTGTTTTTCCAGTATTTTTCTAAAAGTTGCTACAAAGCTCACGGTTTATAGCTACAAAATCTATTATAATTAAAATAAAAAGGAAATGAATGGAATGAGGGTAAATTTATGGGGGAACACTGTTTTCAAAAGTTCTTTAAAAAGGCTCCTATTGCCTATTCATGTCATAGAGTTATATTTGACAACGAAGGTATGCCTAATGGCTATGAATATTTATTGTTAAATAAGGCCTTTGAGGATTTATTTAAAATTCAAGAAACTGATCTAATTGATAAGACATTCTATCAAGTTTTCCCTAAAGGATGGGAAGGCGAAGTGCACTGGAAGGAACTCATTCAAAATGCTGTTGTGAATTTTACTTCCACCCAGTTTGATATACACCTTGATTCGATCCAAAAATGGATTCGTGTCCTTGTTTTTCCATTGCGTCGTGAATTGATTGGTTGTATTTATCATGATGTAACAACAGAATATGAACTTAATGAGAAAACGCAAAAATTGGAGAGGGAGCTCTTTAATAATAATAGAAACCTTCTTACACTTACGAAAAAATTAGAGCAAAAAAATAAAATCCTTACCGATCTTGCCATTAAAGATGAATTAACTGGTCTGTACAATCGCCATTTCTTAGATCAATGGATTGAAAAAGAAATGTCACGTGCGGACCGTGATCATCGACCTCTTTCAATGGTTATTTTTGATTTAGATCACTTCAAGCGTATTAATGACATTTGGGGGCATCCAGTTGGCGATGAGGTGCTAAAAGAAACAGCTAAGCTTGCAATTAGTTTAATTTGCAACCCTGATTTCCTCGTTAGGCTGGGCGGAGAGGAATTTGTGATTATCATGCCCGGAAGCTCCATTCAAGAAGCACTTGCCCTAGCAGAAAATATTCGTCAAACGATGAAAAAATATAGATACCCGATTGTTGGTCATTTAACTGCCAGTTTCGGCGTTGCCGAAAGAATAAAGTTTGAATCCTATTGTAGCTGGTACAAACGTTCAGATAAAGCGATGTACCAGGCTAAAGAGGCAGGAAGAAACCGGGTTTTTCTTTCTGAAGACCAAGACCGTCCACTTAACGCTCCTGTTGAGATAAAATGGAAAGTGGATTGGAAAAGTGGCAATCCCGTGATTGACGAAGGGCATCGGGGGCTAGTCGAAAGTGCTAATAGTCTATTATATTTGTTCCTTGCAGAGGTCGAAAAGGATAAAATCATGCCAGAGGTTAATAAGGTTTTAGACTGTATAATTAAGCATTTCCACGATGAGGAGCAAATATTGCTTGAAACGGGGTATCCGGATTATGAAAACCATGCCGAAATTCATAATGCATTACTAGATAAAGTATTCCAATTTAAAAAGGCCTATCAAGCGGGCGATCTGAAACTAGCTGAATTCTTTTCATTTATTGTCAATGATCTCATTATTGGTCATATCCAAAATGCAGACACAGATTTTTTTCCATATACTTAAACTAAAGCTTTGGAAGTGGGAGACTTCTGCTGAATAATAAAGATCAAATTCGCCTTGGCGTATTTGCGCCCAGATTTTTTCGAGCTTGCTCGAAAAATTACCTTTGAAAATCTGAGGCATCCGCCGGAGGCTTTAACTTTATTTAGCAGGGGTTTGTACCCCCACTGAATTTAAAATACCAACTTGCATTCATCACACCACTTATGGAAGTGAGGGACTTCTGCTGAATAAAGTTAATAAATTAGCATTCTCTTGACTTTGCTACGAATGTTTTGTATATTTTAATTACAAAAAAAGACGAAGCACAAAATGGGGTACACCACCGAAAAGGTGTAAGGCCATTTTGTGCTTTTTTTTGCATATTTTTAGAAAGGGTGGGCAAGGTGAAAGTAAATGGTTCATATATTGAATTAGAAAAACAGCATACATTATATGATTTTTTAATGCTCCAACACTACAATATAGGAATTATTGTTGTTGAACACAATGGTGAGATTATCCCCAAGGATACATATCAAGAAGTCTTGCTTACAAATGAAGATACACTAGAAGTCGTCACCTTTGTTGGTGGGGGTTGAGCTGACCGGGACAGAGGGTCGGGAACTCCGGCTCATAAAAACGTAAATTTTAGGAGGATTTTTATAATATGACTGATAAATTAGTAATTGGCGGATATGAGTTTCAATCAAGATTTATTTTGGGATCAGGAAAATTTTCTTTAGACCTGATGGAAGCAGTTGTGGAATATGGTGAGGCTGAAATAGTAACGCTTGCGCTACGACGGGCCAATACTGGTGGAGAAGAAAATATTGTTCATTATATCCCTGAGAATATTACATTACTCCCCAACACTTCAGGTGCCAGAAATGCGGAAGAAGCCGTTCGTATTGCACGTCTCGCAAGAGAGCTTGGCTGTGGTAATTTTGTAAAATTAGAAGTGATCCATGATTCCAAATATTTACTGCCTGATAACTATGAAACTATTAAAGCGACCGAAATCCTCGCTAAAGAAGGATTTATTGTCATGCCCTATATGTATCCGGATTTATATGTAGCAAGATCATTGGTAGATGCCGGGGCAGCCGCTGTCATGCCACTAGGAGCTCCAATTGGAAGTAATAAGGGTCTTGCGACTAAGAATTTTATCCAAATATTAGTTGATGAAATAAACGTCCCTATCATTGTAGATGCAGGTATTGGTCGTCCATCACAGGCTTGCGAGGCTATGGAAATGGGCGTTGATGCGATCATGTGCAATACTGCTGTTGCCACTGCTGGTGATGTAGCTTTAATGGCGAAGGCTTTCAAACTTGCAATTGAAGCAGGTCGATCAGCCTATCTTGCAGGCTTAGGCCGGGTTTTAGACTTTAAAGCAGAGGCATCAAGCCCTTTGACTGGATTTTTGGAGGATTAATATGGCGATCAAAAGAATAGATCATATGAAGTATCTGGATGATATGGATGTCATTGAATCAGATTTGCTGGAAAAAGTGTTATCTACTGTTAAAAAATATGATTATCACCAATATACCAGTAGAGATGTGGAAATTGCTCTACATAAAGACAATCTTTCCATTGATGATTTTGGAGCACTACTTTCTCCAGTTGCCCTGTCTTATTTAGAGGATATGGCAAGAAAGGCCAATCTTGAAACAAGAAAGCACTTTGGGAATTCTATTTCCGTATTTACACCTCTATACATCGCGAATTATTGCGAAAATGAATGTGTATATTGTGGCTTTAAAGCTACCAACAAAATTCAACGCGCCACCCTTTCAAAGGAAGATGCAGAAAATGAGCTAAAAGCGATTGCGGCAACCGGTCTTGAGGAAATTCTTTTATTAACTGGTGAATCCCGCTATAAATCCGATGTTGAGTATATCGGTGAAACAATTAAATTGGCAACAAAATATTTTAAAACAGTTGGCATCGAGATTTATCCATTAAATGTTGAAGAATATACCTATCTACGCAATTGTGGTGCTGACTTCGTATCAGTCTACCAAGAAACTTATAATCCTGATAAATATGCAGAGGTCCACTTATGGGGCTCAAAGCGAATTTTCCCTTACCGTTTTTACGCCCAAGAGCGTGCATTATTGGGAGGGATGCGTGGCGTGTCATTTGGTGCCTTACTTGGGCTAGACGATTTTCGCAAGGACGCTTTTGCAGCTGGTTTACATGCAACATTGATTCAGCAAAAATACCCACATGCTGAGATTGGGTTTTCCGTTCCGCGGTTAAGACCTTTTAAAAACAATGCGAATAATAATTCTAAAGATGTTCATGAAAAGCAGTTGCTGCAAGTCATGCTTGCTTATCGCTTATTAATGCCTTTTGCCGGAGTTACAATTTCAACTCGTGAACGAGCAGAATTTCGCGATAATGTAATTGGTATGGTTGCTACAAAAATGTCAGCTGGTGTAAATGTTGGTGTGGGTGGCCACGATGACGAACAAAAAGGTGACGAACAGTTCGAAATTTCCGATGAACGTTCGATCAGGGAAGTTCATGAAATGATTGTCAGTAAAGGATTGCAACCTGTTTATACGGATTATATTAGAGTTTAATTGGAGGATATCCAACATGCTCATATGTGTAACAAATCGGAAGCTTTGTAAGGATGATTTATTAACTCGAATTGCACAAATCGCTAAGGGCAAGCCACATGGCATCATGTTAAGGGAAAAAGACTTAACTCAAATCGAATATGAAGCATTGGCTTTTGTTGTTAATAAAATCTGTAAGGAAAATGAGGTCCCACTTATTATTAACCAAAATGTAAGGACTGCTTTAAAGCTAAAACTGCCGAATATCCATTTATCAATGGATAACCTGAGAAGCTTTCAAAATGAATTAGTGGGATTCTCTCAGGTTGGTGCCTCTGTTCATTCAATCGAGGAGGCAAAAGAAGCTGAAAAGTTAGGTGCCACCTATCTGGTTGCCGGTCATATCTTTTCAACCGATTGTAAAAAAGGAGTGCCACCAAGAGGGCTTCAGTTTCTAAAGGAAGTATGCCAAGCCGTTACGATCCCGGTGTTCGCCATTGGCGGGATCACTAGAAATAATGTTGGTGTGGTTGCGGGAATGGGTGCAAGTGGCATCTGTATTATGTCTGAGGCAATGACTTGTGCAAATCCTGTTGAGCTAGCTAGTCAATTTCAGTTTTAATTGTGTGAGACGCGGGGGGTCGGACACAGGGTCGAGTTCTTTGGCTTGATTCCCACTTCAAGAGCCAAATCAGAAAAACGGGAATCAAAGCCTCCTCCACTCCCGCATCACACTAATCAAGTACCACAAAAAGTTCGATATGGCTCAGTTGTTGATACTGGCAATTCACAATACTCATCCTGATCGGGTGAATAGGCATAAGGGTCTGACAAAACTTCAAGAAGTCGGTGCATCACGGTGTAGTCACCATGTTCTACTGCTGCTTCTAATGACTCTTCCACCCTATGATTGCGTGGAATTACGGCAGGATTGCTGTGTTGCATTAATTTTTGCGAGTCTGATCTTGATTGTAGCTGTCTGCCGCGTCTTGCCTCCCATTCCTCATACCACTTATCAAATCGAATAACCCCAGTTAGACCTGTATCCACAATTCGATTCATGGTCAATGCTCGGAACGTATTAGTAAAGTCCGCACGATTCTTTTTCATCAAACTAAGTAAATCTTCAATAAGTGATTCGTCCTGATCTTCTTCATTGTATAAGCCAAGCTTTGCTCTCATACCGGATAACCAATGCTTATGAAATAGCTTTGGATATTCCGATATTGCTTCCTGGGCTAACTGAACAGCCTGGTCCTCATCGTCATGCAGTAATGACAATAGGGTTTCAGCAAATCTGGCAAGGTTCCAGCCCCCGATTGGCGGCTGATTTCCATAGGCATAACGTCCTTGCCTATCAATAGAACTAAAAACTGTTGCAGGATCATACGTATCCATGAATGCACAAGGGCCATAATCGATCGTTTCACCACTAATCGCCATATTATCTGTATTCATTACACCATGAATGAAGCCAACCAACTGCCATTTAGCAATTAGCTCAGCCTGGCGTTTACTAACCTCTTGTAGCAGAAAAAGATAGCGATCCGCGTCTGAAGTTGCACCCAGACCGGTATTGGATTGAGTAGAAGTGTCAAAATCCGCACCGCTAAAATGTCGCTGCAATGTATAATCCGCTAAAGCTCTAACATCCTCATCAGTGCCAAAATTGGCTGCAAACTCAAAGGTACCAACCCGAATATGACTAGAAGCTACACGGGTGACGATAGCACCAGGAAGAGCTGTTTCCCGGAATACCAACTCTCCGGTTTTCACTACTGCTAAACTACGGGTAGTCGGTATTCCAAGGGCATGCATCGCTTCACTAATAATATATTCACGCAGCATTGGACCTAATACAGCCCTTCCATCGCCACCTCTTGAATAAGGGGTTCTACCTGATCCCTTTAGCTGAATATCAAATCTTTCATCATTGGGACTTAAGTGCTCACCAAGCAAAACAGCCCGTCCATCCCCTAACATCGTAAAATGACCGAATTGATGACCTGCATATGCTTGAGCAAGTGGCGCTGCACCCTCAGGAATCTTATTGCCTGCAAACAAAGCTGCTTCATCATTATTATTTAACACCGCATCGTTCAACCCAAGTGAGGTTGCCAACGAAGAATTGAATATGACTAACTCCGGTGCGGTAACAGGTTCAGGGTTCTGACTGCTATAAAACATCTTTGGTAATCGAGGATAACTATTATCAAAATTCCAACCAGCTTCAACTTTTTCATAGTACATAGTATTAAACTTCCTTTTATTCATATTTCCACACAAAATTAGTATTCATAATATATCTCTATTTATGCTTTTACCCCTAAATTATTGAAAATAAACTGCAAAAATAAAAACTCAGCAGGTGAAGACAAAGTGTAAAAGAAATTTCATACTAGGTTAAACTACGAAGCATATAATCTATCGTTTGTTTTACCCCGTCTTGATAAGGTGTTCTAGGAATATCTTTGATCAGCTGCTCTAGCTTCCCACCATCCAAAACTACTGGGTCCTCTGTCAAATACAACATTTCTACCACTTCACGCATGTTTTTATCAAATAGACCTAGAAACTTTACCATCCCTTTCGTTACCGTGCCCACTTTTTTGCTATAGCTGGTATGTTCACGCAAGATATTTACGATTTCATCCCCTGTAATGACGCCGCTTCCTGGTATATTCCAATTCTGACCGTATGCCGAATCAATGAGTGCCAGTTCTACTAAGGCTTTGGCTCCATCAGGTGTAAAAATGTACTCCCGTGCAATTTTCTTATCCCCTACAAATAACGCCTTTTTGTTTTTTATAACTCCCTCAAAAGTATAATTTAGGATTGTATTAGTAGCATTGGGACCATAAAAGTCAGGGAAGTGTGCAATTAAGCAAGGCATGCTTGATTGCTTTACTATCTGTTCAAGTTGCAAGCGAATGTTTCCTTTTTTCGTATGAGGCTTTTTCGGAGTATCCTCCGAAACTAAATGACCCGGGTTCCGACCATAAGCATAGATATTTTCAACCAAAACAAGTTTTGCATTCGCATGTTTTGCTGTTTCCAAAATATTGTTCATAACAACAGGTAATTTTTTCTCCCACTCAGAATATGGAATGTTCATTGCTTGAAAAATCGTATCTACTCCAACAGCCGCCTCCTTCAAACTCTCTAAGTCGAAAACATCGCCAGATTTGATCGTGACCTTCTCCTCATCCTGAAAAAGCTTATTAAGCTTTTCCTTTCCACGCGCAAAAGCAACTACATCAATTTCTCTTTGCGCCAGTTCTTTTACAATTGAATAACCCATACCACCTGAAGCTCCCAGTACCAATACCTTTTTCATATAATTTCCTCCTACAAATTAACCAATGGTCAATAAAATTTAAAAAATTATTTCCTTAACATCGCTCTTAAAATAAAATTCACATGAGTTTCAGCTAAGGAGCGCACATCTTCGTATGTTTGCCCGCTTCTGCAATAATGGGAAACAAGCCCATGTAAGGACAGAAACACAGACCAAATCTCAGTTAAAGTGACTTGGTTTCCACATAAAGGGTATATGGCTTTGGCAAATTTCTCATAACTTAAATTTGGCTCCTGTTGCTGACAACTTCTCACTTCTTCGTCTTTTATAAGAAACATAATTTCATAATGACTTTGATGTGTTAGACCAAATTCGATAAATCCCAAGAAAATCTCTTTCAGTTTAATTTCCGGATCTAAAGGCTTAGCCATGATGTCTTCAAGTCTCTGATCAAGTAAGAAAAAGTCTGCCTTTACGAGTGCATAAAACAATTCTGCCTTATTCTTAAAGTGATAATATATAGCCCCGTGACTATAGCCTAATGCCTTTGAGATTTGTCTCATTGACACATGTTCATAGCCATTCTTCATGAACAATTCTCGTGCTGTATCCATTATGATTTCACGTGTAAGTTCTTGTTCTACTGCTTTTCTTGGTGACATTTTTATCCCTCATTAAACTTTATTAACCACTGTCCAATAACAATATATGGTGATAGGCGAATTTTGTCAATTGCTATTTATGATTATTTTTCCCCCAATATTCATAAATGACTTCTTTGAATATTTCGGATAGTTCTTTGCTTTTTTTCTTTTTCAGCCACTCAACTTGATCTATAGGTAAAGTTAATTTTAAAGTAACCTTTTCATTTGGCATTTCATATTTTCTTATTTCATCTAAAGTTATTCCTGCCTCTATATTCGGAAATGATAGGTCATTTTCATTCACTATTTGGAAACCACTGTATTCACTGGCATCACTTATCTCACAGAATAGATTTAACTGTGGCAACCCACCTGACAGACTTTTTAGATTCATATAGAATGTAAGCATTCTGCTGTCCTCTAATTCCATTTCAACAATTAAGTTTTCTTCATTTCGATATTTCTTTGCAGCAACTTCGCTTACAATGATGTCCAAGTCCAAGGTGTAACCCAAACTAGACTCTAGAATATAAACAGCGCTATTAAATATATGAATCTCTTCACCATCGATTTTTACAGTTTTAACCTTAACCATATTCTTTGCTCCCTTCTCCACATTATTTCGACAAAAAAACAGCAATAACCTGTATAATCTAGCCTTTATATATAACTTAATAAAGAAATTACATGTTAATTTTATATATAAATATGGTATTATTATTGGTATTATCCTGGCTATTACGATTTCATACGCAGTAAAATGGATCACAATATTTGGATCCTTATTTGTAGGTGCATTGAAGGCTGTGGCACCAATACTAGTTCTATTCTTAGTTATGTCAGCCATTTCCAACCATCGAAGTGGTCAACAAACGAATATGACATCTATTTCCTTTATGATGTAAGTACATGCCTTGCAGGACTTACTGCAGTTATAGCCAGGTTAAGAGACTGCATAAACAGTTTTTGTTTTTATAAAATAATAAAGAACCCATTTACTATGCAGATGCTGTAAGTGGGTTTTTCTTATGGAGTGTACAAATGAAAGGATCTATTTTCTCATACATAACACTATTCTTTGGGGTATTTGCTTTATCAACTTCGGCAATCTTCGTTAAGCTTGCTGATGCGCCCTCGGCAATTATCGCCTTTTATCGTTTGTTTTTTGCAACTATGATTCTACTTCCCTTTTGGCTAGTCAAAAGGGAACTTCGCCAAGAGCTGTTGAGATTGACCAAAAGACAATGGAGATTAGCCATCTTGTCTGGTTTACTGTTAGCGATTCATTACGTATTATGGTTTGAATCATTGCGCTTTACCTCTGTGGCTAGTTCAACGGTTATTGTTACTTTACAACCACTATTCACTATCGTTGGCGGATACTTTTTATATAGGGAACGCTATTCGAAAGTTGCATTGTTTGGATGTTTATTAGCCCTATTCGGAAGCTTCATAATTGGCTGGGGCGATTTTCAAATAAGTGGTCAAGCCCTATTCGGTGATATATTAGCGTTTATTGCTGCTGGAGTCATATCTGGGTATTTTTTAATTGGACAATCTGTCCGTAAAGATTTGTCACTAGTTCCTTATTCAGTAATTGGTTATGGAAGCAGTGCCGTATTTCTTGCTATTTATGCACTTACACAGCAACAATCATTCTTTAATTATTCCACTGATACATGGTGGGCCTTTATTGGTCTCGCATTCATCGCAACCATTTTGGGCCAAACCATTTTCAATTGGTTGTTAAAATGGATCAGCAGTTCCATTATCACAATGAGTATTCTTGGTGAAACAATTGGAACTTGCATTCTTGCTTATTTCATTTTGGATGAAGTTATATCACTTCAACAAGGGATTAGAATCTTTATTATTTTAGTTGGCCTTGGTTTATTTTTAGTTAGACAAGCGCAGGCAAAATAACATTTAGGGAGCATAGGTTTAACCCCATGCTCCCTTATTAATTATTCTGCTGATAGTTCTTTTCTCTTTTGCCCATTAAATAAAAAAAATATTATTCTTCTTATGAAAGCAATATTTACTTTCCTTATACTCGTGGACCATTGATAATATTTTTTCAAGGCATAAAACGGAATCCTTAATATACTTTCCCTTGTTTAGCATCATACATTGGGCCCGGCTTCCTAAATAAACATCGGAAATTTCTGCTCTTGTTGGTCTCCCGATTTTCGTTAGGCTTTCCAGTATTTGTGTTGCCCAAATTACAGGAATATGGGCAGAATGGGCTAAATTTAATATTTCCTCTTGGACAACTGCCATCTGCTCAAAACCAACCTCTATTGCAAGGTCCCCCCTCGCAATCATAATACCAAATGACGGTAATGAAAGTCCTTCTTCGATGATACTGGGTAACCGATATACAGCATCTTTCGTCTCAATTTTTGCTACGATAGGGATCTCTCGTTTAGTTATATCAGAAAGCTTTTCTTTTACAGAGCGAAGATCCCGGGCTTGATGCACAAAAGAAATGCCAACCATATCGGCATATTTTGCAATAAAGTGGAGGTCCTTCCCATCTTTTTCAGTAATGGCAGGGATGTTTAAGAAAACAAGGGAATCTGGAAAATTAATGCCCTGCCCTTCTTTTAAAAAGTACTTTTTCCTGTACTTCGAAGTAATTTCAATATCTACGTAACTTTTTCCTGAGGCAATTACTTTCCCACCAATTTTCCCTTCATCTATAAAAACACTGTCATTCAGCCTAACATTATACAGCGCTTTTGGGTTGTTTACTACAGCCGATACATGTTTATCGGGAAATATCCCCTGCTCTAAAACGCCCCCATGTCTAAAAAGCCGAAGAACTTCACCACTTTTAATACTTACTTTTTCCGAATCAAACCCGCTTAGTCTTATCTTTGGTCCCGCTAAATCCATATAAATCAAACATGTCTTATTATTTTCCTTGCTTCCTAGTCTGATTTCTTTTACGAACTCCTCCCAAATTGTGGGGTCATCATGAGCACAGTTAATTCTCGCAACATTCATTCCGGCATCAATAAGCTCCTTAAATAAGGAACGATTCTTTAACATACCCTTGTCTAAAGTTACCATAATAGGAAATTCCGTTGTATCTGTTCCAAATAAGTTTTCTTTATTCGCTTGCAGTTTATTTTCAGCCTCTTCCGGATTTATCGGCTTATCATGATGGACTCCCGAACAATCTTCTTCGCTATTTATTAAGTGCAGCAGGCTATGGTAAACAGCTTTGATATTTATTAATTCCTCTGTTATTTTATTTCTACATATTAGATAAGCAAGAAAGTTTTCATAGCTTTTCTTATTAGCTTCATTAGGTATCTTGGATGAAGTTAGATTTTTATATTGGTCTTGGATTGTGTTAAGCAATGGTTGGATTGGAATTTTCACCACACTCCCCCCTTGATATTTTGTGTGATGAATCAACGAATGGCTATATTGGTATCTCCAGGCAATAAAAGTTGAGGGATTTGTATGAGTTCCTTTGTGTACATGTCAATTTCCCAAATCATATCGAAACGATTGCCTGGCCATTTGTGCGGAACATTAATAGCACCCAGTGTTTTTGCAAAAGGAGGTATACTTGTATGTGACCAGCATACTAACACAATTCGGTTAGTGAATAATTCAGCCGTTAATATTTCATGTGCTGCTTCTTTATATTGAAAGTTTATATAAACGGTATTTATGGCAAGGCCGGGATTAATAATTAGCATTTTGTTAATTAACGGTGTAACCGTTTGGATTTTCCTCACACTGGAATCACCGGGACCCGTCCCCGCTGCGTAAATCCCCTTCATTGAAGGGTATCTTTGAGACAACAGATTGGATAAAAGGAATGCCCGATAATATCCCAGTGGTGTTAAACCGTCACCATCAGCTTTTTCACCATGCCGAAATAGTACAACTTTTGAAGGTGCCATATCGTCCCTTCCCCTTTTAAAAAAAATATAAAAACCCCTATCTTTATATTATTGGTCTTAACACAGGAATATTCCATAAGAATGGGTCGGGTTTGGGACATAGGATCCTTTTGTCCAATAACGCCAGTGCCAAAGATCAGAAATGCAGGTAATGTTTATTTTAACTTTTATTAAAAAGTTTATTATCTTTTTGATTCTAAATCACTCTTAACTTCCTACATAATAACCACAATAATATATTTTTACGAAGCTTAATACACAAATCATTTACTGTAAATAAATTGACGTTCACGAATTGTTGACTTCCATTAACTTGTATATTACAGTAACCTTAAGGAGGAATCCACAATGAAAACAGTTTTTGAGGCTATCGGCGAAAAAATTACTCGTTTTATTGAAAAACATCATATGACCCAACAAGATTTTGCTGACCGGATTGGGGTATCTAAACAAGTAATGAGTAAAATCGTTAAGGGGCAAAAGGCCACAAATATCCAAGAAATACAAAAGATTGCTGAGGTAATGAATATTTCTGTTGATGAATTAATCAATCCTGAACCTACGGCATATGTGATTGAAGAGCCTATTTTGTTTATGATGGATAAAACTGATAATTCCCAAGTAAGGCGACATTTACAATTTCTTGATTTTGTAATGGATGAAATTATTGAATTAGAGGAACTCTCCCAAAAATCTAGGAGGGTCATCTATGAATAAGATATCATTTTTAACCGATCTAGAAATGAAAGATATTGAGTCAAAAGCAAATAGTAAATTGATTGAACTCCACAAGAATTCACGCATATTAGGCAGACATATTTTGAATATTGTTAAAAAAGAAACTACTCTCTTACAATCGCCTTTCCCTGATGAGGAATTCTGTGCCTTTGTATGTCAAAAAAAAGGACGTTTATTTGTTTATATTAATAGTCAAATACCTGAAGAAAAACAGAATTTTGCTGCCGCCCATGAACTCTATCATATCTGGTTCGATAAAGATTTTCTTAAAAACCCCGAAATGTTAAAAAGCAATATATTAAATGATGAAACAGATAATATTCGAGAGCTACGAGCTAATTTATTTGCAGCCATGCTATTGGTACCTAAGCACGTCCTAGAACAGGAAATAATGTTTTTGGAAATTCCGAAAAATGAGGTAACATTGGAACAAGTTGTAGAATTAGCCCATACATTCGAGGTTCCATATAAAGCAATGGTTAGAAGACTTTATGAGATTGGTTATATAAATAAAACAGTGACTGAACAGTTGTACAGTGATATGACTAATGTATCATTTATTAGAAAGAAGTTACAATTAGATAATGGAGAAGCCATAAAACCAGTTATACATTTCGAAGGATTAGCAAAAAATGCAATTGATCTTTATCTAGCGGGATTCATTACACCTAAAAGGCTTCGAAACCTTCTTTCCCTTCTTAAAAAAGGACCAAAAGATTTTGGAATTGAACTTCCCGACGAACTCCCAAGTGAAGATGAAATTGATAAAATTTTGGAGGAAGATGATGGCTAACTTCCAACCATATATCTGGTCAAGAGCTATACTAGATGCTGATTTTGCAATTAAAATAGGGAGATTAAATAAATACAAAATAATTGAGGACATCTTGCCAAATTACGTTGGGAATTTACTAGTTCATGAATATGTTTACAATAATGAGATTCTAACTCCTAAAATAGCCAAGGACCAAATTGATTCATTGATACTCAATAATCGTGCAGAAATTGTCAACGAAGAAACTATAGCAACATTCGGGCCCGTTGTTTTGACCCTGTATCAAGGAACAATCGAAAAATTACGAAGAGCGAAAAGAACTAGAGAACATGGAAATCATTGGGGAGAAATCGTGTCTATAGCCTTTGCTCAAACAGCTAATATACCTTATTTTCTTTCAGATGAAACGGATCAACAATCATTTATAGATCAAAATTTCAGCTCCCCTATTCAAGTAATACGGATTAAAAATCTAGTCCAAGCAATAAAAGAACAAGGTGGAAAAAGAAAAGATGCATTACTAGTATGGACGGTAGCTGGATATAGTAAAGAACGCTTCAAATATGACCTATGGCCTCGATAGGTTAGGGGACTTTCTTTAAAAAGCAAATGTTAATTAATACATCAGTGGATATTTGTTCTTTCTGGATAAATAAACTAATTTGAAGAAAACTATAAATGTGATTTTTACTAGGAAAGGGGCAACCTTATGAACAAAACAGGTCAACAACCCGAAAAATACCAAAGCTTTGAGCAACAACAAATGGCCGTACAACAGCAGCAATTACAAGAAAGCCAACCACAGTTAGAACAGCTATTTAAAGAACAAAAGAAACAAGCACTTGAAGCTATGCTACAAGCAGAACAAATACTGCAACAAAATGCGTCCATGAACAATCTACAATCGATGCAGCAGGCACAACAAAATCTTAACCAGGCCACACAACTATTGAATCAAATACAAGGAGTGGCGGTAACACACTCAACAACAGCAAAGCAGCAGCAAATAGAACAGGTTCAACAACAAATTGAGCAAGCATCGCAAACCCTTAGTCTAATCGAGTCACTAAATGAACAAAATAATAGCTTTAAAAAAGGGTAAAAGGATCCCGGCTTTATTGACAAGCCGGGATTCATATTTTACTGGATTCTTTCCTTTAGAACTGTTTTAACTGCATCTTTTATTTCCTGATATCCCGTACAACGACAGAGATTGGAAGCCATCCATTCTTCAATTACTTCATCATCAGCATCCGGATGCTTTGTGGCTAGTGCATGACAGTTTAAAATAAAACCAGGCGTACAATACCCACATTGAATCGCCCATTTTTCAACAAATATTTGCTCAATGGGAGAGTTCTTTAAACCCTCTATTGTTGTAATGGGTTGGTGAATGGCTTCGACAGTCAAAGAAAGGCAGGAATGCATTGGTTCTCCATTAATAAGGACTGTACATGCTCCGCAATCTCCATTTTCACATGCATTTTTTGCACCACTCAAACCTAACTGCTCCCTTAAAGTGCGAAGTAATGTATCTGCCGAGCGAATCATTACATCTTTGGTTTCCCCATTTACATGAAGGCATAATATAGATTTTGAAGAGCCATTGGATATCATGCATTTTCCTCCTTCAGGGTTTGGATTACATCTTCCAGCATATTTCGTAAAACAAATTCCCTATATGCTGCCGAACCTTCGAAATTATCGATCACCGCGGAAGGAAGTTGAGAAAGTGCCTGCGTTATACGATCATTAACAGACTTGGAGTCATCGTTCAATGTACTCTCTAGTTCAATTGAACGAAATGGATATTCACAAACACCACTAATCGCCACTCTTATCTGACTATCTTTTTTTAGCGCAGAAATCGATGCGAGCGGATACCCGATTTTAGATAGCCTTGTTTTCTTCAAGCTAATGGAAGTGGAATCAAGATAAGTTTTATCAATCAAAATTTGAACGAGAAACTGTCCATCCTTTAGTTTCATTTTATTTTTCAGCAAATCTTCCAAAAAGAGAATCTCTTCTCCTTCTTTTCCGGCAATTTTCACCTTGGAATCCGCTAAAACTAGTGACAAAATTCCTTCTCGAAATTTAAGCTGACTGAAAAGATTTCCCCCAATTGTAATTTTGTTTCTTGATGTATGGTCGGCAACCTTCTTTACAACTTCTCCTAGAAGTGGAAAAGCCTTCGACTCTGTAATTTTATTTAAAGAAACAGTTGCCCCAATAACCAATTCATCTCCTTGAATTTCCATCACATGACATTCAGGGATTCCTTTAATATCAATGACCGCATCTGTTGTAATTTTATTAGTTCTCGCAAAGGTGATAAATTCAGTTCCACCACTAATAAAGGTGGCTGTTTGCCCTCGGTCAGAAACCGTTTGGTAAATTTGAACGGCTTCAGCAATTGACGATGGCTTGTAGTATTCAAAGTCGAATGGAATCATACTAGGCTAAGTCCCCCCTTTTTGTCTTCCAAATTAATTCTGGTGTTAGAGGCAAATAGTTCAGCTCCACCCCAGCTGCATTTGAAAGTGCATTTGCTAGTGCTGCCGGCATACCGATTACGCCATATTCCCCTATTCCTCGTGCACCGTAAGGCCCGTCCGCAGCGGGGGACTCGATGAAGTCTACCAGATATTCAAGTGGCTGTTCGCCAAATCTTAGCATTTGATAGGTACGTAGTTGAGGATTCTGAACAATGCCCTCATTATTAAAAGCAAAGGTTTCACTACTAGCAAAGCTCAGCCCTAAATACATACCCCCTCTCATTTGTTGAGTAGCCATCGCCGGATTAATAATTGTTCCGCCATCAAGGACTGTTACAGCTTGTAAGACTTTATATGAAAAATCTCGTGTATCCCATTCAACCTCAAGTGCCTGCACTCCAAGTGACCACCAAGGTCCCGGTTTACCGAAGCCTGTTTCTTTATCCATTGGAGTTAAATGTCTTTGAACATATTTACCGCGGCCGACAATTTGCCCTTCAACAGTATGCCCATTTGGAAATTTATATCCAATTGCTACATCCTCGAATTTAACCCCATATTCAGGATTCGCTTTCAAGTACACGCGGTTACCGCCAATATCTAAATCATCAGCGGAGCATTGCAAAGCTATAGAAGCTGTCTTTTTTAATTGGGAAATTGCATCATCCGCAGCTGCCATAACAGCCCGACCAGCTAGGAAGGTCGTGCTGCTTGCAACGGTTCTCCATTGATGGGGATCATATTGGGTATTCCCTTCCATCGTTACATGGATTTTATGGATATCGATTTTTAATTTCTCAGCTAAAATCTGGGCTAGGGTTGTTTTTGTACCCTGACCTAATTCAATCGCAGCACAGTTTAAATTCACACTACCGTCAGGTTCAAAAGTTATAATAGCTCCTGCCTGTGCATTGGTAGCAGTTGTGGAGGTTTTCCAAAATAAACTGATTCCCTTTGAAATTATTTTGTTTTTTCTTACATCATGCGATTCTTCATCCCACTTTATTAATTCCTTCGCGCGATCTATACATTTTTTTGCGTCTCCAATATTATTCGCTGTAATAACAGCTTGTGTTGGAGAGGAATCTCCCGGTTTAATCGTGTTGATCATCCGTAGTTCAGTAGGTTCCATGTTCAACTTCCTTGCTAGCTGATCCATCGTACGTTCAACCGCGAATGTAAGCTCTGGATGTCCGTATCCTCGAAAAGAGGTTGCGAATGGATGATTTGTATACATACAGTAGGAGTCACACCAGACGTTGGGCACATGATAGGGTCCCGTACAATCCAATGCCATTGCTCTTGTTATACCCGCGGCTTGATCAGTATAGGCACCTGAATCTATCAAAAATGTGTATTGTCCTGCAAGGATCTTTCCTTGTTTATCCACCCCTAGTGCAACTGTAGCTTCTAGACCAATATGACAAGGTGCTGTTATCAAATCCTCTTCGCGTTCAAAATTCAATTTCACCAATTTTCCACCAACAGCCTTCGAGGCCAAGTATGCAAGTGGCTCTAACTGTACGGTTCCTTTTCCTCCGAATGCCCCACCAACCATCGTGGCATGAACAATGACGTTTCCAACTTCGATATTAAAAAATTGATTTAATACTTTTTTGATCGTATAGGGTGATTGGGTTGTAGTATGTACGACTACTTTACCTACCGGGTTAATTTCTACCCTTACACTACGCGTCTCCAAAGCAGCATGGTCCGATAGATTGAATGAATATGTAGCTTTAATCTTCTCCGAACATTGTTCCCAGGCAGCAACAAAATCGCCTTTGCGAATTTTAATATGGCTTCCTATATTCGTACCCGAAACTGGATACACATTGCTGATCAATTTCATATATTGTCCTGCATTTTCATGAACCAATATATCCTTATTTTGAAAGGCTTCTCGAACAGAATTGACGACTGATAATGGTTCGTATTCAACCTTAACTAGCGTAGCAGCTCTTTTCGCTTGATGTTCATGATCAGCAACAATAATAGCGATAGGTTCACCGTAATATCTTACCTTTTCAAAGGCCAATGGGGGGCGATCTGCTAAAATCGGTCCAATATGGTACGGAAACATTTCACCTGTGACAATTGCCCGCACCCCTTGAATCCTCCATGCTTCGGTACTATCAATAGACTTAATTTTGGCATGTGCATGCTCACTTGTGACTAATTTAGCATGTAACATGCCAGGTACCGTAAAATCACCAATGTATCGTAATGTACCTGTAGCCTTTTCCACAGTGTCAATCCTTTGTATTGGTTTTCCTACAGATGACCTTATTTTATTCTCCATCATGATCGCCTCCAATTCCGCTGTTAAATATATCTTTTTAGTGTGCCACAATAATCATGGTATCCGCATCAACTTCATGTGCAGAAGCGTCAAGTGTCCTTTCCAAGGTTATGCTTACTTTTTGAAGTGATTCCGCATCTTTGGTTATAAAAACCGGGGCACCTCCGGCTAATACATTTCCCGGTTTTGTCGTAATGATCGCGAGTAACTTTGTGGATTGTTCCATCTCAATATCTCCTCAATATATTTTTATTTCTTCCCTTTATCAGCTTGGCGTGGAAGGCGAATCGCATTATCAAGAATCGGAACATGTTTTAAGACTTCCTTAATTTGTTTAAAGTCCTTTTCTCGTGGTAAAAAAAACAAGGCAACCCTACCATCTCCCATATCTCTTTTTGATAGCGGAACTAAATCCGGCTCACCCGAATCAAGGTAGGAACCAAACACATTTGCAACATGATGAAGCATGGCCTGCCTTTGTCCAAGATGGGATATAGTTACAATCCCATTTTCATTTTTAGGGGTAATGATGGCACCTATCGCTTTTTCCTTAATAACCCTACGACTTTCCTCCAGTCCAACGTTTTTAATATGAATATCATTTACAAAAAGGTTAGGACCTTCAAAACGAATTTCTCCCTCCGAAATCTCAGCCATTTCCGTCAATACTTTCCCTTTAACCCTTGATCTCACAATAAAAACAAGGACAAGTCCGATTACTACTCCTAACCATATTTTATAGACAGCAATCAATGTGGCAATAAGGGCGGCAAACATGACAACGTAGTTTCGACCTTCAAATGCTTGAGCAATCCCCTCAATAAAGGCGGCACCTCTTTTTACAAGTTCCTCATTATCAACCTTTTCTAAAGTCTGTCTCTCCATATTCCTAATATCCCGAAACTGGGTAGCGGCAAGCCCTAAAAACGTTACAGCAGCCCAATCAGACTGTAAAACAGCAGGCACAGCAACGGCCCCAATAAAGGCGGCAATGAATCCAAACGAAAGATGAATGATTCTTCCCGTTGGATATGTTGGATATTGTCTGAAATCCGTTCGTAACAAGATGAATCTTGCAACAAAACCTACCAAAGTACCCGCTACAACAGGCAATACGTATTTCTCCAATTGTGAACCCCCTTGCTACCCGTAAAATTGAGAACCTAGACGGTAATTAGGGTAACCAATATAAAAAATGTTATGACTTTCCAGATTATCTTTTTTATCGCAATCCCCAACTGAATGAAAACCTTTTCAAATTGTCACAATATATCCATAACATCATATAGGAAAGAAAGGAACGTCGTAGAATTTTTAGAATTAGGGGTAAAAGAGAGGTGAATTTTGCCGTGGTGAAAAAAATGTGGAATTGGTTTGTGTATCGGCCCGAAAAGCTAAGTTATCGTATTTGGATTGACGATGATAGATACATTGCATCTGCATCGAATGAAACTTTAAACGTTTATAATTATGGAAACACCCCTGAAATGGCAAAGGAAGCAGCACTTTTTCAACTTCAACAACAATTAAAAAAGAAAGAAAAAAAGGAAAGGAAATTCATAACCAGAGGGAATGGATATGTATTGTATAGAGTTAAATAAGATAAAGCCCTTCCATTTGGAAGGGCAATACAGAACCCGACCCCTTGTCCCAGACTATGTTCCAAAATCACCTTATGTTCAAGATTTCCCTAATCTCTTGTTCTGTTATTCTTGATGTTGCTTGGTCTCCTGGTTGGACGACAGTTTCGATGAGTTCTTTTTTGTTTTGTTGAAGCTCATATATTTTTTCCTCAATCGTTCCCTGAGTAATTAACCTGATGACTTGCACGACATTTTTTTGACCGATGCGGTGCGCTCTTCCTGCTGCTTGCTCCTCAACTGCCGGATTCCACCAAAGGTCATATAAGATAACCGTATCCGCACCCGTTAAGTTGAGTCCTGTATTTCCTGCTTTTAACGAAATAAGAAAAATATCAACCTCCCCTTGATTAAACCGGTCAACCATTTGGACCCGTTCTTTAGGGACTGTTTGACCGTCTAGGTAAAAAAAGTCTAAACCAGCATTAGTTAACTGATCACGAATAATCGAAAGCATACTCGTAAACTGGGAAAAGATCAGCAATCGTCTACCATTCTCCATGGCATTACCGACAATCTCCATTAACTGTTGCAGCTTACCAGAATCTCCTTTATAATTTTCCAAAAACAAGGAAGGGTGGCAGCATAATTGTCGGAGTCTTGTTAAACCTGCCAAGATTTTAATTCGGCTTTTTTGAAAACCTTCTACTTGAAGTGATTCTTTTGCTTCTTTTTGGATTTTTTCCAGATAAGCAAGGTATAGCTCTTTTTGCTGTTTCGTAAGCTCTGAATAGTTGACCGTCTCGATTTTGTCAGGTAGTTCTTTCAATACATCCTTCTTGACCCTTCGCAATAAAAACGGGCGAATCATTTTTGCTACTTTTTCCGGTTCAAGCTGGCGAAATTCCTTCTGATTAGGGAAGAAATCAGGCATAACCGTTTGGAAAATGGACCAAAGCTCATCGATCGAATTTTCTATCGGTGTACCACTTAGTGCAAAACGTGTTTCTGCTTGAATATCCCTTACTGCTCTCGCTGTTTTCGTTGCATAATTTTTAATAGACTGTGCTTCATCTAGAATAAGCGTACTAAATTCATGCTTAGTATAAGAATCAATATCCTGCCTTAATGTTGGATAGGATGTAATCCAAACGTCCGGTAACACTTCACTTTGTAGCCTTTCCATCCTCTCCCCGGGTGTTCCAATTAACACTTCGGCCGTTAATGATGGAGCAAATTTCTGGAATTCATTTTTCCAGTTATAAACAAGTGATGCGGGTGCTACAATCAACGCTAGTTTAGCATCTTTATCCTGATCTCTTTCTGATAAAATAAAAGCAATACTTTGCAACGTCTTCCCAAGTCCCATATCGTCAGCAAGAATACCCCCAAGACGATAGTAGCTTAGCGTTTTAAGCCACTGGAAACCATAGTTCTGGTAGTCTCTTAAATTAGCTTGCAGCAAATCAGGCAACTCAAACTCTAACTCTTCGGGGTTTTTCAAACGGTTCAAGAGCCGACGAAATTGCTTTCCATACTTGGCATTGCTGCCATTTTTCTTATCCATCATTTCATCTAACTGCATCCCCCTATATAGAGGAAGCTGAATCGTGTCCTTTCCCCATTGTGATGGTTTAATCTTTAGCTCTTGAAGCATATTCTGAATGGCTTGGAATTCCTTTGATTCCAGTGAAACGAACGCACCGCTTGGCAGACGGTAATATTTTTTCTTTTCAACAACAGACCGAAGCATATTTCTGATCTCTTCCTGTTCAATTCCTGCCATGTCGAAGTTTACCTCCAGCCAATTCCCTGAAGAATCGACATCAATATTGGTAACTGGTGCGTGCTTATCCGTCAATACAAAGGATCGAACGGCACTCGTCAAGAAAATTTCAATTTTGTCTTCCAGTTTCGGTATAATTTCATATAAAAACTCAAATATCTCATCTTCGCCTTCTACATACAACCGTTTTCCATTGAATCGTAGAGAAGTAGATTCGAGCACGTCCATAATTGCCTGTTCCTTCTCTGCATCCCTCATTAAAATGGGGCTGCCCTTTTCAATAGTCGCTTGTTCAAACGGATTTATCTTATTTTCACCGTAATGAAATTCCAGTGAAGCATGAACAAGATCTTCGTTTCGGTCAACATACATCCTTGCCTCCAAAGGAAACCTTGCAATCTTGCTTGAGACATTATCTGATATCTCCAAGTGACCGATCTTTTTCATTTTCGGAACCACTTGCGAGATAAACGGTTCTATCTGATCAAGAGCGATGGGCAAGACAGGACTGTTTGAATGTTCAATTAGTTTTTTCAGTTCCTCTATAAGAAACTGCTGTTCATCAGAAATCTTATAAAAATAATTGTCTATAAAGATATATCCATATAACTCCAAGTATTTAAAAGTAAGCAAGGCAGTTAAATCTAATTGAAATTCATCCGCTTTTCCTTTATCTAATTGAATCGAAAAAGGTAATTCAGAATGATAGATTTTAATTTGATTAAACACTTCACTGCCCAATTCAATCCGAATCTCTCTCTTTTCAAACTTTTGAAGAAGCTGATCCGCTATCATCGGAGGAATAATAAGAGCCCGTTCATCTGAGGAACCATAGTTTCTATAAAAGGTAGATTGGAGTTCCTGGTATATCTCCTCATGCTTAATAGCATCCTGCAAAAGATTAATAATCTCTTGATCTTCTTGGATAAACGCTTGCTCTGTTGGATCATAGGCAAAACTTTTTGTAAAAGGATACTGTGCCTCTATTTTGATCGCTTTAAGAAAATCTTTTATTTTTTTTACAACATAGGTTCTCTTTTGGCCAACCTTCATCTCTAATGTTAGAAATGGTTTTGATGCATAGTATGGCTTGTGTAGTTTCAGAATCCACTCTACCATTAATTGAGCCTTCTGACTCTCTGTCATCTGTTCCTTATTTCCACGTGAATGACTAGAAATGCTTTGAATAAATTGATTTGTAAGCTGCTTCACATAAGCTGCTTGTCTTTCTTGCAGTTGCCTTTCTAGCCCCAATTTCTTCCTTTGCAATTCTGCCTCCTGTTTTCGTTTCCTATCAAGGAACCTCGAGTTAGCATTTTGATAGGAACCGGTAGAATTCCCTTTGATACTGTCTTGAATTTTTAACATCACTGCTGCAATATGTTTGCATGGCTCCCAGTATTGATGATAGGCAGGGCAGTTACACTCTGAAGAAATCCCAGCCCCATCTTCCGCAATTGTTACTTCGTAGGTTTTTGTACCTTTTACTTTAGCAGACCAGATATTTCTAACAGGATCATGAAATAAGTCTCTGACACGACCTTCTTCATAATAACTGCGACCACGTCGATAGACAGCACTTGAAAAGATATCTTTTATATCACTTTTAGTTAATTGCTCAATCACAAGGTTCCCTCCATTCTTCTTTAGTATCGCCATTTTTTCCGGGTTTTAGAAGTTTTATAGAATTTATTTTTGTGCCTTTTACTTGGTAATTATACATGAAACAGGCATGAAAAAAAGCACCTACACTATTTAGCGCAGATGCATCTATCTTGATTTTTACATTGGAACATGCGAACCGTCGCCATGTTCCTCTACTAATCCATCTAAGTTCGGATCTTCTTTGAGGAAATCTAACTTAAACGATGATTGGGCAAAATCTTTTAATACATTCTCATTAATTTCAGTTGTATAGGTAATGCGCGCCATTGCTTGTTTAATAATCTCTTCATCAACCTCTTGTTTTGTTAGGTCCTTGATTGATTGAATAGCGATACTTTGTGCCTGCTCTGGTTGACTGTTAATAAAATCGACTGCTTGCTGCTGTGCTTCAACAAGCGCTTTAACTACCTCTTTCTTTTCTTTAAATAAACTTCCATTTACCACAAATACAGTGTTTGGCAGGGTTTTCCCATAGGCAATTTCATCTGTACTAACAATTATTTTTCCGCCATTTTGGGTAAGAATCGAGGCCCATGGTTCGGGAACGGCTGCTAAGTCTACTTTTCCAGTTTCGAACATTCCTTGATATTGGGCTGGATTGCCGGTAACATGTTTTAATGTTCCACCAATGCGTGATGATGTTAATTTATCAACTCCTAGTTGCTGTAAAAAAGTTTCAAACTGAACATCATGGGTACAGCCAATTCCAGGGGTGATAAATGTTTTCCCTTCGATGTCTTCTATACTAGTTATCCCACTGTTTGCCCGCGCTACAACTGCTGTTCCACCAGATGAAGCACCGGAAACAATTTTCACATCTGCTCCGCTTGCATAATTATTCATTACCGGAGCCGGTCCAACTAGCCCTCCGTCAATATCTCCTGACTTCAACGCCATCATGAATGTGCCTCCATCTGGAAATGTTCGATATTCAATATCAAAATTCTCACCAAGTGCTTGTTCATAATAACCTTTTTCACGAGCCACCATAGCTGGAACATGGTCAATGTTCGGGAAATAACCAATCACAATTTTTTCTTTTTTAACTTTATCACCAGCGCTCTTTGTCGTAGTGTTTATTCCGCAAGCAGTTAAGACTCCGATTGCGAATAGTAACACGAAAGCTAATTTCCACTTTTTCATTATTTCATCCATTCCTTTCTAAAAGTCCCCATTTTGTCATTACCCGTTTTTCAATCCGTTGAAATAAAATTAAATCAACAGTGACACCAATCATCCCAATCACAACCATGATTCCTAGAACGACATCCATACGACCAAAGTCAGAAGCGAATTTTAACGTATACCCTAGACCAGGTCCTGTACTTAATAACTCCCCAGCCATTAAAGCACGCCATGCAAACGCCCATGCCAGCCTTACTCCGGTTACGGCATAAGGGATGGCTGCCGGAAAAGTAACACGAAAGAATAAATCCAAGCCCTTTGATCCCATCGTTTGGGCTGCTTTTATATAGAGGGGGGAGACATTTTTGATCCCTATTCTCATGTTGATTGTCATCACAATCGCAGCACCTAAAATGACGATAAAAATCACCGCTTTTTCATTTAAACCAAACCACATAATTGCTAGTGGCAACCAGACAATACTTGGGATACTTTGTAGAGCTAAAATAAAAGCCCCAAGTGTTTCATCTGCTGTTTTTGACTTTGCAAGAAAGACACCAAGCAAAACCCCAATGAAAAGGGCAAGTACAAGCCCAATACATAAGCGAGTAAAACTTGCTCTTAAATCATGTAATAATGAGCCATCTGCCAAACTTTTCTGTAAACTTAAAACTACATCTGTTGGAGCGGGCATAAGAACCTTTGGTATGTGAAACCAGCGAACCACGAGTTCCCAAATCCCAAATAATGCAATAAAAAATACAATTCGTTTAATAGCTAACCGCATAGCGATGCTCCTCTTCTGCTACTTTGTCAATTTCAGCCTTAAGCAGTTCCATAATCGTTTGTTCATACATCGTAAGCTGGGGAATAGGTTTGTTGCGTGGGCGTTCAATGTCTAGCCGGATATCTGCCAAAATAACACCCGGATGAGTTCCCATCACAATAATGCGATCTGATAGTTTTAACGCTTCCTGAATACTATGGGTTACAAAAAGAATCGTCTTTTTCGTTTCCAGCCAAATGGTTTCGAGTTCATCATGGAGACGCATTCTTGTTTGTTCATCCAATGCCCCAAATGGCTCATCCATCAATAAAACTCGGGGATTCATCGCTAATGCTCTCGCAATTGCAACTCGCTGCTGCATTCCTCCTGATAATTCATGGGGGTAATGGTTGGCATAAGCACTTAGCTGTACTAGATTTAAGTATTTTTGAACAATTTCTTTCGCTTCCTTCTTTTTGACCTCTTTTCGTAGTGGGAACATCACATTTTCCTCTACTGTCAACCAAGGGAATAAGGCAGCCGCTTGGAACACCATCCCTCGGTCTTTTCCAGGTTTCGTAATATTTTGACCATCTAAGTAAACACTTCCTTCACTTGGTTTCACTAGACCTGCGACAATGGAAAGCAAAGTTGATTTTCCACATCCAGAAGGACCTAAAAACGAAATAAATTCACCTTCATTTACACCCAAATCAATATCTTTTAACACTTGCTCAACTTTCCCATGATTTTTAAAACCCTTTTGAATATTGGATATATGAAGAAACATTAGTCCACCTCAATCTAATTTATATAATTCATACTGTTTTAATCGGAATTATAGTTTATTATATTACTTAAATATGGAAAGTCAACATGTTTTTTTGAAAATAATGACAAAAGGGGTTTGGTGGAAGATGAAGATTTATAACTCAATTCTCGATTTAATTGGAAAGACACCGATTGTGAAACTAAATAGACTACCCAATGAAAACGGTGGGAAAGTATTCATTAAACTTGAATCATTCAACCCCGGTGGAAGCGTGAAAGACCGTGCAGCCCTTCATATGATTGAACGTGCGGAAAAAGAACGGAAGCTAATTCCGGGGACAAGTACAATTATCGAGCCCACATCCGGTAACACTGGTATCGGGATTGCCATGGTAAGTGCCGTAAAAGGGTATCGGTGTATTATTACAATGCCCGACAATGCAACAGAGGAGCGCGTGAAAATCTTAAAAGCATACGGAGCAGAGATCGTATTAACTCCAGCAAGCTTACGTATGCAAGGCGCCATTGATGAGGCTTCTAAGTTAGCAGGCACAATTCCCGGTAGCTTTATACCTATGCAATTCGAGAATCCTGCAAATCCTGACGCACATAGAGAAACAACGGCTGTAGAAATTATCGAGGCTTTTGATCGAAAGCTGGATGCCTTTGTATTAACGGCCGGAACAGGAGGGACCGTCACAGGGGTCGGTGAAGAATTAAAGAGACAGATGCCAGATTTAAAAATTTACGTCGTAGAGCCAAAAGGGTCACCTGTTCTATCAGGCGGAAAACCAGGTCCTCATAAAATCCCGGGAACTGGACCTGGATTTATTCCCAAAATATTAAACTCTGATATTTATGATGAAATTTTACGCATTGATGATGCTGATGCACAGTTTATGGCGCGCCAACTTGCAAAAGAAGAAGGAATTTTTGTCGGAGCATCTGGAGCGGCTTCAGCCCATTTCGCCGTTCAGGTAGCAAAAAACCTTCATCCATCTGCTAAAGTTCTTTGTATCGCCCCAGATACAGGGGAGCGTTACTTATCAACTGATTTATTTGCATAGGAACATGGGGGCGGGTTCTCATGTTCCTAACGGAACAGAGAACCCGCCCCTTTTTGAATAAGACGGGAAAACCCCCAACCATTCCACTCCCAGATAGTTACTTCTTGCTTATAAGGTTCAGTATAACTCCCCTCTATAGTAATTAGCTCATTTTTACCATCACTGTTTATGTCAATACTGGTCGCACAGTAATTTGGATGATCAAGGTTAGAAGATTGCCAGACAGGTTTAATATCACCTTGTTCCAATTTAAAGATAAAAAAGTGATTTTTAACTTCAGTAATCTCTTCCTCTATCCAAAAGGGCTTTTGGGAACCAAAACTCCCTTCTTTCCATACTAAAAGGTTAAGCTCTGAAGTACCATCATTGTTGGTATCTTCTAGAAAGAAATCATCAACCCACCAGTTATTCGGTGACTGCCAGATTATGTGGGAGTCAGCTTTCACGGTTATTATTCCATCTCTTAAGGCAAATTCATCTGTGACTCCATTTCCATCCAAGTCGAAATACTCGGTTTTCACCAGTCGATATGGCGGTAGGGACTCTTGATCGGAAATCATCTCCAACGCGAAGCCCCTTTTCCATAATAGCTTGATATCTTCACTACTTTTAAAACAATTTGACTCCTTTTTTACTGGCAACTTCATACGTTTTTCTTTAAAAGATGTAATATTTTGCTCAGCACCAATAACCTTTCCAATTTGTTGAGTAATAAAACTAAAACCAAATAGCAAGCCCATCATCAACAATGCACAAAATATCAATAAGGATGATCTCATGGGGCTATATAGTTTTTAGTCCAACTGGAGAGTGGCGGGACATCATCATAGTCAAGCATTTCGTGCCATTTTTTATCTGTTAACCGATCAGTGAGCGGCCAAGGAAACTCATAATGTGAATAGACACCGCCACTAGCAATTCTTAAACTGCCATCAACAGGGACGACAGCATAAATTTCAAAAATATGACCTGTAGCCTCTTGCAATACTTGTCCATTTGGGTCTGTAGCCACATCAGCCACCAAAGCAGCAGGGTTTTCAGCCATTGCTGAACGGTGATCCACACCAATATCTCGCAGTGCCTCAAGCCAGAAATGCTCCAATTGTCCACCATAGGAACGGATTAAATCATATTCCTCATCTGAAAGCGAGATATTAGAAAGTTCTTTTACCGAAATAGTTTTGAAGGAAAGAGCCAATTGTTCCATGCGATCCAAACTGTCACGGTCTCTTTCATTCAAAAGATTCCTTGATGACAAACCAGTTCGCGTCATGTCAACCAATGCCGCCAATCGTGCATAAAGATCAGGATTGGGCTCGACATAACCCCGGTCATCCACATCTACCTCGCCTCCGCCCATTTCAGCGTAGACCTGCTTGGCATAAAGGATTGTATCATGCTTAAGTTCAGTCCAACTGGATACAAAGGTATTCAAGTCTTTCCTCATCCAAGCCCGATTTTTCATAAATGACGGGTACCCTTCCCCTCTTTTATCAAGTAAAGAGTCAAGTGTATAAAGCCAGCCCCAATAAAGGTTCTGTGTCCACACTTCTTTATTTTGATTAGTGATATAATCCCTCAGTTTAAACATATTTCCTGGGTAACTTGCATACCCTGTGTCCCCTTCACCTTCCATTATGGCATAAGCTTCTTCAGAACCCATTGCGGCCGGTATATCTAGTGCCTTTGGAAGCATTCTTCTTTGCCCTTGACTATTTTCTTTAACATTAGGGTAAATCAACCTTTGAAAAATAGCAGCATCTAGAGTAAACCGCTGTCCCATAAAGCGAAATCCACTTATTTCCTCTCCATGGTCAGGTTGAATTTCTTCATCAAAGATGGGTATCGAGTTTATTATTGGTGGCTCCATTTCCGAGGCAACCTCCATTAAAAGATTCCATTTTTCGTCATTGGATGCCAATTCTCCAAGTTCAACATGATCGCCATAGACTTTTTCTAGCAAATTCCTATACTCCTGGAAAGACAAATCGTCAGATTTACCTACAAAGAAGTTTGTAGGCTGGAAAATTTTATCCCACTTTTGTCCGTTTTCAGCTTCACAAAGAGCCAAGGTCATTAATATAGCAGACTTTGTTTCATCCTCACTCTGAAGTCTAAAAGTCATTCTCCCATACCACATCATTGCTTTAAAATATGACTGTAAAAGCTCGTCCTTATCATAGTGTCCACGTGGAATATACTGAGAGTAATCCTCCTGTAGTTTATTTGTACCCTTTAAATTTTGCCCCATATTCATTAAAGGTGAGTCCTGAACACCTAAGCTACTTTCGATTAGGCGCAGTTCTTCTTCTACTTCCATCTTGACCTGTTTTGATACAGGTATTTGGAGATTTAAAAGCTTTCCTGCCACAGTGAAATAACCGATGTTCCTCTTGGCGGCATTCTCCCAATCAGTTCCTTTCAGGGTTTTATACTGTTTTTCAGATTCAGAAAGCATGTCCGCGGTAATCTCTTTTAACAACGGTGCGAACTTTTCTTTTTCTACTTCTCGCAGCAAATGATTAAAAAACAAATGATAATTATGGAGCATAGAGTCGGTGGTGACAAAGTTTGGAACCGGTTGGTAGCGGTTCATTTCATAAAGTATAAAAAATTCTCGATATTGACTTGGAACTACGACAAAGCCATTTTCTATTAACATTTGTTCCGCATCTTTAGAAAACTGAAACATCCCCGTATTTGTTACGTTACTTAAGTCAGGTTTTAATACATAAGGGGGAACGGCCGCTGTATAGTCCACAGGCACATCTTTGTAATTTGCAAAGTCCGAGGTCAATGCTACTGGTATCCGAATCGTTTCTTGAGTTTGTTTCTGTTCCAATTGCTTAGAACTCACGTTACATCCTGTTGCAACAGTCCCAAGTAGAACTAGGCTAACCATTCCTACCAAAAATTTTTCTTTCCATAGCATTACAATTTACCTCCTTTGATAATCTCCTTATTAAACAATAATCAGATCTGTAAGCTATGATGAGTCACGAGGTTGGAATCTTTTAGTACACTTAAAGGTTACCATAAAGTACCACGACATACTTCTACAATATTGTGAAATGAGTATCGGACCAGAACGATTGGGGTAAAAAAGGCCATTAGTAAATAAAAAAACAGCTAAACCAGCTGTTTTTTTATTTACTAACCTTTTCTTTTATTTCGTATTAAGTGACAAGTAACAAGATGATTGTTATGGAATCTCGCCAGCCACTTGCCCTTCACGACTCGACGATGGTGTTGCAGCATCGATTAAAGTTTTTGTATATGGATGTTTAGGGTTTTGAAAAACTTCCTCACAGCTGGCTGCTTCAACAACTTTCCCACAATACATGACAACAACTTTATCAGCAATGTATTTAACTAAAGGTAAATCATGTGAAATAAATAGCATGCTTAGCTGTAAGTCTTCCCGCAACTCTATCAATAAGTTGATGATTTGGGCTTGAATCGAAACGTCTAATGACGATACAGGTTCATCAAGAATGACCAACTTAGGATTCACGGCCAACGCGCGGGCAATTGCCACTCTTTGTCGCTGCCCTCCACTCATTTGATGTGGAAAAGCATTGTACATCTCTAAAGGAATCCCTACTAAATCCAATAACTCCATCACACGCTTCTTCGCCTCATTTATTTTCCATCCAGCAACTTGCAACGGTTCTGAAATCGACTCTCCGACACTCATTCTTCGGTTTAGGCTGGAATATGGGCTTTGAAATACAAAGCCAACGTGTTGATGAAAAAATTGATAGTCTTTCTTCGTTGATAATGTCTTTCCTAAAAATTTTACTGTGCCGGCAGTTGGTTTATATATTCCAACTGTTGTTTGCCATAAAGTTGATTTTCCACAACCGCTTTCACCGACAATAGCCGTAATTTGTCCCTGTTCAACAGTAAAGTTAACTCCGTCAACAGCCTTGAGTTGTTTTCGGGATAAAAAACTACCTATTTGAAAATACTTTTCCAAATTACATACTTCTAAAATCGGCTGATGAGCTTCTCCCGCACACTTTTTTACTTCAGCGCCGCTCAACTTGTTCACTGTTTCTCTACAAGTAGTAAATTGCATAAGCTTCCTTTTATCTTCGCTAGTTAACCAGCAGCTTAGTTTGTGTTCGTGTTCATCTATCAATGTAAAGGATGGCTCTGTTTTTTTACATAGATCTTTAGCAAATACACAGCGCGGATGAAACGGACAGCCGGTGGGTAACTGTAACGCATTAGGTAGGTGTCCTGCCAAAGCTGATAATCTTTTCTTCCTTGAATCATCCATTCGCGGAGAGGCATTAAGGAGCGCTTGTGTATATGGGTGGTGCGGATTTTCTAAAATATCTTTCGCTTGGCCAAATTCTACTACTTTCCCTGCATACATAACCATCACTTTATCAGCTAACATTACGGTTTCCGCCAAATCATGTGTGATTAGCAAGATGGACAAATTCATTTTCTTTTTTAAATCAGCGAGCAGTTCTAATATTTGTTTTTTTATTGTACTATCTAACGCGGTTGTTGGTTCGTCTGCAATCAATAGCTGTGGCTTGCTCGCTAAAGCGATTGCAATCATTACTCGTTGGCGGATTCCCCCACTTAACTGATGAGGATATTGCTTCAATCTTAACAACGGCTCTGTTACGCCAACTTGTTTTAATAAGGTTTTACATTCGTCTCGGACAGCTGCTTTCGTTACTCTTCTTTCTTTTCTTAAGTAAATGACTTCTTCCAATTGACGACCAACGGTTAAAACTGGATTTAACGCACTCATCGGGTCTTGGAAAACCATGGAGATTTCCTGTCCACGAATTTTGTCCCAGTCCTTTTCTGTTTTCCCAACTAATTCGTTACCAAGAAAGCGTATACTTCCATTTACCCTACCATTTTCCGGCAATAACCCTATGACAGCTAAGGCTGTTGCTGTTTTCCCCGAGCCGGATTCGCCAACAATCGCTAACGTCTCCCCTTTTTCTATTGAAAATTGCAAGTCCCTAACAGCCGGTAATGACCCATTCGCAGTCTGATAAAAAACCGATAAATTTTCCGCCTGTAACAATGAATTGTTCATTGTATCCACTCCGTTTATAAAACTCTCTAATCCTTTGTCATTGCTTAAGCATGTATTTGTTGTTTGCTATGCTCGAAGATGACTAGGATCATATATATCACGCAGCTTTTCACCCAAAATCGTGAACGCCGAAACGGCTATCATGATCGCCAGTCCAGGAAAAAGTAGTAAATAGCCGTTATCACGCATGTATGGCCTGGCTTCACTAATCATCATTCCCCATTCCGCATGCGGGGCTTCAATTCCTAACCCTAATAAAGAAAAACCCGCTAACGCCATCATAATCCAACTTATATTCAAAGCGATGATAACTAATAGCTGCGGCAATACATTCGGTAAGATGTGTTTCCTAATAATTTTCCATTTTGATTGTCCATAAAGCTCGGCAGCTAGTACATATTCATTTTCTTTCACCGTTAATGTCACTCCACGGATAACCCGCGCAAATGAAACCCACCACGATAAAATCATCGCAATACCAAGGTTGACTAACCCAGGACCAATAATCCCGACGACAACCAATGCCAAGATACGGCTTGGGAAAGCAAATATTAAATCTACAATTCTCATTAATACACTATCTACCCATCCACCGACATAACCCGCTGTCACTCCGACAATTGTTCCAATAATTAGACAGCCTGCCGTAATGATAAGGGCTACGACCATCGTTGTTCTAGTTCCATAAATAATTCTGGAAAACAAATCCCGCCCCATATGATCAGTACCTAGCCAGTGTTCAGAGCTGGGAGGAATTAGCCGATTCGACAACACTCCGACATTCGGATCATATGGGGCAAGCCAAGGGGCAAAAATAGCAATTAGAAATAACGCTACTATGATGACAACGCTTATATTCAACCCTTTATCCTTTGATAGCTTCATCGCTTTTCTTACCTTATACATAATTTTTTCCCCCTTTAGATTTCATTCGGGGATCTATAAATAAATAAATAAGGTCAACTAGCAGATTGATAGAGATAATAATAATTGTAATAAACAGAACATAGCCTTGAAGTAGAGGAATATCCCGGCTGGTAATGGCCTGCAGCCCTAACCGACCTAACCCTGGCCAATTGAAAATACTTTCGATAATGACTGTGCCGCCTAATAAATAGCCAACACTTGACCCCAGTTGAGTAACAACTGGGATCAGTGCATTTCGCATCGCATGTTTAAACATGACGGTACGTCTTGATAATCCCTTCGCCCTAGCCATTGTAATATAATCTAAGCTCAATACCTCCAATAAACTGGCTCTCAAGATTCTCGCCTTCCCAGTTCCCAAACCCACACCTAAGACAACGGATGGCAGGACAACATGCTGCCATGTACCGTAACCTACCAGTGGGAATACCGGCCAGACATATCCGAATAAAAACAATAAAACAAATGATAATAAAAAGTCAGGTATGCAGCTCATCGTTAAAGAAAACCCTAATATTGCCCGGTCAATGACCGAATCTTTATAATAGGCTGCCAATATCCCTAATATAAAAGCAAGGGAAATGCCAATAACAATAGATGACCCGGTTAGTAATAGGGTTGGAGCGATTCTTTGGATAATCTCTTCACTGACCGGTTGTTTCGTAAGCCATGATGTTCCCAAATCGAATTGCATGATCCGCAGCAGCCATTGTCCATACCGAATGAATAACGGCTGATCAAGCCCCAATTCGACCTGCTTATCTGCGATCAACTCCGGTGTAGGCTGTCCTCCATTTCGCAAAATCATATCCTCAGCAATATCACCTGGCACGATACTTGTCAGCAGAAATGTGAAAAAAGAAATAACTAATAATAGTACCGGCAATATGAGTAACCGTTTCAAAACCATTGTCATAGAGAAATCACTCCGAATTCATCCCATTACAATATTTGCTAATTGTCGATACTTATTTGCCAATTCAGACCCAGGGGCACCCTCAATAACTGTGACATTTTCTTTTTCGCACTTTTGAACAATCGGGTCACGAGGGAATGTAAAGGCAAGGTCAGTTCCAATTTCCTCTAATGACTCTAATACTCTTTGTTCCTCGTTGTTTCCCCCCTTGGAGTTAAAAATAAGTCCCTTTAGTTTTGCATAGCCGCGATTACGAAATTGGTGAACCGCTTGAGAAATATTATACGCAGCAAATAGAGACATTCTTTCTCCTGAACTGACGATGTATACATCCTCTGCATAACCGTCACGTAATGGGACAGCAAAACCTCCGCATACAACATCCCCTAACACATCATAAATAACAACATCCGGTTGATAGGTTTCAATCGCCTTTAGTTCTTTCATCTTTCCAAAAGCAGCGATAATCCCTTGACCGGCACAGCCTACCCCAGGAGTCGGCCCGCCTACTTCCACACATAAAACACCATTAAAGCCTTCTCTAACAAAATCTGATAAGACGATATGATCCTGCTTTTCTTTAATAACATTCAATACGGTTGGTACTTTGCTTCTGGTGAGCAGCATGGTTGAATCAGCTTTTGGGTCGCAACCTATTTGCATGACTTTTAAACCCTGTTCACTTAAAGCAGCGCTAAGATTAGCTGATGTCGTCGATTTTCCGATTCCACCCTTTCCATAAAAGGCAATTCGTTTGATCGGCTTTGTTTGTGTTGACATTCGAAATCCTCCTAGACATGATTCTTTTTTTCAAAAGTATAACGGCTTATTTGATTAAATAAATCTTGAGTTAACGATTGATACCCTTCCCAGCCTACTAAGGGGTTCCCTTCATAAATGCTAAATCTATCATAGGCTGGCTCTGTAATCCGTAAATGGATGGGAACTTCCTTTGCTAAAGTCGTATCCTCGGCGCTCCCCATTAAAATAAACGGCTGGATTTCCTCAAGTACTCTTTTCCACTCCAGTTCCTCAGGAGTTACGAACACTCTTTTAACCCCTAAAGTTTCTATTTCTTCGAGCTCATCAGCCTTAGGTGAACTTGTTAAACGGATAGCCTCCAATGGAAGACACCAATCCTCTTTCACTAATTGAACCAATCCTTTTGCTGCTGCTGGTGAACAAGACACCGCAACTGTCCATGTTCTTTGATAAAATTCTCCACCTGAAATCATTTCAATATAGTGGTGAAATGAAAACGGCCGATCATTAACGAACTGGCTATTCGGCACTTCTTTTTTTACAGCCTCCGCCACCTGTTTCAGCCACTCTTTCGTGCCTTTTTCCCCATATGGCAGACCATATATATAAGGGATGCTATAATACTCCTCTAAATATCTTGCAGCCTTTAAGCCTGCTGCTCTAGTAACGATGTTGATGTCAGCACCTGATACCGTCTTTAATTCTTCGGTCGTCGTTTCATAGGTTAACACTGTGTTCACTTCTATTCCGATTAACGCCAACAATCTCTTCATTTCTTTTTCATCGGCGCCCCAGTTGAAGGTTTCAGCTGTTGGTCCAATAATATTGGCTTTCAAGGCACCACCCACTGAACGAGCCCTTTGTTCAGACGTCTCCGGACAATGAAAACGAATTAAGGTGTAAAGAGCTTCTTCCACACCATTTTCCGCATCTATTTTCCACACCTTATTGTTGAAAGTTAGGATTGGTTGTTTGATATGTGGTGCCTCCTCTTTGGCAATGGCCTCTATATCAACACCGATCAATGAGGCCACAGGATTGGCAACAATAGCAATTAATGAAACATGGTCTTTTGCGGCAATTTCTTTAATCGCTGCTCTTAGTTTCTCCTCACCACCGCTAAGTGCAATATCTTCCTGTTCAAGACCAGTGCTCGCAAAACGGTTATAAATCAGTGCCCTTGTCCTTTTCGATGCCGTCGCCAATTCATAGAAATTACATCCTGCCGTTCCATGATTAATAACAGCAGCATCTTTAACCCCGGCAAGGGTCCATAATATTCCTAAATATTCATTCGTCGGTAAAAATACTGACGAGAGTCTGCTCAACTTATTCACCATCCATCCTGCAATTAAGCAAATATGCAATATTTTCAAGTTCTTGTTCCACAGCCAAAAATCCAGGACCACTGAAGTTAGCACCAGGGTGACAATGACTTACATTTCTCGCTTGTAACAGTTCAGAAAGACCATGCCCGATAAAAATATCCGGGTGATATTGATGTAACAACTCTTCCAATCTCGATACTTTATTTAAATGAATAACCGGTAAATCAATCCCTTTTTGTTTTAATTCCAAAATAAAAGGGTTATCAGTTTCAATCGGCATTCTTGTTTGTAAAAATTGTGGTTCCATTCCGAGACTCGTATAAAACAGGGCAGCTTCAACATTACTTCCTTCCACTGAACCGATAGCAAATGAAGCACCAGCTAACTGTTTTTTCTTTTCTGCTAAAAACTCCAAATGTTTTTCAGCTAATTGGTCAATTTCCTGATCCAAATTTACCTCTAGTCGACTTCCAATCTTTTTGTAACCTCGAATAATTTGATCAGTTAGATACGAGTAATCATAGGATAAAAATGGCGTTCCAAATTGCTCCTGCATTTTTTCCGCTAACGGTTTTGCAGCTTTGCCAATTGCAATATTTAATGAAGCTGCAGGTGCTCTCTCGATTACACTTAAACTACCAGCCCCAGGCAAAACGGAATTAACTTCGACACCAGCCCGTTCTAATACTTGAACAAGTTCAGTTTCTTTCCAATTCGCTGATCTTAATCCAATAATATTTACAGAGTTCGGTTTGACTTCAACAGGCTTCATCACCTTGGTAAGCGATGCCAAGAAGTCACTTCTCCCCTTTTGCCGATGCAAACAAGAATACCCGTTTGTTTTTACGACTAATAGTTTTGCTTTTAAACGGTCTTCCATTGTAGTCAGCGCTGCTCCATCGAATCCAATGATTTCTGGCGTACAAGTGGAGATTAGAAAAATGATTTCCGGCTGTAGCTGTCGCTCTAGTTCTTCTAGCGAATCCTCAATCACCCTATCAACACCGAATACCATATCTTCCTGTTTTAAATTTAATAAATAAAGATTACCTTTATTACTGACGGCGGCTTGCTCGCGCCGCATTTGTAAAAGCTTAGCGTGATATAGACAGGATGACGGTGCAATCACTAAAGTAGCACTATTCGGAAAAAATGATGACATCATCGCGGCTTCGAACAACCCGCAGTGCGCTCCCGGAAACCGAGCAGCATCACTTAAGCCTTCTTGCCTTTTCACTTCAGCTTCAGTTCCTGTATCGAACCTTACATAGTCTTCATTCATGTTTCATGCCTCCAACTATTCTCTTGATACTTTATAAACAAAGCGGAGCGGATCCATCGTATTAGAAAAGTCCCAACCAGTGATGTCATTTTTCATAATCGTTACACGATGTGGATGAAGCAGAAATGCTCCTGGCGTTACATTCATAATTTCCTGCTGAATTTCGTTATATATTTCACTTCTCTTATCCTTATCAATCGTTGACACAACATCGCCTACTAATCGATCCAACTTTTCATTATTCGTTAATACAGTACCGCTACCGCGCTTTGTGAAGTAATATTGGAAAAAGTAATACGGATCTGCTGCGTTTTTTCCGATGCTGCCCAAGCCGACCATATCAAATCCACCTTTTTTGACAAGATCACGAATGACACTGTTATCCCTTAATTCTAAATTGACCTTTATCCCTACTTCAGCGAGTTGATTCTGAATAGCCTCTCCTGTTGGTTTCCACGTTCTCGTACCTTCTAATAAAAAGGTCAGTTCTAAAACCTGTCCATCTTTAACTAAAAAGCCCTCATTATTGCGTTCCTTCCAACCCGCTTCTGCCAATAATTGCTGCGCTTTTTGAGGGTCAAACTGATAGCCTTGAATGCTAGTATCTGTCCACAAAATTGAGTCATCAAAACCAATTGGACCCACCGCCGGAGTAGCAAAACCTTCGTAAATGAATTCTGCAATTTGCTGACGATCAATCGCATAATTGACGGCTTTTCTGACACTTACATCGCTAAGCGGACCATTATTGCTATTGAACCCAATCCATTCCAATGAACTTGAATCTGCGTTTGTAAATACAGTAAAGTTTTCATTTTCTTGTAATCTCTTAATTTCTGCCTGAGGGATTCCATAACCATCTGCACCGATTAAATCAACCTCGCCAGCCTCCAACGCCAACACCATCGTTGCCGGATCTGAAATATAGACAACTTGTAACTCATCAATGGATGGTTTTTCACGCCAATGTTTATCATAAGCAAGAAACTCCACTTTTTCTTTGCTTAGATTTTTTAATACAAACGGTCCTGTTCCGATTGGGTTTACCATATTCCCTTCTTCATCAAATGATGCCGGGGATGGAATGACACACTGGTATGAGCCAACTACATTTAAGAATGGGGCAAAAGGTTTTTGTAGCTGAAAGACCACAGTGTAGTCATTAGGAGCTTGAATACTTTCAATTGCCACTTTTCTTGAAAAGTCAGGGTCCTTCGTATAATGGTTAAAAGCCTCAATTACCGCATTGCTGGTAAATGGCGTCCCATCATGAAAAGTAACGCCTTCACGTAACTGAAACGTCCATTCTGTTCCTGTTTCGTTAACGGACCATGAATGGGCTAAAGCGCCCTCAAATTGACCTGTGGAAGTTTCCATTACTAATGGTTCAAATACAACTGTCCGTAGTACGGTGTTTTCTCTTCCACTCATATAAGGATTCAACCCTAAATAATCCAATCCATGACCGAGAGCAATGGTTAGACTTTGGCTGCCATTTCCACTGCCATCACTACTGCTTTGATTACTGCTTTGATTATTGCTGCATCCAGAAAAAATTAAAATAAAACAAAAGAATAATAATAAAACCGATAATCTTTTTTGACCAAAACGTAAAAGGTTCATCATAAGATGTAATCTCCCTCCAATTTCTTTGACTGTGGTATTTTCCAATGGCAATTAAATCTTAGCAATGAATATTGAAAGAAGGTTGAAATTAACATGTACCTTTTGTGTGAGTTTTGTGAAAATTCATATGAACTTGTTGGGGGAAAGAAAATATAGTGCTGTTATTGTTGTTATGAAGGCATAAAAAAATCGAGAAGTCACTAGTGACTTCTCGATTAATTCCAATAACTACTATATTGTTGCGGTGAAACTCCTTTTTCTGTCTTAACCTTTTCTTTTATTATTCATTCGTTCTTTGATAAAGCCTTGTAAACTCCTGTTAAACGTTTGTATCGTTAAAACCCTATCAGAACGAGGCTTTTTATGTGTTACAGAATAACAACAACGCATTGGAGGTGGGTCTGATAGGCGTGATAAATAACAATTGTCCGGAAGTAATACACTTGCCACAGACTCAGGCAAAATTGCCCAATCATCCTCTTCATTGATAAATTCTACTGTAAGTTGTGCTAAATTTACCCGTAACTTTGCAAATCCAGGCTTCCACCAATATTCATGCCATCGATTATAATCTGAACCAAAGAACTGAAATATTTCATTATTTGATTTTAATTCAGAAGGATGGACTATTTGCGAAAAGGAATTCTTATTTCCTTTTCTCATTACAACAAAATCTTCTTTAAATACTAAATTAGAATTTAATTCTGGATAGGGTGCTCCTCCATTCGTTAATCCTATATCTACCTCTCGATTAGCGACCAGCTCATAAGTAGGTATGGAATCAAGGACAATGATTTCCAACTTCAATTTAGGATTTTTTCGTGATAATTGACTAAAGAAGTCTTTTAGCATATAAGAAGCTAAGCTATCAGGAACAGCTACAGATAAATGTTCAATAAAATTGTTTTCTTCTAATGAATTTACTTCGATAGAAAGAGCTACTATTTGTTCAGCTATTGTTAAAAAACGTTCACCAGCTGGTGTCAATTGGACCGAATCATGTCCTTTGCCTCGGAAAAATAATTTGACGTTCAATTCCTTTTCCAACATAGACAGTCTTCTACTTACTGTAGATTGAGTTAAAAACAAAGCACGCGCTGCTGAACTAATATTACGATAATTGTTTATTTCCAAAAATATTCTAATATCTTTTAGATCCATAGTACCAACCTTGCTTCTATTATTCTAATCATTTCAGTATATATTATAATATGCACTTATTGCATATATAATTGCGAAATTAATCATTTTACAAATATTTATTGTACTTGTAGTATTTAGATATAGTTTATAAGATGTATAAAACATTCTGATTTTCGGAGGTTAAAATCATGGTTACAATTAAAGCAATTCACGAAGCTCAAAAACGTATTGCTCCCTATGTCTATAAAACCCCTCTTCTTCATTTAAATAACCTAGATGAATATTTAGGTTGTCAAGTATATGCCAAAATGGAGTCTTTTCAAGTAACCAATTCATTTAAAGTCCGAGGTGCTCTTAATGCTTTAATGAGCTTACCAGAAGACACATTGAAAAAAGGAATTATAACGGCTTCATCAGGAAATCATGGGAAAGCTATTGCCTTTGCGGCTAAACAACTCGGCAGTCAGGCACACATTGTTGTTCCAGAAAATGCACCGAAAATCAAAGTTGAAGGAATTCAATCCTATGGAGCGGAAATAATTTTTAGCGTTCCCGCAGAAAGGTTTAAGGTAGCCAACAAACTTAGTGAAGAAAACGATTGGAGTTTTATTTCACCATTTGATGATAATAGAATCATGGCCGGGCAAGGCACTGCAGGTTTAGAAATACTGGAACAACTACCAGATGTAGATTATATTATCGCCCCAATTGGTGGAGGTGGATTACTTGGTGGATTATCTACAGCGGTTAAAGAAACTAAGCCACAAGTAAAAATCATTGGAGTTGAACCGACATCAGTTGCTCGCTATAGTACCAGTTTCGCTACAGGGCATCCAGTTGCCTTGTCTCCGGAATCGAAATCAGTAGCCGATGGATTACAAACATTAAAACCTGGTGAACTTAATTATCCTGTTATAGAAAAATATGTTGATAAAATTGTCACCGTAGATGAAGGAAATATCCTTAAAGCAACTAAGTTATTTTTAACTAAGGGAAAATTATTAGCCGAAATTTCTTCATGTATCACCTTAGGTGCCTTCTTACAAGGTACAGTTAAATTTAATCCTAATGATAAAGTAGTTTTGTTTATATCAGGTGGAAATATTGGAATGGATCAATTTAGTAAATTCGAGGAGATGAGCATATGAGAGCAGTTGCAAGTTCTTTACCCCGGGGCCACTACAGTCCTGCTATGATCAGTGGGAACACAGTTTATATTTCTGGACAAACATCAGCCGATCCAAATACAGGAATCCCAGTAATAGGAGGAATTGAAGCTGAAACAAAAATGGCTTTAAAAAAGATGGAAGCAGTATTAGCTGATGCAGGTTGTACGAAAGATCAGGTAGTAATGTGCAGAGTATACATTATTACGGCTGATGATTGGGGTCCTGTAAATAAGGTTTACAGTCAATTTTTTGGCGATCATAAACCCGCGCGTGCTATTATTCCAATTCATGAATTAAGTAATAGCTGTAGGATTGAAATAGAAGCTATTGCTGAATTGTCCGAATAGAAAACAGTTCGTTCATACTATTACAGTAAAAGTAGACGGCCAATTTGAAGTGCATAATCGCACTACAAAACCGTCTGCTTTTTATGTTTCAACAAAAGCTTATTCTTTTAATCGACTTTTAATACAATTTTGTTTTTACTTAAAATTCCCAATTGTCCAAGAAACGCCACTAAGACAAGACAACCTGCAACAAAAGGAAAATATGAAGGTGTTAAACCGGCAAACAGGACAATTCCTCCAAACATGGAACCGATTGCGCCCCCTAAATAATTGGCAGAACTATTTAATGCAACTGCAGCTGCACCGTGTTTTGGTTGTGAGCGAAGTAATACATGCTGTTGCGGTGCCAATGAAGCCCAGCCCACTGCCCCCCATAAAACGAAAGGTAAAAACGCTAGTACAGGAAATTTAAGTGCGGATGGCAAGCTAAACATCGAAAAAGCCAATATCGCTAGGATCCAGGCCATAAGCAGGGCTGGACGTCCCGTTCGGTCAATCAGAGTGCCAATCGAAAAACTCCCGATTACACCTCCGATGCCCCATGCCCATAAATATGGGGTGACATTATGAATACCTTCAAGGTTCTGTAAAATGGGTGCGATGTACGTATAAAGACCTAAACTTGCAATGCTAGCAACAAATGTAATGCCAACGGTTGCCGAAACACGTCTATCGGTAATCATGGCTAAACGTTGACGTAACGACGGTGGAGCCTCAGTAGGAAAGTTTGGAAACCTGGTTATAATCCCCATCATGGCGATAATCCCAATAGCGGTGATACACCAAAGAGTCCCCTTCCACCCTATATGTTCAGCTGTAATTAATCCGAGTGGAACGCCTATAACTGTCCCCATACTCATACCGCCTAGTGTCATTCCTAGGGCACGGCCACGTTTTTGTTCGCTAACGATTGAAACTGAAGCGGCAGCAGCTAGCGGTGAATAAAGGCCTGCACCAATGCCTGCAATTGCACGAGCAACAAGCAACATGGGGAAATTTTGGGCCAGTGCACTAGCTCCATTTCCTATTGAAAAGACAGCAAGTGCCATTACTAAAATTTTGCGCACTGGTTTTCCTGCTAATACTGTCGCAAAAATGGGAGCAGCCAATGCATAACAAAGAGTAAATGCACTCACTGCTTGTCCTGATTGTGAATCACTAATTTTATATGTTGCACCAATTTCAGGCAACAAACCCGCCACCACATAGGCATCAAATCCAAGAGCGAACATGCCTATAGTGAGAATAAAAACTTTTCGCATGGTAATCCCCCTTATATATGTCAGTTAGACAAGGACCTATAACATTATGTTATAATCTAAATGAACTTCGATATTTAAGAGATTACCAAATAATTAATAAATATGGAATAATCATTAATTTATATGGCTATAACAAATGGTTATAACGGATGGGGTGAATGTAATGAATATAGAGTGGTTACAAAGTTTTGCTGAAGCTGCTAAACAAAAAAGCTTTTCAAAAGCAGCAAAAGCAAATAATATTTCTCAACCAGCACTGAGCAAACATATTCGCAATCTGGAAGACGATCTTGACGTTGTATTGTTTCATAGAACACCTGCTGGTATTGAACTGACTGAAGCTGGTGAACGTTTCCACACTCGAATAGTACCCGTCATTTCAGAACTAACGGCGATTCGCCAGGAATTACGGCAATTTTGTCGAACCACCCCTATAGCAATAGGCAGCCTGCCCAGTTTAGCGACTTATTATTTACCATCAAGAATGAAAGGACAGAGATTGTTGGATAGACCTTTGTCATTAATGATTCAAAACACTTCCGCCGAACTGGTACAATCTTTGCAGGAAGGAAGACTTGATGCAATCTTTGTTGACAGCCTGTATATTGGAGAATCGTTGTGGAGTTGTGATTTATTTGAGGAATCGTACTATGCGGTGTTTCCTATAGACCATCGATTTCGATCGAAGAAAATAGTTAACCTTATTGAGCTATGTGAAGAACCATTAATTGTTCATCAAGCCCCTTGTGATACAAGAAAGCATATTGTTAAACAAATCGAATCACTTGGTCACAAGCCTAACATCATAAACGAAGTTACTTTCGGGGATTTTATATATGGAGCCGTAATGGCTGGAATGGGGATAACGATAGTACCTGGATTAGTGGCCAAAAATATCAGTCATCTCGAACTTATTGTTTTACCGATTACTAATTTTGGAAGAAAAAGAACTATTTCATTAGTCACTCGAAGTAATAAAATTGGAGCAAAATTGTATCAAATTATAGCAGGAAATAAGTAGACTTTTCATACATAATTATTCCGTATGTAAAATCTAAATTTAAAGCCGATTGCTCTTAGCATAAGAAAAATCGGCTTTTCACTTTCATAGATTAGCTTATATTTTTCCACCGGGACCCCTATATTGACTTCTACACCTGATTTGAATTCAGATGTATATTTGCGTTGCCCTCATTCCTCCCACCTGAACAGTTACATTTTTCCTTTATATATTTTACATCTTCTGCAATCGCTCGAACATCTTCTCCTATGTGCAGACCGTATTCAAGAATTAAATGTGCATTTGGCGTATGCTCTTTGTATAATTTAATGAATTCTTCAAAATTCAAAGTTCCATCTAAAATTCTTTCATGAGAATCTTGAACACCATCGTTATTATGAAGATGAAAATGCGTTATCTTATGTTTTAGTGACTTAATGACATTTTCTAGATTCCATCCGTTAGCATGAACATGTCCGATATCGATTAACACATTATTCTCTTCATTTAAACATTCATTAATAAATTCTTCCTCATTGAATAAGACATTTCTCTTAGAATGAACACCTACATTTTCTAGTAAAATAGCAATATCATCATTTTTTAATCGTTCATTTAACTCTTTTAAATTCTCTCTGCTATGTTTAATACTTTCTAACCTATTCACATCTGTAATCACTTTATTATTGTGATGGAATACAAGGTGTTTAATATTTAAATTTCTACACAATTCAACAGTTTCAGCCATTTGATCCATTGCCTCATCATATTCTTTAGAACCTTTTTTCTCACTATGCTCTACACCGAAGTAGGGCCCATGAACCGTTAATGGTAAATCTTTAAATAGATGTTCAAAATCTTTTAATTCGGATCGAAACGTTTTATTTTTCCAATTTGGAAAGAGTTCAAATCCTACTGAATCATCATTTAAAAGTGGTAATAAATCTTTTATTGGCGCTAAACCTGTCGTTAAGAATGCATTAGTACTAATATAGATTGTCATGGTGATTCCCCCTATTATGAATAAATCAAATTTTCTTCTGTGTCGATATCAAAAAGATGGAGGTGGTTTAAATCAAAATTAACTTTTACCATTTTATCCTTCACTTTTGCGTTACTGACCGTTATACATTCTTGTCCATTGAAATCAAGACACACACCGTATTGGCTTCCATAGTTCTCAACGAAATTAAATGTCATATCATAAAGTCCTGTTGTGCTAATAGACATATGTTCCGGACGAATTCCTAAATATATTTCATTCTTTTCATAGTCCAACAATCTGACTCTTAAATTTCCTGGCAAACAAATGACGGTTTCTCCTATTTTTAGAGACTTATCTTCAAGTGATGCTTTGAAAATATTCATTGGAGGTGATCCTATGAATTGTGCTGTGAACATATTAACAGGCTTGAAATAAATATTTTCAGGCGTGTCTAACATTTGAATTTCACCTTTCTTCAAGACAACGATTCTGTCACCTAATGCCATGGCTTCGACCTGATCATGTGTTACATAGACAAATGTGTGCTTAAATTTTTCATGTAAGTGAAGTAGTGATTGTCTTGCTGAAACTCTAAGCTTTGCATCTAAGTTAGATAAAGGCTCGTCTAATAAAAAGTACTCTGTCTGCTTTACTATCGCTCTTGCTAGGGCGACACGCTGTCTTTGACCACCTGATAAATCTTTAGGCAATCTCGTTCGATATTCTTGAAGTTCTAACATATTTAACGCTTTTTCCAAACGTTTATTGATTTCTGCTTTAGGAACCTTGTTACGTTTTAAAGCGTAAGTTATATTTTTCTCAACAGACATATGCGGATAAAGTGCATAGTTTTGAAATACCATTGCTACATTTCTTTCTCCAGCACTTAAATGGCTCATTTCTTTATCTTCAAACTGAATACTTCCACTATTAATCTCTTCCAGACCAGCGATAATTCTAAGTAATGTAGATTTACCACAGCCTGATGGGCCTAACAGGACAAGTCTCTCACCTTTGTTAATGGTTAAATTTAAATTCTCAATCACTTTTGTATCTTTATAAGATTTGTTAATTGACTCCAGCTTTATCGTACCCATTTCATGCTCCTTTTTATTTAATTCCACTTGTCGTAAATGTATTGATAATATGTTTTTGGAATATTAAATATAATCCGAGTGGAATCGCCATTGTAATGACTGATAATGCCATCGCAACCGTAAAATTCGTTCCACCCTCAGAACTTATATACAGTTGAAGTGCAAGAGGTAATGTAAAGTTCTCCGTTGTCTTCAAAATAAGAACAGGCCATACGTACTCATTCCAAGCTAAAATGAAAAACCATATACTTGTTGATGTTACAGCTGGTTTCACCATTGGAAGAATATGATCCTTCATAATATATTTCGTTGGAATATTATCAAGCTTAGCCGCTTCAATTAATGATTTAGGTATTCCTTTCATCGATTGAGTCAGCATAAAGATTCCAATGGCATCAGCCATTTGAGGAAGAATAACACCCCAAATATTATTTTGAAGTCCTAGTTCCGAAATGATTAAATAGTTTGGAATCATCGTTACCGTGAACGGTATAAAGATTGTACAAATTAACGCAAAATACGTTACATTCTTAAACTTAAATTGATAATAGACAATAGCGTATGCTGCAAGAAAGGATGTTGCTACTTTGGCAATTGTAATAACGCTCGCAGTAATTAATGTGTTTATCGTAATACCAGCAATAGGGATACTATCGAATAATCCTGTATAATTCTCTAATGTAAATTTTTCAGGAATAAGCGATAACGTAGATGTAAAAGCTTCACTTAACTCTTTAAAGGAATTTGAAATAGCAAATACAATTGGATATATAGTCAATAGAATGAAGCTTATGAGTATGATGTGAAGGATCATGTTTTTGTAATTAGTCGTTTTCATAGTAAATCCTTCTTTCCACAAACAAGAATTCTAATAGTAGTAAAATGACGAAAATTAGGAGTGTAATCATCGCAAGTGCAGCTGATTGCCCGGTTTTATATACAACAAAAGCCTCGTGATAAGCTTGATAAATCAAGTTACTGCTCCCATAATTGGGACCACCTTGTGTGATCACTTTAATCGGTGTAAATACATATTGAAGCCCTTGAACGATTGTTAAAATTAAAATGTAAAACCCTGTTGCTGAACTCATTGGCAAGACGATATCTATAAATATTCTAAGGTTAGAAATATTGTCGAGCCTTGCTGCTTCAATAATTTCCTTTGATACACCAACAACTGACGCATATAACACGATAAAGTTATATCCAAACACTTTCCAAGAGACAATTAAACTAAGAACGATAATGACTAATCCATCCATTTTAGACCAATTTGGGATTGAAAAACCCAACATTTCTCCAATAATAGCAACTGGCCCGGAGATTGGATTCAAAATCCAAGTGAATAAAATTGAACCAACAACAAGTGATATGACAGAGGGGATAAAAAAACTGACTTTATAAAATCCTTTAAATCGCTTGACCACATATCCAATAATAAAAGCAAAAATATAAGTAATGACGCAGTTAAATAGAATCAACACAACGATATAGAAAAATGTATTGAAAATCACTTTCTTCGTTGTTTCGTTCGTTAATACGTTAATGTAATTATCTAATCCGACAAACTCTTTAGTGGGTGATATCATATTCCAATCAAAAAAGCTTAAATAAAGTGTGTAAACCATTGGAATAATTGTAAAAACTACCAACAGTACCATTGCAGGTGCTAAAAATAAATATGGCTTTAGTTTTTCTAACATCTCTTACCTCTCCATTAATAAATCGTCACCTACAGACCTTAAGACCGCGAGTAGGTGACGTTGCTTCCTTTACTTTCCTAGCAATTCATTAATCTCTTTTTCAGCTGTCTTCAGTCCTTCTTCAATATCAACAGAACCGCCTAAAATCTCATCTCGAATATCTAATAGTTTTTGTTCTGCTTCTAATCCTGAATTACCAGGGAAGCTTGTCCAAGGTACAACGCCGTCCATCTGTTCAATTGCTGCATTCATCATTTCGTTTTCTTCCAAGAAAGCCTTTAAGCCATTTTCAGATTCTGCAACATCTTTACGTGGAGGAACGTATCCTGTCCCTTTTGTCCATTCAGCCATCCCTTCAACACTATATAAATACTCCATGAATTCCCAAGCTGCTTTTTGTTCCTTATCATCTTTCGCCGTAATGGCTAACATCGCACCACCTGCTGGAAGCCTAACCTCTTTGCCTTCAAATGCTGGTGATTTAACAGTTGTTGCATCAAACTTTGCATTATTTTGAACGTTAGAGCGTTGAGCAATAGTTGTGTACATCATGCCAACTTTACCGTCGATAAAGCTTTGGATACCTTGATCCCATCCGATGTGAAGAGATGTCTTATCATCTACAACCATCTTTTTATACATTTCATATGCTTCTATACCTTCTTTAGAAGCAAACGTTGCCTTACCATTGTCTAACATTTTTGCACCATTACTTTCTAAGATTGCTTGAGTTGCCCAGTTGTCTGCAGGTTCTTGAATATAAATTCCGTAATTACCTGTTTTCTCTTTAATTTGTTTTGCAAACTTCTCAACGTCTTGCCATGTTTTTGGACCATTCTCATCAAGGCCAGCTTCTTTTAACATATCTTTGTTAATGTAAAGTACAGGTGTACTTAAGGAGTAAGGAATACCTACTTGACTGCCTTCAGAATTCTTTGCAAGATCAATGATGTTTGGTAAGAAATGATCTTCTAAGAATGTCTTACTTTCTGGAAAGTGTTTGTCAATTACAGTCTGAGGCTCAACATATTCAAAGTTTTGTGAGAAATAATCTAAGAATGCCCAGCCAACTTGTACAACTGCCGGTGAATTTCCAGCTGCAGCTTCAGCTTGTAAATTTTGCATTAAACCTTTATACATATCTGGATTGAACTTTGCTGTAACCTCAACTGTTTCACTTTGTGCGTTAAAATCTGCAACTAACTTCTCAACCGTCTTTCCACCTAATGTTTCAGCATTAACATGCCAATATTCGATTTTTGTCTTTTCTCCACTGCTAGCTTCTTTCTTTTTGTCTTCTTCACCACTAGCTGGTGCACATGCTGATAAAACTAAAACCAATAGTGACATTAACAATAAAAATTTTTTCAATGTGTTTTCCTCTTTTCATATGTAGTCATTAAAACTTCATTCAATTCTTTTAAATCCTGTACAACTTGAACGTATTGTTCATTAATCGTTTTATTGAAATGATTAATATAAATTCCTTTAATGCCAATGTCCTGGCATGGCTTAATATCGTTGATGTAATTATCACCGATAGAGATAATTTCATGGTCTGGGTACATCTTTTGGATTTCCTTAACGTACGTAGACATTCCTGTTGGCTTCTTCGCATCAAAATAATAGTGATCAAATGCATGATTTAATCCAAATAAATGAACAAATGTCGATGCGTTCTCTTCTGGTGAATTTGTCATTAATATTTTTACGTCATCTAAGTTTTTAACTGTCTCGATATATATGTTGTTCATTTCAAGTGCAAAATCTGGTTGTATCATTTGTTCTCTTATGTTGTAAAATGCTTCGACCTGCTTTGCTTTTTGAATCTCGTATTTACGAGATAAATACAAGATAACTTGCCATGGATCACCGAGTGAATAACTGCCGATTTGAGTATTTAAAGTGTCATTCAAATCAATTTCACTGACGCCGTCTAAGATGTCATTCAATTCTTTTTTAATCTTATCTTGAATCCAGTAGTCACTCGATAACAACTCAATATAAGCTTCGGCAAATGCCATATCATGATACAATGTTCCGTCTAAATCAAAAATAAAAACTTTCTTTTTCATGGTGAAATTACTCCTTTGATTATTAATAATTTTTGAATCCCTCCTTTGAAATATAAAGAGACCACAAACAAAGTCAGTTCACTTTCCTCTAACTTCATTTGTGGTCTCTTATACCGTCTCAAATTTACTTGTTAACTAGATTGTAACGTTCGACTGTAAATTACATATTAATCTATTGTAAATATTTATTTATTTTTCCATATGTCTGAATTTGAGGTTGAAACAGCGATAGCACCATCTTTTAAGCTTCTTTCAAAAATATCTATCGTATCTACCAATCCCCCTGTTATGATTGGGATATCCGTTTTCTTTTTAATTTCTTTAATGACATATGTTGTCGTACTTGGCATTATTTCTAGTATATCTGGCTTTAATGAAATCGCTGCTTCAATCGTATTTTTTAACATTTCACTATCAATCATAAAGGATCTTAATATAGTTTTTAAGTTATGTTGTTTACATTTTGTTACCATATTCGTTTTTGTTGTAATGACACCATCTGGTTTAACGTACTTTGAGATGAAAGTAAGCCCGTAGGAATCTAACTTGAGCCCCTGTATCATTTCGATATGCACATAGACAGGGATGTTTTCTTTTTTAAAGACATCAACATATTCTTTTATATTTTGAACATTTCCTAATAATAGAAAGACAGAATCGATATTATCTTTATATTTAATCGCAAGATCAATTTGTTTCGGTAATTTAATTGCTGCAATAATATTTCTTTCCATTTATGGCACATCCTTTACTCATTTTCGAAGTTATCTATTCAAATGATAATCCCATCATTAAAGTCTATAAAAATGAATTCCATAATGCATTTTTTGGAAAAGAACTCAATACAAAGACTTCCAAGGGATAAGTCTACCAAATTTTGATAATCAACACGCATAATCTTGCTTCCGTTTTTTCCACGAATATCTTTAAATTTGGAAACAAACAAAACTTAGTTTCCATTTTTCTGCAACTTTTTAAAAAGTGGATGGCTCTATTCAAAAAACATCTAAGGGACACAAAATAACGGTATTGAATTATTACTTTTTGAATAACAACGTTATGGATAACTGTAATTGCAGCTTGTATTCGGGTATTTGGGGGTTTAACGCTCTTCCAATAAAAACATCATTGCTTTTCCCTACATACTCATAAAATGCTTCAGTTGTAGAAATTTGTCGTTTATTCTACTTATATTATATTGCCTCAACAACGGTTCGAATAATAAGTATTTGTAAACTTCATGTAAACAATGTGAATTTCAGCAAATCCTTGACAAACATCTAACGATCTATTATTTTATTGACATAAATTCAATATTCCTTTTAAGGGGAGTAGCTTTTACAGCAAAGTTGTGAGGATAATAAATATCTTTGGTGAAGTTATAGATATAGAGAAGAAGAAAATGGCCATTAGGCGAGTCATCTTAATCTATAAGGATTTCTAAGAACCCTTGTCTTGGATGCTATTAGCTATTATCTTTTTGGTGAATCTTTAAAAGCTCAAGAAATTTCAACACAGCACATCACCACCAAACCCAGCAATGATGGAAAGGAAGATAACCTTTTTTGTTTTTCGGGGCATTACAAGCTTGCCCTCATTTCTAATATGTCCTGCTACACCGACTAGTCCACCAATCAAAACAGCGAAGATAATGTTCATTAACATTTGTACTTCACACTCCCAAAGTTGAGATTTTGGTTAAGCGACCTTAGTTTGATTCATGGTGTATTACCAGTATATGGGGTTATTACAGATTTCCCGTTTGGAAAATCTGTAAGATAGAAACCTATAACATCCCCCAAAATAAATTGATTTGAGCAGTAAGGAAGTAAAGAAACAATCCTATAGCAATCAGCCTAATTGTTTGTTTTGGGGACTGATATAAAACAAAAATCATAGCTATCCAGATTAACAATTCTAAAATGTTTCTAATATCAAAATACCAAAACCCAAATACAAAAGCCTGTCTTGAAATAAACATAAATATTATAGATGAAATGGAAATAGCAAGGATACCTTCTCCTTTTGCATACCAACATATAAAAGCCAAAAGGGGTGAAATGATAGTCATAATTATCCAAACCATCATATATGATTTAGGAAAAAAGCCTGCTATCATAATAGTATAAAGATAATAACTGCCTACCATACCTGCAAAAAACAAAAAAACATTTATGGCAGACCTAACGGGTGATTTACTATATACAGATATTAGCACCCCAAAGAAAAGCCAAACTCCCATACGAGAAAGAAAATTTCTTAAATCCAACACTTCAAGAAAATACGGTAATAAATTACTGGCAGTGCTATCAAGCACCTTGGAGATTATACCCAAAGTAACCCCTGTGACAAATATTAAAGTCGAATATAAGACTTTTTTTGACAGCGATATATTTTTTGGTCTTCGGATTTCATTCAAAAGTTCTTTCATTTACTCCCTCCCAAAGCTTTTCTTTATCAATTAGAAACATCAAACAATAGACTTCTAACCTCGGTTATTCGGCGGTAAATGTCACCGCAGTCAACTCAACCTACCTAAACCCTAACTCTTTTTTTGTCCCCAAAAATATACCCTTGATATGTTCTCATGAACGCATATTAAGGGTTTAAGCCGAGTGGGCAGATTTACTTACAGAGATGATCCTATAAGATCAACTCCGCAAGACGATGAATCCCCTGCTCAATCGATGCTTCATCTACTTTTGCAAACCCCAACACCCACCCCTTTCGTTTACTTTCCAAACAATATGGCCCAAGGGGGTACACACGTATTCCCTTTTGAAGAGCTAACTTTGTCGCGGTTTCTTCGTCGTATGACTCTTCAGCTTCAAGTAACATATGCAATCCCGTTTCTACTCCACTTAATGTGAAGCGCTCCCCTAAACCGCTAGCGATAATAGCCTTTGTCATAGCTTCGTGTCTTCGTCGGTACACATTTCTGACTCTTCTCATATGGCGCATGAAATGCCCATTCTTGATGAAATGGGTTAGTGTTAGCTGATCCATAATCGGAAGATGACGGTAAGTCAGCTCCTGTACTTTGGCTAGTTGAGCAATTGCCTCGACAGATCCAACGATTGCCGAAATACGAATGCCTGGAGCAATCATTTTAGAAAAACTCATGAGGTACAAGGTATTATTAGATTCCTGGCTAAAAAGTGTTGGAAGCGGCTCCCCACGATATCGGAATTCACTATCATAATCGTCCTCAATGATCCAAGATTGTTCTTGAACTGCCTTATGTAGCAATTGTTGCCTGCGCGGCTCCGACATAACGACCCCGACTGCGCATTGGTGCGAAGGGGTCACAAATGTCAGTTTGGATTGTGGGTGAATACGCTCAACCACAAGACCATACTCGTCAACGGGAACAGATACCACATTCATACGCCGATATTTCATCGCCATCCAGGATGCTGGAAAACCAGGATCTTCTACAGAGACAGTGTCCCCATCAGATAAAAGCGCTTGTGCAATTAAGTCAATGCTGTGCTGAGCTCCTGAGGTCAACAGAATCTGATTTGTTTGGATATGGATACCTCGTTCAAGTGATAAATAACGCTGAATTTGCTCACGTAATGGTGTAAAACCATAAGGATTACCATAAGCCCAGCTTGATAAATCCATTGTAGCGGATGCGTGGAGAAACGATTGCCGCCAGTTCTTTTGAAATTGGTCATCCAAATAGGGTTCATGGGGACTAAAATCAATATCCACTTCTCGCTGTTCTTTGCCTCTGAACCAATCATGTAATTGATCGACCGCCGAGTTCAACAAGGGAAGTGAGGGGGGGATGGGTCCGTCTGTTATTATTTCCTTCGTTGAAGCAGTGACTTGATTCCATTTACTAACTCGCGTTCCTCCTCGGCGAGACGTAACCGTATAGCCTCGACTCAGCAATTCCTCATAGACGATCTGTATAGTTGAGCGAGAGACACCTATCATGTGAGCGAGTTCACGGGAAGGAATCAACAATTCTCCTGGGGGCCAGATTCCACTAGTAATATTATGAATCGCTTGATCAAGCAATTGCTGCCAGATCGGTCTCTTATCATTACGAATGACCTTCATCATCGTACACACCTCCAAATAGAAGCTCCAACTCCAAAATACCAATTATGGATTGTTCATAACTGTAATGTTTGGATGTTTTAACACACTCCATTTATTGATATACTACCGTAATAACGCTGGTATTTGCAATCCAGTCGTTGCTACACTCTAGAAGATTATCGAAGTTAAGACAACTGGAGTGGGATGAATATCTTATGAGTAAAAGGAGAGATTTTGAAATGGATTCGGTTCGTTATAAGATTAGGGAATGCAAGGATCATGAGAAAATCGAAAGTTTCCTTCACCAAGCGAGAATCGGGTATCTTGGGTTGGTTGATGGGAATCTGCCCTATGTAGTACCGCTTAATTATGTATGGACTGAGGGGACGCTCTATTTTCACGGAGCTTGGGATGGAAGACGTAATCAGGTCATGAGTGAAAATCCAGAAGTATGTTTTACGGTATGTGAGGAATACGGAACCATTACGGATCCGGTACCTGCCAAAACGGATACGGCTTATATGAGCGTAATGATATTTGGACAAGCAGAGCCGATCACAGATTTGGATGAAGCCACCCATGTACTTCAGAAAATGATTAATAAATATGTACCAAGCTATTATAACCGCCCCTTGCCCAAGCAACATGTGGAAAAGTATAGGTCGGCTGTATTCGGCGGACCGGTTCAAGTTTACCGGGTAATTCCGCACCATGTAACGGCAAAAGAGAGTCCTATTGAAACAGAAAAAATGTATAGAACGGGCATGAATGTCGGACGCGAAATTTAACGACAAGATACCGTTACGACTGTGCTCCAATCGGATGATATGGCGACCACAGGTGCATAGGTAAGAAGTACGTGGCAATTACTTATATGTAAATTAATGAAAGAAAGTCATCAGGTATTCACTGATGACTTTCTTTCATTAATAACAATTATAATCGAACTCTTATCTGGGGTCTGTAAACTATAGTTCGCATCGACAATACTGTCACATCTCAGTTATTCTTTTAGCACCATCAATACCGCGCACTCCAAGTGTGACGTTGCTTCAATAAGGGTAGATAGACAACGAGGATTATTATGTGCTTCTTCGCCACTAAAGGCATCAATATTTTCATAGATTGATAGATTTACTTTTTTGCTTAAATCATTACTAGTGGTGAAGAGCCTTTTTTAACTGTTATACCGTGTTTTAAAATATATTTGTGGTGCTTTTCCCTTTCGCTTGGGAACAGCGGAAGTTAAAAGACTTTGGTAAAGCTACTGGTGGAACATCAATTGAATCCGAATTTGTTGACGATGGAAAATACAAAGTAATCAGTATTGGGAGTTATTCTGAACAAAGCGTTTATACAGACCAAAACATACGTGCAAAATTGACAGATAAAACGAGAAACCGTGTTTTAAATAAAGATGATTTAACCATGATTTTGAATGACAAAACCGCATCAGGAAATATTATAGGACGTGTTTTACTCATTGATAGCAACGATTCTTATGTGTATAACCAACGAACAGAAAGAATTGAGCCAGACCATAAAAAATATGATTCTCAATTTTTATATCAGTTGCTTAATGCACCAATTATACGTTCAAAAATAATTAAACAGGCACAAGGAAATACCCAAATTTATGTGAACTGGTCAGCGATTGGTGAGCTGGATTACTTAGTCCCATATCTTGATGAACAACGTGAAATTGGTGCGTTTTTCTCTAACTTCGACCACCTCATCACCCTTCATCAGCGTGAGCCGTATTATTAAAACGCAGGAGGAAATTACAATGTTAAATCAAACTGACAAAACTGAGTTATTCCACATTTACTACAAACGTTGGATAACCGTCTACAAAGAAGGTGCAATACGCAAAGTTACAATGGCAAAATATTTGATGACTCAACAATGGCTTGAAAAATTAGTGCCAAATCTTTGCCTATGCCATCTTACCCGTCTCACCTATCAACAATTGTTGAATGACTACGCTACCGAACATGAACGTCAAACAACGATGGACTTTCACCATCAACTCAAAGGTGCTATCCTTGATGCAGTTGATGAAGGATTAATCGACCGTGATCCAACCCGTAAGGCAATCATTAAAGGCAAAACACCGCGTGAAAAGAAACCAAAGTTTCTTAATCAATTTGAGTTGCACACTTTGCTAACCCACTTAAACCTTGCACCAGAAATCAACTGGGATTGGTTTATTATGTTGGTTGCAAAAACTGGCATGCGTTTTTCCGAAGCGTTAGCATTAACACCCAAGGATTTTGATTTCACCCATCAGATGCTATCCATTAATAAAACTTGGGATTATAAAGGCGATGGAGGATTCTTGCCCACTAAGAATCAGTCTTCGGTCCGCAAAATCCAGCTCGACTGGCAAACCGTTATTCAATTTTCTCAATTAATCGAAGGACTAACTGAAGATAAACCCATTTTTGTTCGTGGGGCTGGAAAAGTCTATAATTCTACTATAAATGATATTTTAACCCGTCATTGTAAAAGTGCGGGTGTGCCGAGTATTTCGATACACGGATTGCGACACACACATGCGTCACTTTTGTTATTTGCAGGAGTATCAATCGCAAGTGTAGCTCGCAGGCTTGGACACGCTAGTATGACAACAACCCAGAAAACGTATCTCCACATCATCCAAGAACTAGAAAATCAAGATGTAGACTTGGTTATGCGTTCGTTATCCGGGTTAAGTTAGTCATCAAAATCACCCATTACTTACTGGCTCACGGCTCACGCTGATGAAGGGTAATAAGGTGATCTAGTTCCTCAAAAAAATCTCCAATCCTTGCCTGTTCTTCAATTGACGGAGCAGTAAAGTTGAACTCATTCATATCCGCTTGGAACAAATGAGGGATACTACTTCCCGAAACTTTCAAGTAAACAAGTCGCTCAAATTGGTTACTTTTCATGACTTGATAAAAGAATTTCGGATTGATTGTTTTATCTACACGCACTAACATCATAGTTGAATTGATAGTCGCTAAACCTTGTAAATTCTCTATTAGAGCTGGGTTTCCAAGTGAACCATCCTTTGAAAAAATCACATCTCCATTTTTCAACATAATCTCTGGTGATTCATCATAACGCCATCGTGGAATGTGATCCACCTTACACCAATCAATGTGACCGTCAGAGATATGTTTACCTGCAATCATGCTCGGACCTTCTTCGGTATACTCTTCTTGTTTAAGACTTTTCCAACCTAAACGTCCCTTGATAATTGCGTGGTCACCCAACTTACGCCGTTCCCAAGCGTGAGTGGGAAAGCGAAAAATTCACCTCCCCACTACCCAAAAATCTAAATTTGCACGCCTAAAACTCTCAACTGTTCATTAATCTTAGCTTCAAGTTCAGCGATTTCTTGATTATCTTGCTCTAGTTGCTTCATCACTTCAGCTAAATCAATCGGTGCTTCTTCTTCAAACGTATCAACGTAACGAGGAATGTTTAAGTTAAACTCATTATCTTTGATTTCTTCGATAGAAGCCACGTGAGCGTATTTATCGACATCTTTACGTTCTTTAAATGTCGTAATGATTTTTTCGATATTAGCATCACTTAAGTGATTTTGATTTTTTCCTTTTTCAAATTCATTACTAGCATCAATAAACAAAATATCTTTTGTTTGACGATTTTTCTTAAAGACTAAAATCGTAGTTGGAATACTCGTGCCGTAGAATAAATTAGCAGGTAATCCGATAACTGTATCAAG
>DULJ01000092.1 GCA_012840465.1 Caryophanales bacterium
ATAGTAAGTATGAATGCAGATTATCTAGTTTTGAAGGAACAACCTTCAATTCAATACAATGTTTGGTGACGATAGCGAAGAGGTCACACCCGTTCCCATTCCGAACACGGAAGTTAAGCTCTTCAGCGCCGATGGTAGTTGGGGGCTGTCCCCCTGTGAGAGTAGGACGTTGCCAAGCAGAACCCCTTTTGGGGTATTTATTTTGCCTTAATTATAGTAATTGTTTCACTTTGGCCCGTTGGTCAAGCGGTTAAGACACCGCCCTTTCACGGCGGTAACACGGGTTCGAATCCCGTACGGGTCACCAATTCGGAGGATTAGCTCAGCTGGGAGAGCACCTGCCTTACAAGCAGGGGGTCGGCGGTTCGATCCCGTCATCCTCCACCATAACATCATGTCGGCTAGCTTATTTGTTAGAGCGTGCCCAATATGCTTCCTCGAATAGTCTTCAGCATACCAACCGATAACTATCTTGAATAGTCTTTCCAAGGTTGGAATGACACAGATATTAATTTGTACGTAAACTCAGTTTTGAGATCATAAATATTGTAAAAATATTATATGAGCCATTAGCTCAGTCGGTAGAGCATCTGACTTTTAATCAGAGGGTCGCAGGTTCGAATCCTGCATGGCTCACCATTTAATTATTTTCTTTAAATTACATTAATGCGCCCGTAGCTCAATTGGATAGAGCGTCTGACTACGGATCAGAAGGTTATGGGTTCGACTCCTGTCGGGCGCGCCATTATTTTTATGAAAACGCACTATCGGGAAGTAGCTCAGCTTGGTAGAGCACTTGGTTTGGGACCAAGGGGTCGCAGGTTCGAATCCTGTCTTCCCGACCATTCTAAAAATATTAATTTTTATGGCGGTGTAGCTCAGCTGGCTAGAGCGTACGGTTCATACCCGTAAGGTCGGGGGTTCGATCCCCTCCGCCGCTATATAGTTCACCATCAAAAGTAAATATTTATTACGGAGGAATACCCAAGTCTGGCTGAAGGGATCGGTCTTGAAAACCGACAGGCGGGTTAAACCGTGCGGGGGTTCGAATCCCTCTTCCTCCTCCATTCACTTTAAAGGAAGTACAATATTAAAAATATTTTACCATCGCGGGGTGGAGCAACGAGCAAAGCATCTGTGAATTTGCTACGAGTTGTCTCGACGCATTTACTTCCAAGAATAGGCTTGCAGAGGAAGGGACAGTAGCTTCTATGCAAACCTTGAAGGAAGCACAACATTAAATATTTATTATTATCGCGGGGTGGAGCAGTCTGGTAGCTCGTCGGGCTCATAACCCGAAGGTCGCAGGTTCAAATCCTGTCCCCGCAACCAAATGGTCCCGTGGTGTAGCGGTTAACATGCCTGCCTGTCACGCAGGAGATCGCCGGTTCGATCCCGGTCGGGACCGCCATCTTTATTCCAGTAGCATTACTACTGTCAATATAGATTTTTTTTACTTTTTGGCTCGATAGCTCAGTCGGTAGAGCAGAGGACTGAAAATCCTCGTGTCGGCAGTTCGATTCTGTCTCGAGCCATCTTTTTTTGGAGGGGTAGCGAAGTGGCTAAACGCGGCGGACTGTAAATCCGCTCCCTGTGGGTTCGGCGGTTCGAATCCGTCCCCCTCCACCACTTGCTTTTCATAAATATATAAATATGCGGGTGTAGTTTAATGGTAAAACTTCAGCCTTCCAAGCTGATGTCGTGGGTTCGATTCCCATCACCCGCTCCAATATGGGCCTATAGCTCAGCTGGTTAGAGCGCACGCCTGATAAGCGTGAGGTCGATGGTTCGAGTCCATTTAGGCCCATTGTTTTCCATTATAAATTAATTTTTACTTTAATGCGCCTTTAGCTCAGCCGGATAGAGCATACGCCTTCTAAGCGTACGGTCAGAGGTTCGAATCCTCTAAGGCGCGTAATATATACGTATGCATATATAAGAACCCCGAAACTCAACTTCGAATCGGGGTTCTTTTTTATATTCTTTTCTATATTAGTGTAAAAATAAGATAGATTGCTGTTCCCCACATTATGATGGATGATATCTTATTAAGGACAGTAATAAATTCTCCAGAGTTGTTTAATCGGCCAACTTGTCTTCCTACCAATGCTAGTGCAGTAAACCAGATCCAAGAAGTGGTAATACAAGCTAAAGCAAATCCAAGTTTGTCCATTCCTGAATAGGATAATGAACTTGTTCCAATTACCCCGATCGTATCCATTATGGCATGAGGATTCAACAATGAGACCGACGTAGCAAAGGCAATTTGCTTTTTGGGGGAAAGAGCATTCGCTTCTAATGAACTTGAATTTGATTTACTTTTCCAAGTGACAAAGCCCATATAGGCTAAAAATAATATTCCAACCAATAAAAGAGTGAATTTTATCCATGGAATCCCAAATACAATAACGGATACACCTAACACAGCCAAGGATATAAGGAACGTATCGCAAAGCGACGCTGTTATTATCACAGGTAATGCTCTACTAAATCTTGGTTGAGTTGCACCTTGGTTGAAAATAAATACATTCTGGACGCCTAATGGAAGAATAAGTCCAAAGGCCAGTATAAACCCGTGTATAATAGCGCTTATCATATAATAATCTGCAATCCTTTCTAACTAATAACAGTCAAGCAACTATATTATAACATTTGGAGTAGATTTGACTAATAAATTTTTGATATTATCGAAGCAAATGATAAAATTGATTCAAATGAGGGGTGGTGGGAGGATTTTAGATGAAACATATATTTTTACTTTCTGTTTTTTTATTTTTTTTAGCAGGGTGCCTAAATAGCGAATCAACCTTAAGTATAGTAAATCCAGAAAACATCAACACTAATGAAACACAGGATGAATGGCAAGAAACTCAAGACTATACTATTGTAGCAGAATTAGCTGCAGAAAATATAAACATTTATGCAAAAAAAAGTGGTGAACTATTCAGGGATTTCAAAATTGATTATAAAGGTAGTACATATCCAAAGCCATATTGGATGAATATCACAAATCCAACTTGGGCACCATATATTATCTACAAGGATATTGATACTAATGGAAAAGAGGAATTAGTTATTATACTAACTGTTGGGGCAGGCACAGGTGTCTTGGAGCAAGAAGCTCATGTGTTTCGTATAGAGAATAATACACTTGTGGAAGTGCTTGTTGACAACCCGATTGCAGTAGTATTAAAAAACACAATTACGAAACTATCCCCAAGTGAAGCTGAAATAAGCATAGGTGATAGAAAGTATAAGATTGATGTAAAACAGTTAGGCATTCAACCCGAAACTTTATTTGATGATTTATATTTCGGTAATAATATCAAATTTGATGTAAATGATAATAATCAACTTATTGCTAAAGTCGGGGTTCAAATTTCCCCAACAACTGTTATTGGAGAAATTGTAATTGTTTACGAATTTCAAGATAAAATGTACCAAGCAAAATCAATTGACTTTCAATCATATGATTAAAAGGTCAGAATCATAAAACATAGGCTCTTCCAAAAAAATTGAAGGGTTTAAGGGGGAAAAGGATATTGAATTTGAAAATTTCAGAAGTCAAAAGGCAGTCTAAATTATCTTTAAAAGGAAATTGGGGAGTAGCTGTTTTACTTACTTTTATTATGTTTCTACTTAATTTTATGTTACCTTTTAGTATTGAAATGTTAATAAGTGGTGGAAGTAGTGGGGTTACTGTAGAGCTTAATCAAGCTGAGACACCGATAGCAACCGACGTAGTAAGTATAATAATTTCAATTGCACTAATTCCTCTTTCCGTAAGTGTATACTGGTTCTATTTATCGTTGGTTAGGAAAAACAATCCGCAAATTTCTCATGTGTTTTCAATATATAAAGATGGAAAAACTGCATTTAAAGTTATTGGAACATCGATATTACAAGGAATTTTTATATTTTTATGGTCATTATTACTGATAATTCCTGGTATTATAAAAAGTTTAGCTTACTCGCAAACGTTTTTTATATTGCGCGATCATCCCGAATATACCGTGCTCAAAGCAATAACTGAAAGTAGAAAAATGATGAATGGATACAAGTGGAAGTACTTTTTGTTAGGATTAAGTTTTATTGGTTGGGGTATTCTTTGTTTGTTTACATTAGGAATTGGATTTTTATGGTTGGTTCCTTATGTCTCTACATCTATGGCTACATTTTATAATCAAATTATATATAGTCAGGATGAGAATGATACAAGCGATAAAGCAATAATTAATTAGAATTATCATTTTAATTTTAAGGGTAAGATCATTATTTATGGACTGATCGGTTTTTACCGTTCAGTCCATTTTTATCGAATAAGAAGCATAAATAGCGCTAACAAAGCACTCTTATTCAAGTGGGAAGGTAATTTTATATTGGGTGCCTTGTTGAAGTTTACTGTTTATTTTAATATCCCCACCATGAGCTATAATGATTTGCCTTGCAATTGCCATTCCTAATCCTGTTCCAGAATTATTGGAAGTTGCGCTTGTCCCTCGGAAATACCGGTCAAATAAGTGTTCAAAAGTTTCTTGTTCCATACCGATTCCATCATCTTCAATTAAAACACGAATTTTTCTAGGATGGGACAGGTCTTCATGAAGCATGACCTTAATTTTAGTTCCAGGAGGGTTATGCTTGATACTATTAGCAATTAAGTTTTCAAATGCTCGATTTAAGTATTTCGAATCCATATTAAGATATATTTGTTCTTTATTCGTTTCAAATAAAAACGCTTTATTTTTTGATTCTGGTAATCTCTTCAGTTGTTCCAAAATATCTTTAACGACATTTACAAGGTCTTTTTGTTCGAGTTGTATCGGAACAGCATCATTTTTCAATTGAAAAGTTAAGTTGAAGTCCTCAATTAGTTGCTCCATGTACTCTACTCGTTCTTCCATAATCTTGGAAAAGTGACGTACCTTATCTTGTTCCCAATCATATTCATGTGAAGATAGTAGTACAGTATATCCCTTGATAACAGACAAAGGGGTTTTAAGATCATGTGAGACACCCGTAAGCCATTCTTCCCTTGTTTTTTCTAATAACTTTCGTTCTTCTGTATTGCTCTGGAGAGTTGATGTAAGATCAGAAAGAGCTTGCATTAATTCCTGATACGTTTTATATTTGGTTTTATTTCGCCAGCGTTGTTTTGATTTTAAATGCAAATTATTAAAAGGCTCTTCATATTTTCCTTTGGATAGATTTTCAATCCAAGATACAATATAGAGTAAAGGAGCACCTAATTGTCTTCCGAAAAATAAGGCAATTAAAATTCCAATTATAATGATGAAAAGAATCCAGAGATTATTTGCCCAATATAGAAAGGGATTATTACCTGTCATCGGTTTTCCTAAAACCCATGTTAGTTCCTGATTCCCTATAGTTTTATACCATGTAGATAACTGATAGCCCTTTTTAGCAGGATACAAATAATCAGATACTAGTTCTCCGGGAATATAATGATCGGGTATGCTTTTAGGTTTATTAAAGGAAAAGACTTCATCCCCTTTATCATCCAATATTTGTATCCACATTTTATTTTTTATTAAATCTTCTTTTATCTTTGAGTTTACTGAAAGTTCCTGATCAACGACATCCGTATGTTCTACTATTTTGCTAATCGATAATTGTCGAGTTTCCGTATTGTTATGTCCAAGAAAGAAGCTGAAAAGAAAAATGCTGATCACGATAAGTAAGCCCCAAGTAAGCATTAACCAGAATAGACGTGATACGAAGTAATAGGCGACACGATTTCTTAACTTCACAATAAATCCTCATTTGTAGCTACTTCAAATACATAGCCTAATCCTCGAACTGTTTTTATCCATTTAGGTCTACTGGGATCTTCTTCGATTTTTTCACGTAAACGTCGCACATGTACCATCACTGTACTATCCCCACCATATAATTCTCCCCATACATCCTTATAGATTTGATGTTTACTCAAGATTTGGTTAGGGTGTTCACAAAAATAAAGTAAAAGTTTCATTTCCTGAGTAGGGCATTCTATTCTTTCACCATTTACACTAAGTTTTCCTGTATTGGGATCTATATTAAAAGAGCCAAAATCGTAAACTTTTTTTCGCGAATATCGGGATGGAATTTTAGTAGAACGTTTTAATTGTGCTTTTACCCGAGCAACAACTTCCAATGGATTAAACGGCTTTGTAATATAGTCATCTCCTCCGAAGCTAAACCCCTGCAATTTATCTAAATCTGCGGTTTTAGCTGTAAGAAACAGGATAGGTACATCTGTCTCCGAGCGAATTTTGTTACATAGAGTAAAACCATCTGTATCAGGTAACATCACATCTAACAAGATAATGTGTGGGTTATTTTGCGTTGTTATGAAAAGCGCCTCTGCTCCAGTGGTAGCTTTTAAGATGTTTTGAAAACCTTCCTTTTCAAAAACAGTTATTAATAAATCTAAAATGTGCTGATCATCATCAACCATCAAAATTTTATGATCTTCAAGTTTAAAAGTCATACTTAACCCTCCTATTTCAATTATTATTTTACATTAAAGCCAACTAAAAAAAGCTGTTGAGATAAGAATTAATATTCCATTTAGATTTCACAATAGTCAAAATAATTATATAGCCCTTGGTGGTCTAAGCATGTAAATGAATAAGGGGAAAATAATCGAACAAGCCGTTAAGCAAATGTTTAGGAAAAGTTTCATTCTTGTTTAATAAGTTTCGTTTACGATAGAAACGAGGTGAGGAACAGATGAATAATCAAATTTTGCTGACTAATGATCTAACCAAAAAGTACAAAAAACACACATCTGTAGATGGATTAAATTTGCGAATTGAGCGTGGCCAAATTTATGGATTTCTCGGACCCAATGGGGCTGGAAAAACGACAACGATTCGGATGTTGCTGGGTTTGATAAAGCCTACAAAGGGTAATATTGAAATTTTTGGTCAAAACCTAAACAAAAACCGTCTGCAAATTTTACAACGGATTGGATCGTTGGTGGAGTCCCCAACATACTATGGAAACTTAACCGGGCGTGAAAATCTAGAAGCTGTTCGTCGGTTACGGGATCTTCCGGAAAAACGCGTAAATGAAGTATTGGAAATCGTGAGATTAACTAAGGTGGCTAGCAGGCTAGCCAAAGAATATTCGCTTGGAATGAAGCAACGTCTAGGGATTGCTGCAGCATTGCTTAGTAATCCAGATTTATTAATACTGGACGAACCGACGAATGGTTTAGATCCGTCTGGTATCCAGGAGATTAGAGAGTTGATTAAAGAATTACCGAAGGCTGGAATGAGCGTCCTTGTATCTAGCCATTTGTTGAGCGAAATAGATCAAATGGCTACACAGGTAGGGATCATCAATCATGGGAAAATGATCTTCCAAGATTCGCTTGAACGTTTAAGACAAAAGCGAAAACCTCTATTAAAGGTTGGAGTCAGTGACGTAATAAAAGCAAATGCAATCTTAAAAGAACGAGAATTAAAAGCAGATTTACAAGGTGACTTCTTGTGGTTATCGCAAACAGATCCGACATTTGTTTCAGAAATTAACTCTATTTTGGTCCATTCGGGTGTAGCTGTATATCGACTTGAAGAAGTGAAAAGAACACTTGAGGATATCTTCTTGGAATTGACTGGTACAGAGGGGAGCTTATGAAAAAGATATTATGGGCAGATCAATTGAAATTAAAACGTTCGTCGTTATTAATTATTGTCTTATTGGTTCCGTTGCTTATCTTGGCATATGAATTGGTGAATCTCACCTATCGTGCCGAGTTTGTGGAAAAACAAGCTGAGATGTTCGGTGCTGGTTCTATGTGGATGTATTTATTGTATGACAATAGTTTGTTATTTGGTCTAGGTTTCCCATTAGCCGTCACACTTGCTGCTTCAGTGATAGCAAATATTGAACATCAGGCAAATGGATGGAAACAAACTCTTTCAATGCCTATATCAAGGGGAAAAATTTATTTAAGTAAATTTATTTGGCTAACCATTAGTCTATTCCTTTCAACTACTATTTTTCTAATTGGTATGGTTTTACTAGGAAAAATACTAGGATTTGATGGACATCTTCCGTTGTGGTTATTGATAGGTGATTGTTACGGCATGTTGATTACAGTATTACCTATTATGGCTTTTCAATTTTGGTTATCTATGACGATTAAAAATCAGGCCTTCTCGATTCTTATTGGATCAGTTTCAGCTATTATGGGTCTCTTTTTAGCAGCAGCTCAGACGACAAGGTGGTTCCCTTTAGCTTATCCAATCCAATCATCAACAGTTATATTGCAATATGAGGGTATAGGGTATAACCCAGATTTTTCAGCCTACCTCGTCATTAATTTGATATTAGGTATAATCCTAATGTTTATGGGTTCTATGCATTTTGCTAAACGGAATGTCCAATAAGGAGAGATTATTTTGAAAAATGTCTTGTATGTTGAACGATTAAAGCTAAAACGCTCCAAGTTGTGGTTACTTTATTTAATAGGTCCCTTATTAGGTGTGTTCCTAGCTTATATTAATTTCTATAAAAACTATGATCTTTTTATGCAGCCTGGAGATAATGCATGGATTGAAGTTTGGACACAGGTAGCGATATTTATGGGTCCTTTTGTATTACCAATTTTGGTTGGGATCTATGCAGCCCTTGTTTGTAGAAGTGAACATGTCGGAGGTGGATGGAAGCAACTATTAGCTTTACCGATCAAACATTCAGAGATCTTTTTGGGGAAGTTTCTAACGGTAGTAAAGATGGTAATTATTACAATGCTAATCTTACTAGTCCTTTTTATAGGATTTGGTTATGTCAAAGGAGTAGAAGGCAGTCTTCCGATTTTTACTATATTTGGGTTCATGATTAGAGGAATTTTAGCTTGTCTGCCCTTGATTCTTCTGCAATTAATTGTATCCATAAGGGCCAAAACATTTGGTGTACCGTTAGCTGTTAGTATTGTTTTTACTCTCCCAGCTATTATTGTAGCCAGCACACCTTTAGGGCAGATTTATCCCTGGACGCAACCTATGCTAGCAATGTCCCCTGAAGATGAATCCCCCATTCAATCTTATTTTCTATTTTATACACTAGTTACTGGAACTTTCATAGCTTTACTGATATATGGTATACGTAGTTTTATAAAACGCGATATAGCTTAACTGATTCTGGCCGATTTTATACGCCAATCCATTTTTAAAACGAGGAAACTTTTAGAAGAAAGTTCAAGATTGGTTGTTAAAACTCTTAGAAAATGCACTTTATATTATTGGGCTAGGATATATACCTTTTTTGACTAAAACAGAATATACATTCATTTGACAATTTAATTTTGCGATTGAAATCAAGGGTAATTTGAGGCAGGGTAGCCATATAAAGAATTCTTTCCATTGGTCATTTTATCCAGATTTGACTCTAACAGAAATGGATTCTTTTTTCATTTATTTAGTGTTAACAATTTGTCTCCAAAAGTCTTATATAGCGCTAGATGACCGCCTTTACTGAAAATCTGTGAATAATTTAGGTACTAATATGCTACAGTTAAAATCAAGGATTTTTTAACAGGAGTAGCGTCAGGGAAATGCTTTTCCTGACGCTATCCCACCTATAAAGTTTTTAACTTTAGAGCGTTAAGTGCGATCTCAGCAGCCTGCGAGATCAGCTTATTGTCATACTCAGCATCCTCCGTATTATGTCTAGACAGAATCGCAATGACAATCGGTTCTCTGTTAGGCGACCAAACAATGGCAACGTCATTCCTTGTTCCATAACCTCCGGCTCCGCTCTTATCACCAACCTCCCAGCCTTCAGGTGCACCTGCACGAATTAGTGCATCTCCTGTAGCATTACCTTTTAGCCAATCCGTGAACAATTCATGTTTATCGTCGGAAAGTAAATCGCTGACTGCGAAAGCCTGAAGACTGGTGGCAAGAGCTCTCGGTGTGCTGGTGTCACGAGTATCTCCTGGGGTGAAATTATTTAAATCTGGCTCAAAGCGCTCCGCCTTGGTAACGTTATCACCTATTTCTCTTAAGGCTTTTTCAAATCCTTTAGGACCTCCCAATGCTTCAAATAAGAGGTTCCCCGCGGTGTTATCACTGAACCGGACCGCCGCCTCACTTAATTCCAAAAGGGTCATCCCGGTATCCACATGTTTCTCTGTAATCGGAGAATAGGTAACTAAATCATCCTCGGTGTAAGTAATAACTTTCTTAAGTTCTTCCAAGGAGTTTTGCTGCAGCAAGATGGCTGCAGCTAAAGCTTTGTAAGTAGACGCAAAAGCGAAGCGCTCATCTGGTCTATATTCAATGGTCTGATTCGAGCCCGTATCAATTGCATAGACACCAATTCGAGCGTCAAACTTATTCTCAAGTTGGGTAAACTTTTCATCTGTATTTGCTGTTTGTCCTACTTCATTCTCCTTTTTAGACGGAGCATTAGTGGAATTGCCTTTATCCACGCAAGCAGTGAGTGTAATCACTGCGACCAACAACATAAGCAGTGTAAAATGGTGCATGTTGCATTTGTGTTTATATGTTTTTATCAAATTCATAACCTCTTTCAAGTTTTTATCTTAACTACTTCTTTTACCTTGCAATGATGAAATGTGTACTGTTTTCACTGATTGCCAATAAAAAATATTAATTTGTTGGCTGGTTGCTGTATCTTTACTTACAGCACCAATTTAAAATCACAGATGTAGCCACGTAATACCTAATAGTAACCTCCTTTAATTATCCATTGACTACACCTGTAGTCAAATATTACATTTGTAATCTGTGGATGTCAATCACCTCAAACTAAAAAATTCTCAATCTTCCTTTCAGGAAAAGATCATAAAGTTCATCATGCTCTAAGGCTATTAGTTTCAACCCTTTATACAAAAAAATGATAAATTGATAAACTAGTAATGAAGTGTTAAACTTCGAGTACCACAGAGATGTTATAAAACTACAAAAGGATAAGGAAAATAGGAAACAAATTAGTGATCACTTTTATGGAATAAATCACAATAAAAGTCGTTGAAATTTCTTAAAGGAATCAGCGGAGTGTAAAGTATTATAGTGATACTTCGGAAAGTGGAGGTAAAGAAGTATGTTTTTCACTCATTTAGTCACAAGTTTTATTGTATCCTCTATTACTATAGTGGTTATTTTGCTTATTAGGAGATTATTCTCTAAGCAACTTTCAGCGAAATGGCAATACAATCTATGGTTTTTATTATTCATCGCATTAACGCTTCCATTTATACCAAAGCAGTTGATTGATTTTAAAAATCATTTTATTTTATTCAATATAAATCAAAGCAATAGAGTTGGCGACTCTTCTATCAACACCACCGAAGTTTCTATGCTTAGTAACATAAACTGGATGCAGGACTTTACGGTATCTGTCAATCATCTTAATCTGAAATTCTTGAATGTTGGATTAACCAGTATTTGGATTGCGGGCATGTTGGTTATGGCTGTTCTGTTCCTACATGCGTGGTTCAAATTAAAGAAAATTAAAAATACGACAACAGTCTTGAACAACAAAGACATTTTGGATATATTTGAACGATGCAAGCATCATTTAAATATATCTAAACCTGTAATCGTGGGGGAATCAGCACTTGTCAAATCTCCAATGACATTCGGTCTGTTTAAGACCTACGTTGTGCTGCCAATACATCTTGATGAATGGATGTCTATAAAAGATATCAAGTACGTTTTTATGCATGAACTGCATCACTATAAATACAAAGATATAGCAACGAATTACCTCATTATCATTTATCAAATTTTGTATTGGTTTAATCCACTTGTATGGATTTCTTTTAAAGAAATGAGAATGGATCGTGAGATAGCTTGTGATATGGCTGTTTTAAAATCTTTAGATGAGCATTGTCATGCGGATTATGGGGATGCGATTATTAACTTCGCAGCTCTATCATCACACCCAAAAGATTTTGCTTGGGTCAATCAGTTTAACGGTCCCAAGGAGCAAATGAAAAAACGGATTGAAAAAATTGCATCCTTTACAATTGAGTCAAAGTGGATGAAGCTGAAGAGTATTTTAATCTTTACCCTTATGGGTGTATTTGTAGCAAGTCAGGTTCCATTTATTTCTGCAATGGCTACTAATAATGACCGTTACGATTTTAATAATGAAAGCACGATTTATGAGGATTTAAGCGATTATTTTGTTGGATACGATGGAAGCTTTGTATTATATGATACGAAAGCTGGTCAATATAGCATTTATAATAAAGATAAAAGCACGCTGAGAGTTTCCCCGAACTCTACTTACAAAATTTATAGCGCATTAATTGGATTAGAGTCAGATGTAATAACAAGTGATAATTCTACTATGAAATGGGACGGAACGAAATATCCTTATAAATCTTGGAATACGGACCAAAACTTATCAACTTCCATGAGAAATTCAGTAACCTGGTACTTTCAGGAATTAGACCAAAGAATCCCGCAAGATACTATCCAAGCTTATCTAGAACAGATAGACTATGGAAATTATGATCTTTCTGGTGGATCAGACTATTGGCTAGAATCTTCATTAAAGATTTCTCCAGTTGAACAGGTACAATTACTATCAGCGTTTTATATAAATAAATTTGGATTCGAGGACAAGCATATCCAAACCGTTAAAGATTCCCTTATATTAGAGGTATACAACGGTTCCCAGCTCTCCGGGAAAACGGGTACTGGCAACGTTAATGGCAAGAATATAAACGGTTGGTTCATTGGATATGTAGAGACCAGGGACAATACTTATTTCTTTGCAACAAATATACAAAATGAGGATAATAGTTATGGAAGTAAGGCAGCGGAAATCACGTTATCAATTTTGAGAGAAAAAGGAATCTATTAAAGAAACAGGAGAATGGGTTGAAGCATTTTGCACGTCATCCAAAAGAAGGAGGAGAATAAGGTTGACGAAGGAAATCCCTAATATTTCAGAATCAGAATGGGAAGTAATGAATATTCTGTGGAAAACGGCTCCACAAACGGCCAATGACGTTATATCCTCCTTGCAGGAACAAACGGATTGGAAACCGAAAACTGTACGCACTCTTTTGGATCGTCTCGTTCACAAAAAAGTGATAGGTGTCAATAAAGATCAGAGGGTCTATACTTTTTTCCCACTTTATTCACAAGAAGAGTGTCAGCGCGCCGAAGTACAGTCTTTTATTAAGCGAATTTATGGTGGAGCGTTAAAGTCGATGTTAGTTCAGTTCATCCAGGTAGATTCCTTGTCAGAAGAGGATATTAGAGAATTACGTTCCATTTTGAACGAAAAGTCTAAAAAAAAGTGACCCTAATATTACAATTACAAATGTTTGAAGGCAAAATTAGAAGGCTTGAGCCCGGTATATTACCTAGCAGCTTGAGCCTTCTAAGCCTAACAAAACCTTATGGGGCAACCTCAGAATTGGAAGAGTAGTGATAAGCACAGTCTGTGATGAGTTCCACTATTTCATCTTTTTCTTGCCGGTGGACCCCTACGTTGAATAAGTTTCTATATGTTCAATTTCTATGTTGGCATTGATCCAATAACAGGAAAGAAGTTAAGAACGACCAGAAGAGGGAGGAACAGCTCGCACTGGCGCAGTTACGCTTGGAAGTAGATGAGGACGGAGCAGGAAGCATTCGTGAGATGACGATTAAAGAAGTCTACGATTTATGGATGCAGCAACACAAGCTAGAGGTAAAGCCAACGACTCATAAAACAATCGAAAGCAAGTTCAATCGGATTTTGCTTAAGTTCGGGCATTCGAAAATCGCTTTCTTTAATCCTATACCAACCTAAATCTGTTGTTCCAAGAACTATCTTCAAAGCATCAACAATTGCGGATTTTCCAAAATCATTCTCTCCCACAAAAAGCGTTAATCTAGGGTTAAAACGGGTTTCTCTCCCTGTTGAATCAACAAGCGCTCTAAAATTTTTCAATGATATTGATGATGTATATGGATAACCACCTCTCTTATTATTATAAGAATCATTTATGAATTTTGTACTAGAAAGTTAATGAGTACAAAAGGCTGAAGCATGGTGTTTCTTTTTATGTTATTCTCTCCTAAAGTTAATAGAGCCTGGATTATTCACGTATTTTCAGAAAAGGTAGCACATCTAGCGCTATATAAGACTTTTGGAGTCAAATTGTTAACCCGAAGATGATGCAGCGGATAACCTAACGAAAGACCATGTGTTCATGCAACATACGCTAAGCAAATTTCAACATAAGGAAAGCCGATATTTCCTACGCTAAGGAATCATCGGCTTGATTTTATTGAACAAGGGGACGGAGTGAATTTAAGCTTGCTATTTTTTTCATATCAAAGGTGTATTCACCAAGAAAATTGATATGTTCCCATCCCAATGGCGAAATATGTTTTAATACATCTTCTCGCAAATCCCCTTTTTTCTTCAATAGTTTTATTGCTGCGTGCTGTAAGATATATGGTATTCCATACATTAATGGCGTTAATTATGATATTTAAGGTGCTGGCACGTTGTAGTTGATCTTGCAGTCCTCGTTCCCGTAACTTTTTCCAAAGAGCCAATCCATTCATGGCTTCACCTTTATTTAATCCTCGTTGAATGCGACAATGTAGGGCTTCGTTAGATATGTAACCCAAAATAAAAATAGTTTTTTCGATTCTTCCCATTTCTCGCAAAGCAGTAGCTAACTTGTCTTGCATATGATCCTAATTTTCCCATGACTTGTTGAACAAACTCTTTTTAACATGTAGGGATTGTACTTAGTTAAGTGATACTTTTTGAACATCCTCTTTTAACCTAGTAAACTGTTCCTTTTTAGCAAAGGTTCATGAAATTTAGGTGACTCATCGTTGAACTTATCTAAGTTTTGTGAGCTATGAATATTTCAGGTTATAGTATTCTTTTTCTCATTTATCTTTACTAGTATTTTTTCGTTTCGGTCTTTTTTTTCAAGAAGATAATTAACAAAATTAAACTTTTTAGCCCCAAAAGTTTAATAGCTTTCTTAATCATATATTGGAAATTACTTTGAAAAAAAGGAAAAAAAATCTATTAAAGTAGAAAGATGTATGGTAATATAAAAAATGTAAATAGAAGGGAGGAATTATGTATGACCAAAGACATGTTTGATTTGGACTTAAAGGTAAACTCTAGCAATGATTTTGTTGAACCGAACACAATTAGAATTACAACAACATGCGCGGGATGCGGAGGTCCAGTACTTTCTAGAATAGCATGTGGTACTACGTCTAAAGGTTGCGATATACCTTATACAAAGCTTTGCAACACAACAACAGACTGTATGGCATAATTCTAGATTAGAAGAAAGGGGGGAATCCTCCTTTCTTTATCATTAAAAAATCCCTCATATGTTAAGCGGGATATTTATATCCTCTAAAAACTGTGAAACTAGTTTAGAAGAAACCTAATTTCATTAAATTTGTAAATATCAAATGCTATATTTTGGAGAGGTCATTAATATGGAAGAGCTTAATAGTAGCATATATATTACGGAAGACTTTTTTATTGTACGTTCTCACTTATTGTCTCTCGAAACGTATAATGAACTATTTAATTATCAAATAGAAAACGATAAGTCCGTTGAGAATTGGATTAAGGGAGTAATAAATAACCCAATAATTTGTGAAGCTATATTTGTTTCTAGTCCTTCTTTATATAATTCTCTTATGAAGTGGAATATAAATATGAAAAGTAAAAAAAGAAAGCAAATTATTGTAGCCCTTACTCAGTATTTAATTCGGCTATCTACAAGACCTACTCCATATGGATTATTTGCTGGTGTTTCATATGGAATCTTCGATGAAAATACAAATATAGAACTGAAGGATATAAAACAATATAGAAAAAGGACACGACCAGATATGACTTGGTTACTTTCGTTAGTAAAAAAAATAGAAAGTAACAAAAATATTTTAAAGAACTTAAAGGTTACTTTTAATTCATTAGCCAAAGTTAATGGGGATAGATGCAATCTTCCCTATAATTCTCAAGGTGGTGTCATTAAAAATAATGAGAATCAATATTATTCTTCTATCAGAAATACACCTCCAGTCCAAATAGTTGCAAAAAATTCATTGGAACCTATTTTAGTAAGTGAACTAATTAAGATACTTAAAAATAACTTTTCTGAGGTAAAGGAAGAAGTCTTTCTCAATTTAATAATTCAATTAATTGAACAAGATTTTTTAATTACTGAATTAAGACCACCATTATTTAATAAATCTCCTATTGTAGATTTAATGGAAAAACTTAGTGTAATCGAATATAGAGAAGAAAAAATTGTGTCCATTAATAAGGATTTAAGGTGGATTAAAAATACTCTTATTAAATATGATCAGGGAACTATTGGAAGTGGGTTAAATACTATAACAACTGTAGACAAATATATGAGAAATATTTTTGGTACCAAAAATACAATACAAGTAGATATGAAGATAGAACATGAACAAATTTTGCTTCATAATAATGTAAAAAGTGACATTTCTGATGCTGTTCAAGTAATAATAAAATTATCCCATTTATTTGAAATGTCCCATTTACAAGAATATAAAAATTTATTCGTTGAAAAATATGGAACATATAGAGAGGTACCATTATTAGAGTTACTAGATGAAGATATTGGATTAGGTGCTCCCGCCACATATAGTAATCCAATCGGAAGAAACTATATATCGGAAAAAGATTTAGGCAACATAAAAGCAAATAACGCTAGGGATGAGTATCTATTATTCAAATTAATAGAGTCTTTAAAAAACAATCAAAAAGAGATATGTATAAACAAAAGTGAGATAGATTACCTTTCTTTTAACAATTTTAAGGAATCTGATTTAATGGACAATTTAGAGGTTTTTTGTAGTTTACATGCTGATAATAGTAGGGATTTTGAAAAAGGAAACTATAAAATAATTATGAGTTCTCCAAATTCAATATCATATGGACCACTAAGAAGTATTGGACGATTTTATGATTTACCAAGCATCTCTCCTCTAATACAAAAGGTGGAGGAAGTATTTGAATATAGGAAGGGATTGAATTCAAATGCGATATTATCGCAATTAACTTATTTACCTGACAGAGGTACCGTAGCCAATATAATTCTATCAAAGAATTTTTGTGACTATGAGATACCAATTTCAACAAACCCATCTCAAACTTCAGTGGATTCTATTTTAGCCTCTGACTTGTTAGTTGGAACAGATGGAGAACGTCTTTATCTTAAATCTAGATCCCTAAATAAAGAAGTAGATGTTAATCTTAATACTATGATCAATACACATATAACCCCAAATATATTTAGATTTCTTTCTGAGATTTCATTTTCAAATAAGAAAATAACAGACGGATTTAATTGGGGAACATTAAATAATAGTATATTTTTACCTAGAGTAAGGGTTGGTCGGGTTATTCTTTCATTAGCTCGCTGGAAGGTTAGCCATTTCATCCTTAGAACATCTGAGAAAACTAACTTTATTGACTGGACTAATGCATTCATAAATTATCAAAATCAGTGGGACTTACCTAATAAATTTTATATCGCTGAAGGCGACAATAGATTGCTTATAGATAGTGGAAAGAAACCCCACCTTTTTTTATTATATAATCGAATGACTAAAATAGACAAAAAGACCTTTATTACACTCGAAGAAATGGGAACACAATCACTTCAAAGTTGGATTAAAAACGAACATGGAGAATCGTTTAATGTGGAATTTATATTCCCTATGAGAAAAAGATTTAAATGTTCGCAAGGAAAACAAAAGAATAACAAGCTAATTTACCATAAGAGTGTTCCGAGTAATAGTAATATTGCTTTAAAAAAGCCGGGTAGTGATTGGTTTTATATTAAGTTGTACATTAGCCAGTTTAGGGAAAATGAATTTTTATGTGAATACATGTCAGATTTTTGTGCGAATTTAATAGCTAATGGTATTATCAAAGAATATTTTTATATAAGGTTTGCCGATCCGATTCCTCATATAAGACTAAGGTTTTATGGGGATGAGAAATCCTTAGGGGAGAAAATGTTACCCATATTAAAGAGTTGGACAGACAATTTAAGTAATTTGGGATTGCTAAATCATATAGAAATTTCTACATATGATAGGGAAGTAGAAAGATTTGGTGGCCCCGATTTAATTAAAATTGTTGAATCGCATTTTTATTATGATAGTAGAAGTGCTACTTCAATATTAAAACAATTAAATGAGGATGATGATACAGAATTTGATATTAAAATAATAGCTACAATAAGTATTATACATTTTTTAATTACGATAGATAAAAGTATTAATCGTCAATTAAAATTATTAGATGAAATGATTCCGGAGGATAAGTTTTATAATGAATATAGAGTTTATAGAAACAAGTTAGAAGAACTTTGTAACGCATCACAAGATTGGCGAATTTTAAAGTCGATTCCAAAAGGGAAGGTTTTGTTGGAGGCTTTGGAAAAACGTGTTGATTCTTTAAAATTAATAGTAAATAAATTAAAGGAAAATAATCAATATTATAATAGTTATGAAGATATTTTGTTAAGTATTTTACATTTACATTTAAATAGACTTATAGGAAAAGACAGAAATGAGGAGCTAAAAACTATTTGCTTTGCAAAATATACTTTAAAATCTTTCGAATTTAGAAAGGATAATAATGATTAATTCTAGTAACATCTCCGTTAAAGAAATATTGTTATCTTTCAAACATTGGCCAAATATATTTAAATTACTGTTGAAAATGGACAAAAAAGCCGTAACCTATATAGTACTATTGACAATAGGTGAAGGTTTGATTCCTTTGGGAATATTACTAGCAAATAAATATCTTATTAATAGTGTTCAGTTAGGCATATCTGAAGGAATAAGAGTCATTTTAATTTCTGGTGGAATATTGTTTTTATTATATATTTTTCAGATTATATTTGGACAGATTAATACTTACTTTAGTCAAGTATTTCAAAAAAAGTTAGTCTATTCAATTTCAACAATGATAATGGAAAAATCAACAAAGCTCTCTTTATCCGATTTTGAAAACAACGAGATATATGACCAATTACAAAGAATTATGGGAGATTCCGGATTTAGGCCATATACGGCTTTTTCTCAAGCATTAAATATAGTTAGCAATTTGATTACCTTAATATCTTTATCATTGGTATTAACCTTTTGGAAATGGTGGTTAATATTCCCTTTATTGTTAATACCGCTATTTTCTTCGATATCCTTTTTTAAACTAAGTAAACTAGAGTTTCAAATCAATTACGAAAGAGCCCCTATTAGAAGAAAATTATGGTACTATTCTTTTTTACTTACCAGAGATCTCAACATTAAAGAAATAAAATTATTCAATCTCAGTGGTTATCTACTTAACCAATATAGGGGCATAAATAATGGTTTCTATGATGTGGATAAAAAACTTATATTAAAAAAAGTAACACTATCATTTATTTTTGATATGTTGAACCAATGTATACTCATAATTTTAGTAGCATATATTATTTTTTCGGCCTATATAAAACAAATCTTAATTGGAACAATGGTAACGTATATCCAAGCATTATCAAATACTCAAAAATCCTTTCAACACTTATTACAAGAATTATTTTCGATTTACGAAAATAATTTATACATAACAATGCTGTTTGATTTTTTTGAGCTTGATGAGACAGATGTTTTAGAAAGGATTACTACAGGAAAACAACTAAATAAAATCATTTCGATTGAATTTAAAGATGTTTCATTTAAGTACCCTAAGTCAGACACATATGCCTTAACGGGTGTTAATTTTACAATTCTAAATAATGATATTGTTGCTATTGTTGGAAAGAATGGTTCTGGAAAATCTACAATTATTAAGCTACTCACTAGGTTGTATACAGATTATGAAGGTAGTATTTTAATTAATGATCAACCTATAGAAACATATTCCCTCCAAAGCTTAAGGAGTCAAATAGGAGTTGTTTTCCAAGACTTTATTAAGTATGAATTATCGGTTAAGGAAAACATCGGATATGGTGATATACAGAGGATGCGTGATAAGGAAGCTATAGTTAAGGTTGCTCAAGATAGTAATAGTTATAGTTTTATTAAAAAAATGCCACATAAACTAGATACACAATTAGGAAAAATTTTCACTGATGGTTATCAATTGTCAGGAGGACAATGGCAAAAAATTGCTATTACAAGAGCAATCTTTAAAAATTCCAGTGCGTATGCTTTAGATGAACCAAGTGCAGCTCTTGATCCCTATTCTGAAAGAGAAATATTCTCTAAATTTCATGAGCTTATTCAGAATAAAATTGGTATATATATATCTCATAGGTTCACCACAGTAAAGCAAGCAACAAAAATACTAGTTTTCAATGAAGGAGAGTTAATCGAAGAGGGGAATCATGATTACTTGATGAATCTTAAAGGTGAATATTTCAAAATTTATAAATTGCAAGCTTCAGCCTATGAGACCAATGGGAAAGAAGGTAATCAAGAACTTGAATTTTATGTGAAGTCTACTTAAAGGAAGTTCTTTTATGGAGGAAGTTATTTATGATTGTAAATAGTATAGTGAATTATAATCTTAATAATGAAATAAAAAAAGTATCTTATGAATTAGCACATAGGTTTTCGAATTTAGAGCTTTCAATTAAAAATGACACAGAAATAAATCAAAATAGAGAGTTACTACTTTCCTTCGCCCAAGGTATTTCAGGTTTATGTATATTATATGGAGAATTAGATTCTATATATCCAGAAAATTCTTGGGATGAATTGGGGCATAGAGTGTTGATTCAAATTGTTGAACAATTTGAGCAACTTGGAATTAATTCTTTGTCTGCATTCGGCGGATTAGCTGGTCTAAGTTTTTCAGTAAGCACTCTTTCGAGAAATGGGACAAGATATAAGAAATTATTAAGTACTTTACATAGTTTGTTTCTTGATAATTTAGATAATTATTTAAAAAACTTTAATCCAACGTATAATCAAGGGATGAATAACTATTTGTTTGATACATGCTATGGTCTTGCTGGAATCGGGAGATACTTACTAATAATGTCCAAAAACAAAAGAGTTAATCGCTTAATTGTGCAGATACTAAAAATAATGGTGAGATTAACAAAAAATGTTACAGTTAATGGAACGGACGTTCCTGGTTGGTTTACTTCTAGGTTATATAATTCACAATTCGACATAGGTTTTTTTGACACTGGACTAGCTCATGGAATTTGTGGTCCTCTAAACTTGATGTCGCTATCTTTGAGCGAAGGTTATTGTGTAAATAATCAAAAGGAATCAGTTATTAAAATTACTGATTGGTTACTTAGTAAAGTGTTTGAAGACGAGAATGGGTTATGGATTCCTAATACAATATCATTTCAAGATGAAATTAATTTAACAGGCTACAATAGTAATGCTAGAGATGCTTGGTGTTATGGATTACCAGGTATCTGTCGATCATTATTTATAGCAGGGAATTCCTTAGGAAGGCTAGATTTAATTGAAATCTCAAAAAGATATTTTGATGAGGTTCGAAAAAGGAACTTTAAACAGCAACTTAATAATTCTCCAACATTTTGCCATGGGTTAAGTGGGTTATTACATATTACTAATATCATGAATAAAGAAATTAATGATGAGGGACTAAGTGATTATCAAATTAGAATTGTAAGGGAAATTTTGGGTTATTATGATGAGAAGTTACCTTTTGGTTTTCAAGATATTAATATCCGTAATGGAAGGGTATTGATTGAAAATAAGTTAGGATTATTAGAAGGATCTATAGGAATTTTGTTAGCCCTCTTGGCATATAGTAATCAGGGATCTAGTACAGGGTGGGACAAACTATTTTTATTAAACTAACCGAACTCTGACAGTCTTTTGTAGAAATTATTATAAAGTAATAATTTCTACAAGGAGGAGCTAATATGGTCACATTTTGTTATTGCAAAAATGGAAATGCATAGTTCTGTAAATCTTTGTACTCATTTCTGCAATACTATTTATTTTTCCGTCTGCCAAAAAACACACAGTCATTACATGTAATAACAGAACTCTCCTTTTCGCTTATATTAACACAATTTACCGTTTAATAAAATTAACAATTAAAAATTTGGAAGGGTAAGGTGAATAAAGTGTCAGTATTCACAGGGGCATTTCTTATATTATGGGGAATATCTATACTCTATTCTTCTTTATTTAAAATGAAAAAAGAAGATTATAAAGATAAGGGAGTTTTTGGTGTAAGTGGCTATATTGAATTGGAATTTTTATTTAGCTTATTACACAAACTCCCTCTAGGTGTTATTAAAGGTCTCATAGTATTAATTGGAATTTCTTTTATAGGTCTAGGGATAATAGTTTTATACCTGAAATATTCATAGCTCACAAAACTTAGATAAGTTCAACGATGTCGTCATAGTTACTCCAAAACTTAAAAAGATAACTCCCTAAAATACTTTCTAACTTTACTCTCTTTTCTTTATCAGCCTTTGTTACGTAATTGCTAATAACAGCAATATATACAGTAGGAGTATTGTCTGCATTATATGCATCTTTAATTGCTCCCGAAAGGGCATCCACAGCTATAATGCATCGGGGCTAATTAATGGCATAGCTACTATTTTACTCACCATTTTTATTGATCCCAAAATATCCATTCTTGCTGATGGTGTGATTAACCAGAGAGGAAGTTACACTAACCTTAAAGGTGCGTCGATTATGTTGATTATTTCCCGTTTATTTGGAACCATACTTGCTCAATCTTTTTTTATTCCAGGTGCTGAATACATTGCATGGTTTACTAAATTTATTGTTTAAAATTAGTTTTCTTTATTTTAATTATAGGGGCTATAACGGAATAGGGGGAGAATATTGAATAAAATAACAAAAGTAGTTATTGGAACTTTAACTTCATTCAGCAGAAGTTTCCCCCTTCCATAAGTGATGAGATGAATGCAAGTTAGTATTTTAAATTCAGTGTGGGTACAACCCCCTGCTGAATAAAGTTAAAGCCTCTGGCGGATGCCACAGATTTTAAAAGGTAGCTTTTCGAGCAGATCAAAGACGTTGCCACATCCTGTGGCAACGTCTTTGTGACCCACGCCCTGTGGGCCTGAAAAATCTGGGCGCAAATGCGCCAAGGCGAATTTGATTGGTATTAAATCAATTGTTACTTTGGAATCCCTAAACTGGATTACTTATTGCACAAACAGAGGTGGCGCATCTACAATAAGTAGATACGCTTTTTTTCAGTAATGAGCAAGTATCTTTGGATAAAAAAGTGATGCTTAAGAAGGAGGTATTAAAAATGAAAGTATTTATTAGCACGTTTTTGGCTTGCATTGTTATTTGTTGGCTTGCCACAGTTTTCTTCGTTAGTTTTATCCTAAATAATATTTGGGCTATTATTATTTTTATTGCATTCTTATTAGCAGTGTTAATTACAGTTCTGGTGAAACAGGCATTCAGACTTGAAGAATTAGAAAAAAACGTAGAAAAGTTATTAAATAACAAACAGGATTAAGAAATTTATTCGTAATCTTTTTATTGATTTTTATACATAACGGGTACGTTCCTACCAAAGGACGACCCGTTTTTCGTGTAAAGTGATCACTTTGCGAGTACGGATTGATAATCTTCGTTACTTTCAAGTACTTTCTTTGCGTAAGTACACTCAGGAATAATGGCTTTATTTTCTTCCTTCGCATATTCCACGACTTTATTAACTAATTTTTTCCCGAGTCCTTTGCCGTTATGTCCTTCATTCACAATGGTATGCTGTACAGTAATGAGCTCTTTTCCATTTTGATCAGATCCGCTTGGCACAAATTGTATTCTTGCTATTATTTCACCATTTTCCTCCATGTAAATTTCATTATTGCCTAGCTTAAATTCATCCATTTGATACCATCTCCTTATTTTTTTACGATATCATCAATTTTCCATATCAGCAAGTCGGGATACAGGACAGGAACTGTGGTCCCCCCTTTTTGCTCACTTAATCAACCACAATATAACCGATCATAGGGATGCTATGATCTCTATGGGCGTGTGTATCACATATTAACCGATAAGTTCCCTCATTTTTAAATTGAAGCGGGATCATCGTAGTTCCACCTTTTTCTAAAAAGGTAGTTCCTAGATCTTAGCGTTGAATAATCAAATCTTTCCCATCTTTTGTTTTCGTATGGAATTCGATCGTAATCATATCAATTTCACGTATACTATCATTTGACTGTTGAGTAAATACTGGTAATTCCCTCTGCTTTAGCAAAAAGTACCCAAAAAGTGCAGTAGCTAAAACAACAGCTACAGTTAAAAAGAGTAAAAGTGTTCTTTTCTTCACAACAAAAAAGTTCATGTGTTATAGCCCCTTTCGGAATTTGTCCTATTTCATATTTATGCTGGGGAGGTAGTTAAACTTGTCTTTTTTTCAAAATACTTTTTATGGATATTTCAAGGTGTCATCAGTTTATTTAAATGAGTTTCGCAGAATAGTGGAAATTAACATTTGAAAGTGATTATTTTACGTTTTTTGTATTGCTACAATCACGCCATACTTGTGATAAAGTAAAATTTAAAGGGGGAGTGATGATGGATATTATCCTAAAAAAGGTATTTGTCGGTTTGCCACAAAAAATTGGCATAAAAAGGCGCTGAAAATCCGATGGAACGAGAATGGGAGAGCGGAATTTTTAAACAACCAATTCAGGGTCCAGTTTGGATGACCAACACGGGCTTAGTCGGTGATGGACAAGCGGATAAAGAAAACCACGGGGGACCTGAAAAGGCAGTTTTTGTCTATCCTTTTGAACACTATGAAAATTGGCAACATGAATTAAATACAACAAAAATCGAGCCCGGTGCTATGGGTGAAAATTTTTTATTGGAAAATGGAAAAGAAGAAATGGTTTGCATCGGAGATACGTTCCAAATTGGGGATGCAGTGGTCCAAATCTCACAGCCAAGACAACCATGCTGGAAGCCAGCCCGCCGTTTTAAAATAAAAAATTTGGCTTTATTAATCCAAAGCTCAGGAAGAACAGGCTGGTATTTCAGGGTTTTAAAAGAGGGAAATATCGTGGAGGGTCAAAAGCTTACCCTGATCGACCGACCTTGCCCTAAATGGACAATTGCTAAGTGTAACGAGATTATGCATGGTGGTTCGCCAAATCTGGAAGAGCTACGTGAACTTGCTCAATGTGAATGGCTTGCCCAAAATTGGAAGAATACGTTTAACAAGCGGTTAGCAACGGGAGAAACTCCCAATGTACGAAAAAGAGTCATAGGACCGAATGAATAAGTTGATCTTTTTTCAATCGATTGTATAATGTAGGTGAATGTTTTCTAGGGTTCCGCAACTATTTAGTTGGTCTGGTCCGAGAGAAAACTCACGGCAGTGCTGTGTCACGGAGGGATAAAAGCCCGGGAGATGCTGTTTTTTAACAGTGGTCTCTCAGGCTTTTTTGTTTTTCTATGAGGAAATTATTGAGGGGGTGCATTATAAATGAACAAAGATTGGGCAACCGTGTTTATTGCCGCCTTTTTTGAAGTCTTTTGGGTGATTGGCTTAAAACACGCTTACGACTTTTGGACATGGCTTGGTACGGCCATTTCAATTTTTATCAGCTTTTATTTCATGATCATGGCTGGACGGAAATTACCAGTTGGAACTGTCTATGCCGTGTTTGTGGGAATGGGTACAGCGGGAACGGTCCTTTCCGATATGCTTTTCTTTGGGGAACCTTTTTATCTAAAGAAAGTCATTTTAATTTTGATTTTATTAGCGGGGGTCATCGGTTTGAAATTGGTGACGAAAGACAAGGTTGAGGAAGGGGCGAAAGTCTAATGGCATGGGTATCCTTGTTTATTGCTGGTTTTTTTGAAATGTTCGGTGTGGTGATGATCAATAAATTGCATAGGGATAAAAATTGGCAGGCAAAAGTGCTTCTGCTCCTTGGTTTTGGCGGTAGCTTTCTATTTCTTGCCCTTGCGATGAAAACGTTGCCGATGGGGACCGCTTATGCGATTTGGACTGGAATAGGCGCTTCAGGCGGTGCCATCCTTGGTATGCTTTTATATGGTGAACCAAAAGACTGGAAACGACTTGTTTTTATAACGATGATTATCGGGTCGGTTATTGGGTTGAAACTGATTTCTTAGTTAAAGTGGGTTGAGGGCTCTCAGCGGGGCGTGAGGTCTGACCCTATGTCCCGCTGCCTCATGTCCCACTTTATTCCTGTATCGATAAGCGCCGTTTTTTCCTTTCGGCAGCTTTAGCAAAAAGCCGCTTTTCTTCCTCTGTTTCAGGGATGATACCAAGGACAGGGATCGACTTTTTATTTTCATCTATTGCAACCATAGTTGTAATCGCATTCGTTGTTAATGTTCTTTGTCCTGTTTTAAGATTCTCCGTTTCTACTTTTACATAGACTTCCATGGAAGTTCTGCCTGTTGAAATTACGCTTGCTTCGAGAAAAAGGATGTCCCCAACTACGGCTGAAGAGACGAAATTAACAGTGTCCATAGATGCTGTTACAACAGTACTTTTACAGTGTCTCATAGCAGTAATTCCCGCTATTTCATCAATATGTGCTAATACAACACCACCGAAGATCGTTCCCATATGATTTGTATCTTGTGGTAAGACAAGTTTTGTTTGGAATGTTCTGGATAAATTGTTTGATACTTTCTCAGTCATTAAATTCCCTCATTTCTTTTTCCTATATCGTTCTAATTCTTCATAGTTTGCACGCAATCCTTTTTTAATATTAAAAAGTAACTAATTTCGACACCGTTTGTATCCTTATCGAAAAAGAGAACAAAAAGTCATTTGTAAACGTAAGGTGAAAAAGGTTGGATTTAAATGTTTATGATTGATTATAAATGGTTTTGGTGGTATTATAAAAATGCGATAAGCGAGAATAGTAGAGGAGGCAGGAAATTTGTTAGAGCAAGAACGTCATCAAATTATTTTAGAAGCATTAAAGAAAAAGAATACGGTCAAGCTTCAAGAACTTGTGGAGTTAACAAATTCCTCTGAATCAACGATTCGTCGTGATTTAACTCAATTAGAACAAGGAAAGTTTCTTAAGAGGGTTCATGGCGGTGCAGCGAGACTCCAAGGGAAGCTTCAGGAACCAACTATGATTGAAAAATCATCCAAAAACCTTCAAGCAAAACAGCAGATTGCTCAATATGCGGGAAGTTTAGTTGAAGAAGGAGATTGTATTTATTTAGATGCAGGATCCACTGTGTTTGAAATGATGCCTTTCCTTCCAAATAATATTGTTGTTGTCACAAATGGATTAATGCATGTAAACGCATTAGTCGAGAAAAATATAAAGACCTATTTAATAGGGGGTTATATAAAACCAACAACAAAAGCTATGATAGGTCGTGGCGCTTTAGAGAGCATTGAAAAATATCGTTTTGACAAATGCTTTATTGGAGTAAATGGGATTCATCCACAATTTGGTTATACAACACCGGATCAGGAAGAGGCAATGATTAAGCAAATGGCCATTTCTTTAAGCCGTGAATCTTATGTATTAGCGGATGAGTCAAAGTTCTCAGAGATTGCTTTTGCCAAAATAGCAGACCTCTCCCAAGCCACTATTTTTACTAATGAGTTAGAAGAAGATTCAGAAGAGCAATACTTTAGTAAGACAAAGATAAAGGTGGTAACTTCATGATTTACACATTAACTTTAAATCCATCTCTTGATTATATTGTTGAACTAGATCAAGTCCACATAGGTGAGTTAAACCGTACAAAGAAAGAATCTAAATTTCCGGGCGGAAAAGGAATTAATGTTTCGCAAGTCTTAAAAAGACTGGAAGTAGATAGTAAAGCCCTTGGGTTCTTGGGTGGCTTTACGGGTGATTATATTGAAAACTTCTTAAAATCCCTAAAGATAGATACCGATTTTATAAAAGTTAACGAAGATACAAGAATTAATGTGAAGTTAAAATCTGAGCAAGAAACAGAAATCAACGCAACCGGGCCAAGTATTACAAAAGAAGATTTCGAGGCTTTGAAAAGAAAGATTCGTGAACTGACAAATGAAGATACACTTGTGTTGGCGGGTAGCATTCCAGCTACAATGCCGGAGACAACTTATGTAGAACTAGTAAAAATATGCAGCGAAAAAGGTACAAAGTTTGTCGTGGATGCTGAAGGGGAGTTATTAAAAAAGGTGATTCCGTATAAACCGTTATTCATTAAGCCTAACCATCATGAACTGGGAGAATTATTTAATACTGTTATTTCAACCTGTGAAGAAGTGATACCGTTTGGAAAAGAACTGGTAAGAATGGGTGCACAGAACGTAATTGTTTCAATGGCAGAAAAAGGTGCTGTTTTTATTAATCAAGACATCGCCTTCATTGCCTCTGTACCAAAGGGCGAAGTAAAGAACTCAGTTGGTGCGGGAGATTCTATGGTTGCAGGGTTTATCGCTACTTTTGAAAAAACAAATAGTTTGGAAGAAGCCTTTCGTTTTAGTGTTGCTGCGGGTAGTGCAACGGCTTTTTCAATGGGCTTATGTACACGTGAAAAGGTAGAAAGTTTGTTACCGCAAGTATATTTGGAAAAGAAGTAAACCTAAGGAGAATGATTGGCCATGAGAATTAGCGAATTACTAACTAAAGATACCATCAATCTTTCATTGAAAAGCCAACAAAAGCTAGGCATTATTGACGAATTAGTCACGGTCTTAGACTCTGCCGGCAGATTAACAGATAGGTCTAAATATAAAGAGGCTATTTTAGCTCGAGAGTACCAAAGTACAACTGGCATTGGGGAAGGAATTGCCATTCCTCATGCAAAAACAAACGCTGTTAAGCAGCCTGCTATCGCATTTGGAAGATCAATAAGCGGGGTTGACTATGAATCACTTGACGGACAACCTGCCCATCTTTTCTTTATGATTGCTGCCCCAGAAGGTGCAAACAATACCCATCTGGAGGCGCTCTCAAGGCTAGCTACAATTTTGATGAAAGAAGAGGTGCGCAAACATCTATTGGATGCTAGTTCAGAGAAAGATGTAATCGATATCATTAACCGTTATGACGAAGAAGACAAACAAGACGAGCAATCCATGGCTGGGAGAAAGCAATTTATTGTAGCTGTAACGGCTTGTCCTACCGGAATTGCTCACACCTATATGGCAGCGGATTCATTAAAAGCAAAAGCTGCTGAAATGGGTGTTGATATTAAGGTTGAAACTAGGGGTTCTAGTGGAGCTAAAAATGTTTTAACAGCTGAAGAAATTGAAAATGCAGTAGCCGTTATCGTGGCAGCAGATACAAAGGTTGAGATGGACCGTTTTAATGGAAAGCACGTGCTCGAAACACCAGTTGCTGATGGAATTCGCAAACCACAGCAATTAATTGAGAAAGCATTAAAGCAGGATGCACCTGTATATCGAGATAGTGAAAAGTCTAGAAATGAAAGTGAACCAAAAGGTAGAGGTGTAGGTTCAACAATCTATAAACACTTAATGAATGGTGTTTCCAACATGCTACCATTTGTTGTGGGCGGTGGTATTCTAATCGCGATTAGCTTCATGTTTGGTTTTAATTCTGCCAATCCAGACGATCCATCATTTAATCCAATTGCTGCGGCATTAATGACGATTGGCGGTGGCAATGCATTTGCGTTAATGGTACCTGTATTGGCAGGATTTATTGCCATGAGTATTGCTGATCGTCCAGGTTTTGCAGCAGGTATGGTTGGTGGTATGTTGGCAGCTAATGGTGGTGCTGGTTTCTTAGGCGGCCTTGCTGCGGGTTTCTTGGCGGGATATATCGTTGTTGGGTTGAAAAAACTATTTGCAGGTCTTCCAGCTTCGATTGAAGGAATCAAAACTATCTTAATCTATCCGTTATTAGGGATTGCGATAACCGGTTTCATCATGATTTATGTAATTAATAAGCCGGTGGGAGCATTAAATACAGCTATTACTGAATGGTTATCAGGGTTAGGTACTGGCAATGCAGTATTGTTAGGAATTCTATTAGGTTTAATGATGGCATTTGACATGGGCGGTCCAGTAAATAAGGCAGCCTATGTATTTGGTACGGGCTTAATAGCCAACGGTGTCTATGAACCAATGGCGGCTATTATGGCTGCCGGTATGGTTCCGCCATTAGGAATTGCCATCGCTACAACTTTGTTTAAAAATAAATTCACTAAAGAGGACCGAGAAGCGGGTAAAGTTAACTATGTTATGGGATTATCTTTTATTACTGAAGGCGCTATTCCGTTTGCAGCCGCTGACCCTATCCGAGTAATCCCATCCTTAATGGCCGGCTCAGCAGTAGCGGGTGCATTATCAATGATGTTCGGCATCGGACTTCGTGCCCCACACGGTGGAGTATTTGTTATACCATTAGTTGATGGAAACTGGCTGTTATATCTATTAGCAGTCGTTGTGGGATCTGTAGTTTCTGCGCTATTACTAGGATTATTGAAAAAACCAGTCAAATAGGTAGGCCAAGGAATGGGATAAGGGGACAGGGGCCATGTCCTAATAACAAAAGGTAGAGAATGGAGGAATTGAAATGGTCGAAAAAGTTTACACAATCACGAATGATGCGGGATTACATGCACGCCCATCAACTGTATTAGTAAGCACTGTAACTACATTTAAATCAGAGATATTGCTTGAATATAAAGAACGAAAAGTAAATTTAAAATCTATAATGGGCGTTATGTCACTTGGGATTCCCAAAGGAGCAAGTGTAAAAGTGATTGTCGATGGTGATGATGAATTACAAGCGATTGCAAGTATAGATGAGGTAATGAAAAAAGAAGGACTTGCACTATAAGCAAGCCAGAGATAATAAATAAAATTATACAAGTGAGGGATATGAAAAAATGTCCACAACCATTAAAGGAATTGCAGCATCACCAGGAATATCAATTGCTAAAGCTTTCCGTCTGCAAAATCCGGAGATTTCAATAAAAAAAATTACAATAGCGGATACTGATGCGGAATTATCGCGCTTTGAGGCTGCGCTCGTAAAGTCCAAATCAGAGGTCCAAGTGATTCAAGATCATGCCAATAAAGAGCTTGGGAAAGACAAGGCGGATATTTTTGCAGCCCATTTACTTGTATTAAGTGATCCGGAACTAATAGACTCTGTTATAGAAAAGATTAAAACGGAGCGGGTTAATGCAGAATTTGCATTTAATGAAGTTACAACTACGTTCATTTCCGCCTTTGAATCAATGGACGATGAATACTTGAAGGAACGGGCTGCTGATATTCGCGATGTAACAAAGCGTGTATTAGCCAGTCTGTTAGGAATAACAATTTCCAATCCAAGTATGATTTCTGAGGAAGTAGTAATTATTGCGGATGATTTAACTCCATCTGATACGGCCCAATTAAATCGTAAATATGTCAAAGGATTTTCAACTAATATAGGAGGACGCACGTCGCACTCCGCAATTATGGCACGTTCATTGGAAATTCCAGCGGTTGTGGGAACAAAAACAGTTACATCTGCGATTGAAAATGGGATGTTAGTCATTGTCGACGGTCTTGACGGAAACGTCATTGTTAATCCATCTGAAGATGTCGTGCAAGAATATAAAGATAAAAAAGCAGCTTATGAAGATAAAAAAGCGGAATGGTCCAAGCTTGTCAATGAGAAGACAGTTACAGTAGACGGTCATCATGTAGAGTTAGCAGCTAATATAGGTACTCCTAATGATATTAAGGGTGTACTAGATCATGGTGGAGAAGGAATAGGACTATTTCGTACTGAATTCTTATATATGGGCCGTGACACCCTTCCAACGGAAGAGGAACAATTTGAATCCTATAAAAAAGTGTTGGAGGGTATGAGCAACAAGCCTGTTGTTGTACGTACTCTGGATATAGGTGGTGATAAAGAACTACCATACTTGGATCTGCCAAAAGAGATGAATCCATTTTTAGGCTTCCGTGCCATCCGTTTATGTTTGGAAATGCAGGATATGTTCCTTACTCAGCTTAGGGCTCTATTAAGAGCAAGTGTATATGGTAACTTGAAAATTATGTTCCCGATGATTGCTACACTTGCTGAATTCCGCCAGGCGAAGTTGATTTTAATGGAGGAAAAAGAAAGGCTTCTTGCAAAAGGTGTGCCTGTTTCAGACAATATTGAAGTGGGTATGATGGTGGAAATCCCATCTACAGCTGTGATGGCTGATCTTTTTGCAAAAGAAGTTGATTTCTTTTCGATTGGAACAAACGATTTAATTCAATATACGATGGCGGCGGACCGCATGAATGAAAGGGTTTCTTATCTTTACCAACCATATAATCCGGCTATACTTCGTTTAATTAAAATGGTCATTGATGCTGCTCATAAAGAAGGAAAGTGGGTTGGTATGTGTGGTGAGATGGCTGGTGATATTGTGGCGATACCGATTTTATTAGGCCTAGGTTTAGATGAATTTAGTATGAGTGCAACTTCAATCTTGCCGGCGAGAAGCCAAATATCAAGATTAACAAAAGCCGAATTAGATCATGTTGCTCAACAAGCTTTAACAATGGGCACCGCTGATGAAGTGGCGAAGTTGATTAAAATGTAATCCAAACATGAAAATAAAGTAATCATAAGTTTATTAATAAAGGAGGATTGCTTTGCGATGGATGACGAAAAGGTAAAACAAAAGGTTAAAGAGATTTTTGGGAAAAATGCTGAAAAGTATATAAAAAGTGAATCCCATGCAAAGGGAGACGATCTGCAGCTGTTGGTGGAGTGGATGAAGCCGCAATCAAATTGGATTGTGTTGGATATCGCGACAGGTGGTGGGCATGTTGCGAAAATGTTATCGCCCTATGTAGCTACAGTTTATGCAACAGACCTAACAGAGCAAATGCTTCGTAATACAGCCGACCATTTAAGTAAGACTTGCACGAATATCTTTTATGTCCTTGCCGATGCTGAAAACTTACCGTTCTTAGAAGAGACGTTTGATGTTGTAACGTGCCGGATCGCACCACATCATTTTCCAAATCCGAATAAATTTATTAAGGAAGCATCACGTGTTTTGAAACCAGGTGGGAAATTTTTGCTTATAGATAATGTTGCACCAGGAGAGGAACATCTCGGTGTGTTCATGAATACCGTCGAAAAGCTGCGTGACGAAAGCCATGTCCGCTGCCTTTCCGTAAATGAATGGAAGGAACTATTTGTTTCGAACGGATTGCAAGAGATTCAATCCGAAAATCGTAAAAAAAGATTTCAGTTTCCAACCTGGGTGGGGGTGACTGCGAAAAACCAACAGCAAATCGACACTGTAGAACAATATATTTTAAATGCGGATGAAGAATTTAAAACCCATTTTTCAGTAGTATTGAATGAAAATGGAGATCATGTACAATCCCATCAAATTGACGAGTGGATGGTTCTTTGTGCGAAAAGGTGAAGCATAGACTATTACTAACTGGGCCGGAGAACCCGACCCTCTGGCTCAAGGAACCCGACCCCGTGTCCTAGGAGGTGGTTGAGTGTTTTTGAAATCCTTTGAAACGAAACAGATGCTGGAAGCAATTTTGGGAAGCATTGATGAAGCGATTCATGCTGTAAATTCAGAGGGTATCACAATCTTTTATAATAAAGTGGCGGCCAAACATGATGGGGTAGAAATAGAGGAGGTCTTGGGCAAACATGTACTTGAGGTATTTCCATCCTTAAATAATGAAACAAGCACACTGCTAAAGGTGATCGAAACAGGAAAACCGATCTATCAACAATCACAAACCTATAAAAATACGAAAGGCGAGCTGATTGATACGATAAATACAACTTTGCCGATTAGAGTGGGAGATCGAATTGTTGGGGCGATTGAGATTGCCAAGGATTTATCAAGGGTAAAGCAATTATCCCAGAAGCTGCATGAACTCCAGGAAAGGGTTGTGACCCAAAAAACGAAGCCGATCACAATATCAGGTGCCAAGTATCATTGGGATGATTTCATTACGGCATCCGAAACAATGAAAAATGTAAAAGCACATGCAAAAAGGGCAGCCAGCAGTACTTCACCCGTTATCGTTTATGGGGAAACAGGAACAGGAAAAGAGCTGCTTGTGCAATCGATCCACAATGCATCAGCAAGGAGTAGTGGTCCGTTTATTGCCCAAAATTGTGCATCCTTGCCGGAATCATTACTTGAAAGTATTTTGTTTGGCACCAAAAAAGGCAGTTTTACAGGTTCTGTAGACCGGGCTGGTTTATTCGAACTTGCCCATGGCGGCACCCTTTTTCTAGATGAAATTCATGCCATGCCTTTGGACTTTCAAACAAAGCTTTTACGTGTATTGGAGGATGGGGTAATAAGGAGGGTGGGGGGAACAGAATCTTATGCAGTTGATGTCAGAATGATCGTGGCGATGAATGAACATCCGCTAGACTGCTTGGAGAAAAATACGCTACGCATTGATTTATATTATCGCCTCAATGTATTTTTTATCGGCATTGTCCCATTGAGGGAAAGAAAAGAGGACATCTCGCTATTAGCGAATCATTTTATGAAAAAATATAATTATCAACTAAATAAATTGGTTATCAAAATTGACGATAAAGTAATCTCAATCCTCGAAGGTTTAGAGTGGCCGGGGAATGTCCGGGAATTAGAAAATACAATGGAATACGCGATGAATATCGTTGCTGGCGATACAATTGGGCTTGAACATTTGCCACCAATACTGAATGAGCCTGTCGGAACTAGGGGGGCTATTGAAGAAAAAACGTTATTGAAACCGTTGCGGGTCGCTGTTGAGCAAACAGAAAGGAAAATGATACTTCAAGCGCTAGGTATAACGAAAGGGAATGTATTAAAGGCCTCCAATCTTTTAAAAATCCCCAGACAAACACTTCAATATAAAATGAAAAAGCATGGGCTTATAAGTGAGGAAAAAGAGTAGGAAGGGAGGGCACTAATTTGAAACCAACCTCTGAAACTAAAATAATAAAAACTCCCGATTATACGATTCATTTTTATATCGATTATTTTAATAAACGGCTTCGCGTCGATGATTATCGCGGCAATGTAAACATGATCGTTCAAAAGCTAAATAAAGCGATGGATGACTACAAATTTACGAAATTAATCTATTTTTCGAGAGTGGAACATTGGAGACAGCTTCTTTCAATAGGCTTTGAGTTAGAAGGGATTGTTAATGGTTATTTTAATGGCTCGGATAACTACATCATGACCTGTTATAAAGAAAATGAACGGCGAACAAGTACTAGTTGGCTTCAAGAAGATGTGATTATTCAATCGATTCAGGAAAAAGGCAAAAGATCGGACGAATCCAAGCTGCCCGGTCAGTATAGTATTCGGAAAGCCGAGACGGAGGATGCCGTTAAGCTTGCTGACCTTTATAATAACGTTTTTCCTATTTATCCAACACCAATGAATAATCCGGAGTATGTAACGAAAGTGATGATAACTGGTGGGACTATTTTTTACGTAGTTGAATGCAATAATGAACTTGTCAGTGCGGCGTCCGCCGAGATTCATACGTCACTCCATAATGCTGAAATAACGGATTGCGCTACATTACCTGAGCATCGAAAATATGGCTTGCTAAAACGGCTTATGGTCGAACTTGAAAAAGAACTAAAAGATGCCGGCATCTATTGTGCGTTTTCGCTTGCTCGCGCGCTTTCTTACGGAATGAATGCTGCCCTTTTTCAGCTTGGCTATCAATACAACGGCCGCTTAACAAATAACTGCTTTATTTTCGACAAAATTGAAAATATGAATGTATGGGTCAAAGATTTATCTTCCTAGCTAGAAACTAAGCAAAATTTCGGGTACTGCCGGTTTTTATGCAATCTGCTCATTTTTCGGCACATTAAATCCTTTTAAAGTGCTGGAAAGTTGGCATTAATTTTATAAAGGGATATTGCAAACGCACTTTTTCTCCTCTCCCTTACTGTTGGCACACTATTTGCATATTATTTTAAATAAAAGTTTAAGTAAAGGCAAAATAAGTGTCAAACAGAAAGTAAGGGGGAAATTACAATGCTTCATGATTTATATAAACCATCAAGGGATTGGAAGGATATCGAGCTTTGGAAGGATGTATCAGAGGAGCAATGGAATGATTGGATTTGGCAGTTAACGAATACGATCCGGACGCTCGATGATTTGAAAAAGGTGATCGATCTGACACCGGAAGAAGAAGAGGGCGTACGGATAGCCACTAAAACAATTCCACTAAACATTACCCCATATTATGCATCATTAATGAATCCAACCGATTCCAGATGTCCGATCCGAATGCAGTCCGTTCCTGTTGGAAAAGAAATCTACAAAACAAAATATGATATGGAAGATCCGTTAGAAGAAGATGAAGATTCACCAGTTGCCGGTTTAACCCACCGCTATCCTGATCGCGTGCTGTTTCTTGTCACAAATCAATGCTCAATGTATTGCCGTTATTGTACGCGCCGCCGTTTTTCCGGCCAAATCGGTATGGGCGTTCCGAAGAAACAGATTGATGGTGCGATTGATTATATTCGGAATACACCGGAAGTTCGGGATGTATTGCTCTCAGGTGGTGACGCTTTATTAATAAATGATACGATACTTGAATATATTATTAAAAATTTACGAGCAATCCCACATGTTGAAATCATTCGAATCGGCACAAGAGCCCCAGTCGTTTTTCCACAACGAATCACAGAAAACCTTTGCAATATACTCAAAAAATATCATCCGATTTGGCTGAATACCCACTTTAACACACCAATTGAAATTACAGAAGACTCCAAACTTGCCTGTGAAATGCTTGTTAACGCAGGTGTCCCTGTAGGAAATCAATCCGTTATTTTAGCAGGCATCAACGATAGCGTCCCAATTATGAAAAAGCTCATGCACCAGTTGGTAAAAATCCGTGTGCGTCCATATTACATCTACCAATGCGATCTTTCAGAGGGAATCGGTCATTTCCGTGCCCCGATTTCAAAAGGAATCGAAATTATTGAAGGGTTGCGCGGGCATACAAGCGGATATGCAGTGCCAACCTTTGTCGTCGATGCACCTGGTGGCGGCGGGAAGATTGCGTTGCAGCCCAATTATGTGATTTCACAAAGTCCAACGAAAACCGTTCTTCGCAATTTTGAAGGGGTCATTACCACATACCCAGAGCCGGAAAACTATGTAGGGGGCCGGGCCGATGAATATATAAATGAATTATTCCTAGGTCTCATCAATACGCCATCAAAAACTGGAATTACCTCATTAATGAACGATGAACAGTTTAATCTTGTTCCAAAATCACTACAGCGCCATGATCGCCGCCAAAATTTCAAGCAAAGTCCAACCTATTCGTCTTTAAAAGAAAAGCGTGAAAAGCGCGATGAACTCAAAGAGAAAAAGTTTCAAGCCCAGCTAAAAAAAGAGAATGAGGGCGAAGAGAAGGAATAATATGTGGGTCATGGGGGCTCGGGCCATTGGGGCGGTTTCTCTGTCCCATGAGGCCTTCCTGAAAATCACAACTGTAGTATAGTAGACTTAATTAAAGGAATTTATTTAGAGGAAGTACTTCAGAATGTTTTTCCGTTTTGTTGGTATTTTTTTGTGTATAGAGTCATGGTATTGCAAGTAATTGCTATTTTGTTTGGTGTTGTTATTACATTAATTTCCTTGTCGAGTTTAGTTAATAATACTTCCAAAGAAATAAATAAAGAACCAGAAAATGTAGACGAAAACTCGTTAGATTGAGATAACCTATACTAACGGGGTTTATTTCTTAAAGAAATTTACGAAAACGAGATTCATATGGTATTAAAGAAATTAAATATTGGGCGTACTCATTTATTTGTCTATAGATTTCTACACCCTGCCAATTTGTTGGTAGAAGTTCTTTTGGTAGCATGGGGTCTTTTAAATTTAACTCACTAATTATTTCCCCAAGTTCTAAGAAAAAAGCAAACAAACTTAAATCATCTAATGATTTATTATCAATCTTTGGTAAGAAAACCTCGTTAAACCATTTTAACTTATCTAAATATAATTGATGTATACTTTCTAAATCCCATATCTCATTTATTTTTGCATTTGTTAGACCATTAACAAGAAATTCTCCACGTAAGATACTTATGTTTTCAATAATATTCAAGGACTTAGCAATTTCAACAACTTGTTCAGAATAATCCCAGGGTGAAAAATAGGTACTTTTAAATAAGGAACCAAAACCAAGTTGAATAAGCTCTTGTCTAAAGAGCTCTCTTTTTTTTCGAATAGATTCTGGTATTTCGACTATGACGATAATCCATTGTCTATTCCATCCGATGTTGTATAATATTGGCTTTTGATTAATCGTTTTAATAAAAGCAATACCCTTTTCAGTAATTATGTAATTAGAACGGAAGGGGGAGTTAATAAGGCTTTTCTTTTTTAATTTTGACAGTACATTTCGAATATGTTGAGAAGAATATTTTCTATTATCATATATACTAATAATTTCAGAAGAAGTCATTTGATTCACACGTGAAAGTAAATACAAGATTTGTTTTTCAATTGAGAGCATATTGTAGTTTCCTCCTGGTAAAAACCTAGCTAACCAAATTAATATTGACTTACCAAATTATAACAAATATAATTCAAAAAGTAAGGTCCGTCGAAAAAAAATTATAAAGGAGGAGATGTTTTATGAAAAGTCTGATTGTATATGGAGTTAATATCGCAAGCCACCATACTTTAATTAATAAAATTAAGTCATCATTCGAAGCCATTCGAGCGGATTTAGCTTGGGAATTATTTTTAGATGAAAAAGGCAAAAATGCAGAGGGGTGGCTTACGCTCCCAGAAGGGAATCCAAGGTTACAATGGTTTGATATTAACAAATGGCTTCACCAGGCATTTAGTTCTCATGTCGATATGATCTCTGATAATACGAAGAAGACACTTGTTATAATCATCTCAAACTGTACTCCTGATGTTTTAGAATTTATACAAAGGACTAGTTCTATTTATTGCGACAAAGTAGGGATTTTAAGTTTAAATAAACATCAAATAGAAGATTATAAAATAATTGAAGATTTAAAGCATTTCACAGAAGAAAGAATTACAGATTTTATAAAGGATGGTTGGTTGCCCCCTGCAATGAATTATAAAGATACAAAGACTGCATTATTTGAGAAATGTTCAAAACAAAAAGGGGATGGAGAATTTACCTGGCTGTCCGGATTTTTAGGTTCGGATAGGTTATATACTCAATTATATCACCTACCTCCTCTTTCCCGAGGTAACCGTTTGCATAGTCACTCTGATGTAGATGAAATGTACCTTGTATTAGAAGGGGATGGAATAGTTAAAACTAACAGAAGAGATTTCCGCATTAAGCAAGGGGATATAATTACAAAACCCAGAGGTAGCGGTTTACAGACTGAGATTATCGCTGGTGAGAGAGGTCTATTAATATTTGATATTGAAGTATGGTCCCGGGCTGATCAAACCGATGTTGTTCACTACTCTGAATATAGTGAAATATTATTGCGCGGGAAAGGGCTAAATCATGCATTTTCAACGGAAAGTAGTATGCCTGGAAATGATATTATGGAACATTATAATCAAGCCTATAAACGTGCTCAAGATGGAAGTAAGATATTTTAAATAACAGAGAGTAGGTGCAATAAAAATGGAGACAAATGATCATTTTTCTATACAGGCCAAACAATATTCTAAGTATAGACCCCATTATCCGAAAGAATTGTACATGTATTTATTATCATGTGTTAAAGAAAAAAAGAGAGCGTGGGATTGTGCAACAGGAAATGGTCAAGCAGCCGTTGCGTTATCGGAATATTTCGATAACGTGATAGGTACTGACCTAAGTTTGTCACAACTAACACATGCTATAAAAAAAAGAAATATAGAATATTATGAAAGTGTTGCAGAGTCAACTCCCATAGCAAGTAATTCCATAGATTTAATAACTTTAGCTCAAGCACTCCATTGGTTTGATTTTAACAAGTTTTACAAAGAAGTGCACAGAGTAGGTGCGCATGATAGTATTATAGCTGCATGGTGTTATGGGCAATGTACAATTTCGAAACCAATTGATGAGATAACAGATTATTTGTATCGTGATGTATTAAATGGATTTTGGCCCAATGAAAGTAAGTATATTCAGGAGGAATATATGACTATCCCATTTCCTTTCAAAAAAATTGAATCCCCAGCTTTTCATATGATGGAGGAATGGAATCTTGATGAATATATAGGGTATCTAAATACTTGGTCGGCTACTCAGAAATTTATTACCAATGCAGGTACAAGCCTTCTTAGTCCTATTCATAATGAATTAAAGAAAGCTTGGGGCGAACCCGAGACACACCATAAAGTAACGTGGCCTATCCACATGCTTATAGGTAAAATAAAGTGACAATTTTATGTATCAAAAATTTTATATAATGCATTAAGTTTTTGCCTTGTAATGAAGGCTTGTTCTTTATAATCCTTAAATTGGATATGGTAGGTTGCACCGGTTGGTGAAATTGTTTCAATATATTTGATATTAACAATAAATGATTGATGAGACTGAAAGAAATTGTTACAAAGTTTTCCTTTAAAAGATTCAAGCGTGCTATATAATTCATAGTTTTTTTTCTGAGTATGTATGATAGACTTTCTATCCTTTTTCTCTATGAAAATAATGTCACATTGATCAATAAAATAAACAAATCCATTTATTTTTAAAATTAATTTTTCTTTCTGGTATTTACAGAATTCATGAAAGGCCTCTTTTTCTATTAATTTTTTTTTGCTAGTTTTATTTGAATATTCGGAGGAATTTAATAAGTTTTTTGTTGCAACCTTAACCATCGTAACACTTCCTTTTCGGTTGTTTTAATTACCGTAAATTATAAAAATTAGTAAATAATGTAAAAATAATTTAATCAAATAAGTTTAAGTTTGTCGAATAGCCAAATTAATAAATATGCATTAATTTAGGTTAAAAAAGTATACATTTAGTAGGAATAATCATTATTTTTGTCTAAATAACACACTCTCGCTCAAAAATCTATTGTCAAGTGAAAAAGTAGACAGGATCTCTTGTAGAGGTCCTTTTTTTGTTTTTTTAAATAAATGATTTTAATAAAAGTTTGACTTCATTATAGAACTATTGTTCGTTTTATTCAACATGATTAGAGCGATTTTATTAATATATAATTATCAAATCTTAATATCTCTTTATTCTTATCAACCAAAACATAGAATTTTATTGATTTTTTCATCAAAAATAAATGATAATTAACTATTTTCGATGCACAGACACTATTTTTAATCTGATAGACAAACTTTTTAATTGAATAGTTACCAAATATTGTAATAAAGAAAGTTATGTTATAGGTTAATAACTAGAAAAACATAAACGAACACACCAAAAAAATGAGGGAAGGAGAAATTTATGAATGTAAAATTATCAGATTCTAGTAAGGTCATTGATGAAGCTGTTGCAATTATCAAAAAAGGTGGCTTGGTAATTTCGCCAACTAGGACAAACTATTGTGTTATTTGTGATCCAATGAATGAAGAAGCCATTAAAAAAGTTTTTCATGCAAAAAAACGAACAAAGTTTGGACCATTATCCTTAAATATTTCCTCGGTCAGTGAAGTTAACAAATATGTTTATTTCCCTACCAACTTTGACATGAATTGTTTAATTGAATTATGGCCCGGCGAACTTTCCATTATTTTCAAGAAAGGGTATCCATTTCCAGAGTTATTAACAATGGGAGCTAATACAATAGCCGTTTCTTTTCAGGGTCAATCTGTTTTACACCAGATCTTAGAAAGCTATAAAGGACCACTCGCAAGTACATCAGCCAATATTTCAGGTCAAGGAGATATTTTTATAGATTTAGAAAAGTCTATAGAGGATATAGGTGAAAAAGTAGATTTAATAATTGACAGTGGTGTACCATCTCCTGCATTAAGTGTAAACGGGCATAACCGTTCCAATACGATAATAGATTTAACATTTGATATACCTTTTTTAGTTAGGGAAGGAATAGTACCTACTGAAAAAATCAAAAAGGTTATACCTAATTTAAACGAGGACATGGCTACCTATAAATACCTACTAGAGAAAGGGGTTACTCAAAAGTATAAAACGATCATGGACATATTATCTGTTGAAGACATCGAACATTAATTGCTCAATTTTCTTACGAAGGGAACGTTGAAAGGGACATTAAGGAGGTGATTAAAATTAAACATATAAGGATTTTCGATACAACACTTCGAGATGGTGAACAAGCACCCGGAAATACTATGACTCTGGAACAAAAAGTGGATATCTTTACTCAGCTAGACGACCTTAACATGGATATAATCGAAGTTGGATTTCCATCATCTTCGCCTGTTGACTTTAATGCAACAGAAGAAATAGCAAAACATGGGCATAAAACAAAAATCTCAGCTTTCGTTAGACCCTTAAGGTCCGATATCGACCAATCATTGCTTGCCTTGAGACATTCAAATTTATTTCAATTACAAACTCTTGCTGTCGGCTCTGAGATTCATCTTAAATACAAGAGGAAGATGACTAAACAAGAGGCAATCAATGAAATATTAAATGGCATTGAATATATCCGTGCTCAAGGCATAGAGGATATTTCTTTAGGAGTGGAAGATGCTTCAAGAGGAAGTCTTGAGTACTTGAAGGAACTTATTATTCCTTCTGTTGAGGCAGGTGCAACAACTATAGTTATACCAGATACAGTAGGTTGTGCCATACCGGAAAAGTTCGCAGATTTGGTAAGAACTATTAAAGAGTGGGTTGGTAATTCTATTAAAGTTTCAGTACATTGTCATAATGACATGGGACTAGCATTAGGAAACTCATTGGCTGCTATAAGAGCCGGAGCAGATGAAGTTCAAACAACTTTATGTGGCATAGGGGAAAGAGCAGGAAATCTTGCTTGTGAAGAATTAATTACCGTCTTATATTATCATCCTGAATTTTATGGATATGAATCCAGAGTAGATCCAAAAAAAATGTATCAGGCTTGTAAAAGATTGATCGAAACTTTAAATCTTAATATTGCAAAACATAAATCAATCATAGGTGATTATGTTTTTTCGACACAAGCAGGAATCCATCAACATGGATTAATTAATAACCCGACTGTATATGAATTTGTCGAACCTAAAATTTTTGGGTTGAAACGTAAAATGTTAATTGGACGTCATTCAGGTAGACACGTAATTCGTGAACGTTTAGCAAAATTTGTTGATAGGGTAGACCAAGAAACGGTTGAAAAAATATATAAAACCGTTATGCACTCTGAAAAACCTGAAATTTACAACAATGACCAACTTTTAGTAGAGATGTTTGAGGAATATAAAAAGTAGCAAAAGAGAGGTAGTTAAAAATGGTAAAGAAGCAAGAACTCAAAAAGGTTTATCAAATCATTAAAGAGGGCGGATTGGTTTTACTCAAAGCTGATATAGGGTATGGGTTATTTGGACATTCTGATGAATCGATTCGAAAAATGTATGAAATCAAAGGACGTCCTTCAAGTAATCCTTGCATAACTATCGGAAATCTTGATGTCTTAAAAGACGTAGCGACGATAAAAGACGAAAGACTTTTTACTTGGATTTCTACTATCATCAAAGAAACCACGATCGCCGTAATTAATAGCATTAATAAAGATTCTAAGTTATTACGTTCGCTGCCCGATTATGTTCTTGAGCAATCTACAAATAATGGAACGGTTGCTACGTTTCTAAATACAGGAGAATTTTTAGATGAATTAGTTTCAAGAGCATTTCAAGATGATTTTTTAATTATAGGATCATCAGGCAATGTATCCTCCTTTGGTAATAATTATAGATTTTCAGATGTTCAACCTGAAATCTTAAAAGGTGTGGATTATTACTTAGATATGGGTGACGCCAAGTATAAAAACGGCCCAAAATTAGCAACTACTATGGTGAATTTGACTAATTTTACGTACAAGAGAAAAGGAGTCAATTTCGAATTAATAGATTCATCCTTACAAGGCTTACTAAAAACAATTTAAATAGGAGGATTCAAATGAGTGAAATTAACAATCTTTTTAATCAATTTGACCAAATTGTAGATGAGAGGCGATACCGTAATCATTCGTTTGTTACGGAATTAGTAGCTGGTAATGTTTCAAAAGAACAGTTGAAAAAATGGGCAATTCAAAAATATTTCCAAGTATTTCAGCAAAATCGTGCTTTTAGTGCTATCCATTCAAATTCACCTTATCCTGATGCAAGAAAATACTTAATGGAACAATTAATTGCAGAAGAAACAGATATTGAATGCGGATCAGACAGTCATTACGACTTAATCAAGAGGTTAGTGTATGCTGCTGGTGGGACAGATGAAGAAATTGAAAATACTTCTATAGGGGACCCCGTAAAAGATTATTTAAATTTTGTTATTAACACTTGCAAAAATGAACATTTTACTTATGGATTACTTACATTTTATTCATTGGAGAGCCAAACACCCGATAGCGTTATAAAAATGTATGAAGCTCTCAAAAATCAATTTGGTTTTAGCGACCATGATCTTGAATGGTTTACAATCCATTATGAGGCTGATCAAGAGCATGGAGAAAAAGGTCGTGAACTGATTGAGAAGTATTGGCAAGAAGCCCCTAATTTCAAAGAGAAGTCTTTTGAAATTGTAAATGGTGCAACGGAAATGTGGACAAAATTACATGATTATTATTATTCCGTTGTTAAAGGATGATAACCAATGGGAATGACGATTTCTCAGAAAATTATTGCAAAACATGCAAAAAGAAAACATGTCGCTCCTGGGGAAATAGTCGAAGTAGAACTTGATCGGATTGTTGGTAATGATGCCACCTCTCCAATCGCTATCAAGCAACTTGAAAAGCTAGAACTTCTTGATAAAGTAAAATATCCTGAAAAGATAATGTTTGCATTGTCGCATTATTCACCAGCGAAAGATATCTCGACCGCCGAACATATCTCATGCACAAAGAATTTTGCGCGCAGATATCAGAATATTAAGTTATTTAAAGAGGGAGAGGGAATTGAGCACGTTATTCTTCCAGAAGAAGGGCTTGTTCATCCAGGAATGTTGATAATCGGTGCAGATTCTCACACATGTACTTTAGGGGCTTTAGGGGCTTTTGCTACAGGAGTCGGTTCTACCGATTTAGCAGCGGCCATGATTACCGGAAAAACATGGATGAAAGTACCGAATACGATAAAGGTCGTTTACAAAGGCGAACGCCAGCGTTATGTGACGGGGAAAGATATTATCTTAAATGTTATTCAACAACTTGGAGTTGATGGCGCGCTCTATCATGCAATCGAACATTCCGGAGATGGATTAAATAGTATCTTTATGGATGAACGATTCACAATGTCAAATATGGCTATTGAAGCTGGTGCTAAAACAGGAATTTTTGCTTTCGACCATATTACAGAACTTTATTTAAAAGAAAAAACGAACCAAAAATTAACTCCTGAATTTTCTGACGAGGATGCTAGTTATTTAAATGTATTTGAGGTTGATATTTCAAAAATAGAACCACAGGTTTCTAAACCAGATTTACCCTCCAATAGCGTTGCAGTAAGTGAATTGGAAGGCATGGAGGTGGACCAAGTATATATAGGCTCTTGTACTAATGGCCGTTTATCCGATCTGATTTTAGCAGCCTCTATTTTTAAAAAGAAAAAAGTTCATCCCAATATTAGAGCTATTGTTGTTCCTGGATCAAAAAAAGTTTATGAATATGCCTTAAAAAAAGGATTAATCGACATTTTCGTTCAGGCTGGTTGTATTGTAGGACCACCTAGTTGTGGCGCATGCTTTGGAGGCTCTTTAGGAATTTTAGGTCCTGGTGAGAGATGTTTATCTACCACTAATCGCAACTTTACAGGAAGGATGGGACATCATTCATCAGAAATCTATTTATCAAATCCTTTAGTAGCCGCAGCCACAGCGGTAAATGGGAGAATAACACATCCTCATGAGATTTTAGGGGTGATTAGATGATTTTTTCAGGGAATGCACTTGTTTTAGGAGATAACATTAACACTGATTTAATAATAGCTGGTCGCCACGTAGCCTCCACAGACCCAATAGAACTGTCAAAATACTTGTTTCAAGACCTTGATGGAGATTTCATCAACAAAATACAGTATGGGGACATATTAATTGGGGGCCAAAACTTTGGTTGTGGATCCAGTCGAGAACATGCTCCGCTTGCAATAAAAGGGGCAGGCATATCTTGTGTGATTGCACCAAGTTTTTCAAGGATCTTTTTCAGAAATTGCATTAATGTAGGGTTGCCTATTATTCAATGTTCTAAAGTAAATCAAGTAACAAAAAATTTTGAAAAAGTTCGGGTAAATATAAAAAAAGGGATGGCCCAAAACTTAACAAACGGAATGGAATTTAAAGCTCAACCTATTCCTGATTTTATTATTGGCATTATGGAGGCCGGCGGTATTTTAGAAAAAATTAAAAAAGAAATGTTACAAAACAATTAAAGAGGAGATTAAAGAATATGACAAAAATGATTATTGATTCAGATGCACATTTATCAGAACACCCTGCTATTTGGGAATACCTAGATAACGAATATGCTGATCGAAAACCACAAGCGATAAATATAGGGTCGCATTCCAAACATTATCCCAACCGGACTCATGTTTGGTTAATAGATGGGGAACTTGCCCCTAAACTTGATGGTAGGGCATCTTTCGCAATGTCAACTCCACCGATGGGATATGAAAAGTCAAAAGGAATTAGTCTTGAATCTCAAGCTTTAACAGATGTACAGGAACGCCTAAAATCAATGGATATGTTAGGAATAGATGTAGCTGTTGTTTATACTACTTTATTTTTACATCCATTAACAGAAGATGTTATGTATGAGGCTGCTTTAATTCGTGCATTTAATGATTTCATGGCAGATGTATGTAAGAATTCAGACGGAAGAATAAAATGGGTAGCACCAGTTCCAATGCGAAATCCTTTAGAGGCTGTCAAGGAAGTTAAAAGAGTAAAAGAACTTGGCGCCGTTGGTATCATGGTCCTTGGTTCTGTTGGAGATACATTATTACATGACCGTTCTTTTGATCCAATTTATGCTGAGGCTGAACAATTAAGCTTACCTATTTGTGTTCATATTGGTTGGGCACATAGTAGCTTACATCAATCTTCTGATAGTCCTGCTACTTCATTTATTTTACCTTTTGAATTATCAACTGTTATGGGATTGTATTCCTTCTTAGGAGGGGGGATTTTAGACCGGTTCCCTAGATTAAAAGTAGGCTTTATCGAAGGTGGTTCAATTTGGTATTCGACTCTGGTGAAACGTATGGAGTTCTGGTATAGCACGCCTTCTGCTAAATCATGGATTTCTAAGAAAAGTCCAACTGCATATTTAAAAGAGCATGATATTTATTTCACTTGTGAAGGTGATAAACAAGAATTACAAAGTCTTCTTGAAATTGTTAGTGATGACAGGCTCATGGGATTCACAGACTTTCCTCATACACATTTTAAGGATGGAAAACTTGCTACTCCATTTGACAATATTAAGGAAAGTACTGAGATTTGCGAATCACTAAAAGAAAAACTCTTATGGAAAAATGCCAAGAATTTTTACAATCTTTGAGAATAGGAAACTCAAGGGATCGCTTCGATCCCTTGAGATAAAAAATATGGAGCGTGATTTAATAATGACGTTAAGTTTAGGATTAGAAAATATTATTGTATCTGAAAATGATATTTCATTGGTAGATGGACAAAAAGGGCATCTAGTTTACAAAGGATATTGGGCAAAAGATTTAGCCTTAAATAAATCGTTTGAAGAAGTTGTATTTCTATTATGGAACGGAACTTTACCTAACGACATTGAACTCAAAGTCTTCAAAAGAGAACTTTCTCACTCAATGAAATTAGATGAAAATATTAAAAAAATCATTGAATTACTACCGGCCAATGTTGATATGTTAGGTGTCCTTCGCACCGCGGTATCCGCACTTGGTACTGAAAATTTCAGTTGGCCCCCAACCAAAGAACAAGGTATCACTATACTCGCAAAGATTCCTGCAATTATTGCATACAGACAAAACTGCTTATTAAAGAAGGAAAAAATAGAACCAAAGCCGGAGTTTTCATTAACAGAAAATTACCTTTATATGTTGCATGGAAAAGTGCCAGAAAAAACGCACGTAAGAGCATTAGAGGCTTATTTAGTTCTGACAGCTGAACACGGGCTTAATGCTTCCACCTTCACTTCCAGAGTAATTAGTTCCACTCAATCAGATATGGCATCAGCAATAACTGGTGCAATTGGTGCTTTAAAAGGACCGTTACACGGTGGGGCACCTTCCGAAGTTGATAATATGATAGAGGAAATTGGATCCTTATCTAATGCAGAAAGTTGGGTTAGAAATAAACTAGAAAATAATGAAAAAATCATGGGATTTGGTCATCGAGTATATAAAACAAGGGACCCTAGAGCTGAGGCGTTGAGCATCATCGCTTCTGGTTTTAAAGAACCATGGTTTGAATTAAGTGTTGGAATTGAAAAGCTCATTTTAAAGCTACTTGATGAATATAAACCAGGAAGAAAACTTTATACAAACGTAGAGTATTATGCAGTCGCTGTTTTTAGAGGTGTCGGCATTCCAAAAGAGTTATATACTCCTACTTTCACATTTAGTAGAGTAGCGGGATGGGTTGCACATATCTTGGACCAATCAAATCAAAATAAATTGATTCGACCACAATCAAAGTACATTGGGATAATCCCAAAGTGTGAGGAGTAGGAATGAGAAAAAATATTTTCTTGTTTTACCTATACCGGATTTTTTCACGATTGTACTTTCATTTACCTATCTTGTTTGTTTATTTCTATGTAAGCGGATTTACTGTTTTTTATGTTGAAATATTGTTAGCCGTTTATGGATTAATGATCATGATAGGCACAGGAATAAATAAAGTATTCATTAAAACAAGTAAACATCGGAAAATAATGATTTCAATCGGTGAAGTTACAAAAGCGGCTGGTTTATTTTTTTTACTTATTGCTAATACCTTTGAAATATTTTTAATTGGTCAAATATTATCTGGAATTGGTTATGGATTGACAGCAGGTATTGATTCGAGTATTTTGGAAGCAATTTTATCACCAAAGGAAGATTATAAAAGGGAAGAATCGAACTCAGCTAGCTATATGTTTATTGCAGGACTAATCGCAGGAATAGTTGGCAGCGTATTTTTTAGCTACAACCAAGAGATACCCTTTATTTTCTCTATCATAGCCAGCTTCTTGGCGTTTGTTTCAATTTTAATGATAAAGGTTGAAATGGATGAGGACACTATACAGAATCATAAAGATATTCAATATAAACCAACTTTAAAGGAACGGTTTTGGATAAATTATTATGCCATAACTCGCGCGTTTACGCTCGCTTCTTTTGTAGGGTTTTTGCCATACTTCTTCTTCACGATAGTAAAAATTGACATGTACTATTTCGGTGCAGTATTAAGTTTATTTACTTTAAGTGCATTTTTTTCAGCTCGTTATATAATGCGAATCAACGAGTTGCTGCAAACAACATATTTATTATCTGTCACAATAGGTTTCTTAGTAATCTCAATGATTCTATTTAGTCTTTCAAAGAATACAAGTTTAGGTTTAATAGCAATTACTTTGATGGGTTTAGCATCGGGTGGTGTACGCCCTTTAGCTTTAATTCATATAAGAACTATTCAACCTTCATTCGAGTTTCAAAGAATTGTGTCTTCCTCAATGGAAAAAAAGTATGGTTTATGGAATTCTTGTTTGTTATTAATAGGGGGCTATTTAATAACTATCATTAGTTTTCCTAGATTAATGATTATATTATCTGGAACATATCTCACCATCTTCATAATAATAGTGTTACGTACTTTTGTTTTTAAGAATATAAGAAACAAAACTAATAGCAATATCTCTCAAGAAATTTAATCTGAATAATATAATTCAAATGTTTTGAAAAAGGAGGTAAATGATGAAAATCACTTATAATGGTCATTCATGTTTTTTAATTGAGGGCGATAAGAAGAAAATAATAATTGACCCTTTTCTATCAGGAAACCCAAATAACGTAATAAAACTTGAAGATTTAAAGGTTGACTATATTGTGGTAACTCACGGTCATTCTGATCATATAGGGGATACAATTGAATTAGCACAAAAGAATAATTGTACAGTTATAAGTAATTATGAGATTTCAAAGTTTTTAAGCGGTTTTAAAGTCAATGTTCACCCTATGCATATAGGTGGTGGGCATACTTTTGAATTTGGTTATTTAAAGCTGGTACCGGCGATTCATGGCTCTGGCATTGAAATGGCTGATGAGAATGTTTTTTTTGAGGGTGGACATCCAGCAGGTATCCTTTTAACAATAGGAGGAAAGGTGCTCTATCATGCTGGAGATACTAGTTTATTTAGCGATATGAAGTTATTTGGGGAATTATACGATATTAATGTTGCTCTGTTACCAATAGGGGACAATTTTACAATGGGTCCTAGTGATGCGGAAATAGCAGCAACTTGGTTAAAGGCAGAGCTTACAATTCCTATGCATTATAATACTTTCCCTATGATTGAACAGGATGCCGAATTATGGGTAAAGAATTTGAAAAAGAAGAACTTAGAAGGTAAGGTTATGAATCCGGGCGATTTTATACTTATTGAGTGAGATTGTATCTAATTGAGGTGAGTCAATAATGAACAGATTTAATCGTCTTTTATCCGATAATGCTATCGAATTATTAAGGCGGGAAATAGAAAATATATGTAATATGGTTAAATGTTATACAAGTAAAACCTCAACTTCTTTCGTAATTGACCAAAAAAGTATTGATGAAATCGTAGATACTCACGTTTTCGGATTTTCAAAAAGCATCCGTTTTGCGATCATCATGAACATGATTTCTGAGAAACAGGGGAATTGTTTAAAGAAAGAACTCGAATCAAAACTTGAGGCATTAGTTCGGATAGGTGCTGAAAAGGATATAATTCAAACTTGATAGGTTAAAGCCTGATAGGTTTTATTAATGATCAAGTCTATAGCTTTTTTTGACAATACCCAGTGAGATTTTATATAATTTTAATATTTTGATGACTGAATCAATTTCATAATTCCTTTTTATTAAAAAAGTGCAGACCATCAGAATTTTATTTTTACTACTAAATTATGTTTTTAGGCAGCTTGTTGTTGATTGAACTTGGCGTTGATACGGTCTGTAGCTAATTTTGAAGCATTATAAACTAACGCACTAGATCAAAGTGTGCTTTTGCACGTTTGCCAGTACGATAACGAACATTGTTTAGTTGGAAGTATTCTTTGAGATAAGCATTTACACGCTCTACAGCAGTACGTCGTTTATAGATTGTTTTCCAAGCTTTTGAACCCCGTGCTGGAGCTGTATATCTTCTTAAATCTGTAGTAATTTTTACCTTATATACCTTTTGACAGAGACCATCGTTAGCTAACGGACAATCTTTACATTCCTTCGGTTTTGTGTATTTTAGAGTTTCATGCTTTTTATCGAAACTGTCATAGCGATACGAATGCTCCCTTACACAAGTAGTTGCAAAATGTTTATCAAAACCAATAGGCTCAAGTTCATTACGTTTATTATAAGCAATAACAGCTTGGTGCCCCATCCGATGGACACCTTTTAATAAAGGAATAGCTGCCTTGCCATCATTTAAACTGTCAGAGGAAAAAAGAGCTTGAAAAATGTATTGGCTTGTCGCACCAACGGCAAAGTGAGCCTTATAGCCATACCAAAAGACGTTTTTTCCTTTGCTATTCTTTTTCACACCCCATTGTGGGTCTTGTGGAATTTCAGAGCGAAGTTCGTCTAAAGTAACGTCAAGCTGAGCTTCAATCTTCTTTTCAAAAATAGATTGAGTCGCTTCAAGTTCTGCTTGTTGGATTAACCATTGTTCCTGTTCAGCCTTTGATTTA
>DULJ01000093.1 GCA_012840465.1 Caryophanales bacterium
CGTCCTGAGCCAGGATCAAACTCTCCGAAAAGTGTTTGATTGCTCAAAATTAATACTGACTTGTTTGTTGAACTTGATGTTCAACTTTGTTTGCACGCTTGACATTTTGTTTAGTTTTCAAAGAACATTTCGTTCGTCGTTTCTTTCAGCGACAAGATTTAGTTTAACATCATCTTTCGCAGAAGTCAACAACTTTTTTCTTCGTTTGCTTCGACATTATTTTCAATGGCGACTTTCATAATATATCATTATGATTATTAGTTGTCAACATTATTTATCACACATCTTTTTTGCATTTTTCGTGACAACGAAATTAAATATATCAGGTTCAAAAATAAAGATCAAGACTTTTTTTAAAAAAAGTTTTATTAAAAAGGACATCCATAGTTAATTTAAGCACTTGGCTATAACTAGGATGTCCCTATATTTCAAAATTAATTAATTCTTTTTAAGTTAATCTCTGTGACGCATTAATGGGAATAATAATACATCTCTAATTGACGGTGAATTTGTTAACAACATTACTAGACGGTCAATACCGATACCTAATCCACCTGTAGGGGGCATCCCATACTCCATGGCCTCAATATAATCCTCGTCCATCATATGAGCTTCATCGTTACCTTCTGCTCTTTCTTTTAACTGCGCTTCAAACCGTTCTTTTTGATCAATCGGATCATTTAGCTCTGTAAATGCATTGGCATGCTCACGGGCCACAATAAACAGCTCAAAACGATCTGTAAAGCGTTTATCTTCATCATTCTTCTTCGCTAATGGCGAAATTTCAACTGGATGTCCATAAACAAATGTGGGTTGAATTAATTTTTCTTCAACTCTTTGTTCAAAGAATTCATTCACAACATGCCCATAAGTCATATTATCTTTTATTTCAATATTGTGTTCTTTAGCCAATGCCCGTGCTTCCTCATCGCTCATTTTCTTCCAGAAGTCAACGCCCACATACTCTTTAATGGCATCAACGATATGTAAACGAGTCCATTTAGGCTCTAAATTAATTTCATTATCGCCATATTGAACAGTAGTAGAGCCAAGAACTTCTTGTGCAATGTGGGCAATCATATTCTCTGTAAGATCCATAATATCATTAAAGTCTGCATATGCCTCATAGAGTTCAATCATCGTGAATTCCGGGTTATGGCGTGTTGAAATTCCTTCATTACGGAATACACGACCGATCTCATATACTTTTTCTAGCCCACCTACAATCAAACGCTTTAAATGCAATTCAATTGCAATACGCATATACAGCTCCATATCAAGGGCATTATGATGCGTAATAAACGGTCTTGCAGTAGCTCCACCTGGGATAGAATGCATCATTGGTGTTTCAACCTCAAGATAGCCTTTTTCGTCTAAGTAGCGGCGCATAGATTGCAATATTTTACTTCTGGTAACAAACGTTTCTCTACTTTCCATGCTTGTAATTAGATCAAGGTACCGTTGACGATAGCGTTGTTCGATATCTTTTAAACCATGGAATTTATCAGGTAGCGGTCGTAGAGCCTTTGAAAGAAACGTAAATTCTTTTACTTTAATAGATAACTCTCCGACCTTTGTTTTAAATACTTCACCACTTACACCTACAATATCGCCAAGGTCGGCTTTATCAAAAATTTCATACTGTTCCTCACCAACGGCATCCTGACGAACGTAGATTTGAACTTGTCCATTTAAATCCTGAATATGGGCAAATCCTGCCTTCCCCTTACCACGCTTTGTCATAATACGACCAGCAACAGAGACCTTAATGGACTTTTCTTCTAGCTCTTCTTTTGAAAACTGATCATATTGTTCTTTTAGACTCTGAGTCGTATCGCTTCTTTCAAATCTTTTTCCGAATGGATCGATTCCTTTATCCCTAAATTGGGCTAACTTTTCACGTCTTACCAATAGCTGGTCATTTAATTCTTCCTGACTCATTCGATCATCTCCAAATCATTAATATAAGAAATATATGTAAAAAAACTGCCAGTGGGTACTGACAGCATCAGCAATCAAATGCGCCTTGGCGTATTTGCGCCCAGACTTTTTAGGCCCACAGGAGGTGGTGGACTTCTGCCGAATAAAGGTAAAGTTTATCCAACTCGAATACCTTCCTCAACTCTTTGTTCTAGGAATGAGACATATTCCTGTAATAAAGATTCTAATTCTGCTCTTGTATTACATTCATTTATAGCAGTTCGCACCTTTGCATTGCCGCGAAGTCCTTTTAAATACCAAGCTGCATGCTTGCGCATTTCCATAATCCCCACTTTTTCACCTTTAAGCTTAATCAAGCGGTCCGCATGGAGCATACAAACCTTTACTTTCTCCTCAGGAGTCGGCGGTGCCATTAACTCCCCCGTTTCTAAATAGCGGACAGTCCGATATATCATCCAAGGATCTCCAAGTGCCGCACGGCCGATCATGACACCGTCACATCCGGTTGTGTCCAGCATTCTCTTGGCATCCTCAGGGGTTTTAACATCCCCATTCCCAATAACCGGTATATTTACGGCTGATTTTACGTCTCTAATAATATCCCAGTTTGCCGTACCTTCGTACATTTGGACACGGGTGCGCCCATGCAAGGACACCGCTTGCCCGCCGGCACGTTCAACTGCCCGTGCGTTTTCAACCGCATATATATGGTTATCATCCCAACCCATTCGCATCTTTACAGTAACTGGTTTATTGACTGCATCAACTACAGCTGCAACCATTTCATATATTCTTTCGGGATCTAATAGCCATTTCGCACCTGCATCGCTCTTAATAATTTTAGGTACGGGACAACCCATATTAATATCAATGATATCTGCCGTTGAATTTTTCTCAACAAACTTGGCTGCCTCTACAAGTGTTTCTTTTTCGCCGCCAAAGATTTGCAGACTCAAAGGCTTCTCGCGTTCATCTATAAAAAGCATGTCCATTGTTTTTTCATTTTTAAATAGGATTGCTTTATCACTTACCATCTCTGCACAAACTAATCCTGCGCCAAATTCCTTTACAATTAAACGAAACGCCGCATTACATACTCCTGCCATTGGTGCTAAAACAACTTGATTTTTTAGTTCAATATCGCCTATTTTAAACATTACCTTCACCTCTTTACAATCGGAGTACTTTTTCTCGCTCAATATATAATGATACACCTTTATCCTCTGTCAGACTATCAGCATTTATTTTAAATTGATTTAAAATATCTTTATTGATCTCCAACAACGGAACAATCACGAACGCTCTTTCAAACATTCTTGGATGCGGAACCTTTAATTCCTCCGACTCTATATTTTTGTCATTAAAGAGTAAAATGTCAAGATCTATTGTCCGCGGTCCCCAATGAATGGCTCTTTTTCTGCCAAGATCCTTTTCTAGCTTTTGCGTTAACTCCAATAATCGGTGTGCTGATAATGAGGTTTTAAGCTTTATAACCATGTTAAGGAACTTCGGTTGTTCTGTATAGCCAACTGGTTCTGTTTCAAAAATAGACGAATGATCCAATAACGAAATATACGGACTATCGTCCAATAATTTAATTGCAGTTAATAAGAAGTTTTCACGATCCCCTTGATTAGCCCCGAGTGCAAGATAAACAATATTATTCATTTTCTTCCCCTTTGAATTTCAACAGCAACAGACTGATAATGCCCTTTAATAGGCGGATCCGGTTTAATAAGTTTTACAGTACAATACTCTATCTTTGAAAAAGCAGCAAGTAAATTAGCGGCTACCAATTCCGCCACCTTTTCAATAAGTTGGTATGGCTTGCCTTCAAGTATTTCTTTTGTTATTTCATAAACTTCAGCATAGTTTACAGTTTCATTTAAGTCATCAGTTTGGCCAGCTTTCGCTAGATCCAACCCCAATTCAAGGTCAACAATAAATCTCTGGCCTAATCTGTTTTCTTCGGGTAACACCCCGTGATACCCATAGAATTCCATTCTATTTAAATAGATTTTATCCATTTGATATCACCCGCGCACCCGGTTTATCCAACATTGCATCCATCATTCTTGCCATTCTTGTCATTTCTTTAACGTCATGGACTCTAACCATATGGCAGCCCCTATCAATGCCAAGACAGATGCTTGCCCCTGTCCCTTCAACACGCTCGTCTACGGGTAGGTCTAAGGCTGTGCCAATAAATCTTTTTCTTGATGTGGCAAGTAGAACCGGGTAACCCATATTCACAATTTTATCTAAATTACGCATGACCTCTAAATTATGCTCATAGTTTTTGGCAAAGCCAATACCTGGGTCAAGAATAATCTTTCCATCTGGAACACCAGCATTTTTTACAATCGTAATACTTTCCCGTAAATCTGAAATCATATCCTCCATTAAATTCCGGTAGTTCATATTATCCCGGTTATGCATCAGAATGATTGGGGCTTGGTAATAGGCGGCAACCCGAGCCATTTTCGGATCGGCTTTCGCACCCCAAATATCATTTATAATATCCGCACCGGCTTCAAGCGCATGTCTTGCAACCTCAGATTTATACGTATCAATTGAAATTGGTTTATCAAATCTCTTTTTCAGGGCCTTAACAACGTGAACAACACGGTTTATTTCTTCCTCATCACTTATCTTTTCGTGACCGGGTCTTGTCGATTCGCCGCCGACATCAATAATATCAACGCCTTCATTAATCATCTTCTCAGCCTGAATAAGAGCAGCCTCTTCATTATTGTAACGGCCGCCATCTGAAAAGGAATCAGGGGTGACATTTAAAATACCCATAATCCACGTTTTGTTATTCATATCAAGCTTCGTAGCGCCACAAGTTATGTATAATCGCTTATCTTCCATTCTATCCAAACCTTTCATTCAGAAACAGTGAAAGACCATTTGCTTAAGCATCTGGTCTCTTACCTTACAGTTTTTATTATTATAACACTACTTAACTAGTTTTAAGCCTTTCGCTGTACATTCTTTCCATACGCTTCAATAAAGTTCCGAAGCATTTCTTTACCATAAGATGTGATAATCGATTCAGGGTGGAATTGTACCCCTTCAATCGGCAGTTCCTTATGACGGACGGCCATGATCTCATCATCATTAGTCCACGCTGATATTTCAAAACAAGCCGGCAACGTTTCTTTTTTCACAATTAATGAGTGGTATCGCGCAGCCGAAAAGGGCTGGTCCAAACCGGCAAATACGGTTTTCCCATCATGATAAATATCCGATGTTTTCCCATGCATTAAGTTTTGCGCACGAATCACGTCACCACCAAACGCTTGAGCAATGGACTGGTGACCAAGACAAACACCAAAGATCGGGATTTTCCCAGCAAATGTTCGAATTGCATCCAAACTTATTCCTGCATCGTCCGGTGTACATGGTCCAGGTGAAATCATCAAAAAGTCCGGATTTATTTCCTCAATGTCTTTAATACTAATTTCATCGTTGCGCTTCACAATAAGCTTCTGACCCATTTCACCTAAATACTGAACTAAATTAAACGTAAAAGAATCATAATTATCAATCATTAAAATCACTATGCTCACCTCAGACTCAACTTTTCTAATCTCAACTATATCTTATTGTAATAAATTTCCCCATAAAAAAACAGTCCTAAATCTAAAAAGGACTGTTTTCTAAATTTTAATCACCAAACTGATATAAAGCAGTACTTAAGTAACGCTCACCATTGTCAGGCAAGAGTGCCAACACTTTCTTTCCTTTTCCAAGCTCTTTAGCAACCTTTAACGCAGCCACAATTGCAGCCCCTGAAGAAATTCCGCATAGAACACCTTCTTCACGACCGGCACGACGAGCGAGTTCAAAAGCCTCTTCGTTATCAATTTTAATAATTTCATCATATACTTTTGTGTTTAACACTTCAGGAACGAAGCCTGCTCCAATTCCTTGAATCTTATGAGGGCCTGGTTTGCCGCCGGATAATACAGGTGAATCAGCTGGCTCTACAGCATAGATTTTAATTCCAGGGAATCTCTCTTTTAATACTTCACCTGTACCTGTAATTGTACCACCAGTACCAATACCGGAAATAAAGGCATCAAGTTGATCCATCTGTTCAATAATCTCCTTACCAGTTGTTTCACGATGGATTTGTGGATTTGCCGGATTTTCAAACTGCTGCGGCACAAAATATCCATTTTCTTTTGCCAGCTCATTAGCTTTGGAAATTGCGCCTTTCATACCTTCGGCTCCAGGAGTTAAGACAAGCTCAGCACCATATGCACGTAATAGATTACGTCTTTCAAGGCTCATTGTATCAGGCATAACAAGCACAGCTTTTAACCCTTTTGCCGCTGCTACCATTGCAAGACCAATACCAGTGTTGCCACTAGTTGGTTCAATAATAGTATCGCCTTCTTTTAAATCCCCTTTTGCTAAAGCAACTTCAATCATCGCTAATGCAATACGGTCTTTTACACTGCTTCCCGGATTAAAATATTCCAATTTTACATATACATCTGCAGCATTATCATCAGTTAATCGGTTTAATTTAACAATCGGTGTATGGCCAATCAGTTCAACAATAGAATTTGCAACGCGCATTTCTTCCACTCCAATTCCGACTAAATTTATTGGTAATTGAGACTTATAATAAAACCGTACCAATTTTTCCGGTAATTGTCAACCATTTTCAACAGCTGAATTAAGATTTTGTTCTTTTTTTGTTTTTTCATAAAGGTCTTCTAATTCTTGTTTTGTAAAATGATACTGTTCATTACAAAAATGGCAATGTGCGTCGGCCTTGCCATCCTCTTCAATCATCGCTTTTATTTCATCCGGTCCTAAACTTACAATTGCATTTGCCAATCTTTCTTTCGAACAGCTGCATGTAAACGAAACTGGCATCTTCTCCAGAATTTTAATATCTCCAAGCAATCTTTCGAGAATTTCTTCTGGTGTTAAACCCTCTTGGATTAACTTTGAAATCGGCGGGATTGAATTAATTTGTTTTTCAATTTTTTCAATTGTCTCATCCGTCGTTCCTGGCATTAATTGAATAACGAAACCTCCTGAAGCTAAAATCGAATGGTCAGGGTTTACTAATACCCCAACGCCCACAGCAGAGGGGACCTGTTCTGATGCTACAAAATAATATGTAAAATCTTCACCTAATTCTCCGGAAACAAGCGGTACCTGACCCGTAAAATGCTCCCTCATCCCTAAATCCTTAACAACAGACAAAAAGCCGTTATTGCCAACAGCTCTGGCAACATCAAGTTTCCCCTGTTCATTCAATTCAAAATCAACATGTGGATTTGTAACATACCCACGGACTTCACCGTGCGCATTGGCATCAACAAGAATCGCTCCGATTGGGCCGCCACCTTCAATTTTTACAGTAATTTTATCGTCACCTTTAAGCATCGCTCCCATCATCGTCGATGCAGTCATCGCTCTTCCAAGTGCAGCAGATGCAGTAGCCCAAGTGTCATGGCGCCTTTGTCCCTCCGAAACAGTTTCAGTAGTTCGAATACCATAAGCCCGAACTTGGCCATCATAGGCTAAAGCCTTTATTAAATAATCAGACATCCAATTTACTCCTTTCAATTACTTGGTTTCGCGCAAAGATCATTTGCAAACCTTTTAACGTTAAGAATGGATCAACCACATCGATTGCATCGGATTCTTTGGCAATTAGTGATGCCAATCCGCCCGTTGCAATTACTTTTGGTTCCACAGTTGCTTCCTCTTTCATCCTTCTTACGATACCCTCAACCTGTCCGACATAACCAAATAAAATACCAGCCTGCATCGCATGTACTGTGTTTTTACCGACAATCCCGTTTGGTTTAGCAATTTCAATTCGAGGCAGTTTAGCTGCCTTTGTGTATAATGCTTCTGTGGAAATATTTATTCCCGGGGCAATAGCGCCGCCCATATACTGCTTGTCCTCATCAATGTAGCAATATGTAGTGGCTGTTCCAAAATCAACGATAATAAGCGGTGCACCATATTCGTGAATTCCCGCTACCGCATTTACAATGCGGTCCGCTCCCACCTCTTTCGGGTTATCATATTTAATATTTAACCCTGTTTTAATTCCAGGTCCGACGATCATCGGGGTAATGTTAAAGTATTTTTCACACATTATTTCAAGTGAAAACATAATAGGCGGTACAACTGAAGATATAATAATTCCGCTTATGTCGGATGAACAGATACCGACATGTGTATATAGCTCTTTAATGATCATCCCATATTCATCTTCCGTTTTATGTCTACTCGTTTCAATCCGCCATTGGTACTTCAATTCTTCTCCATCAAATACGCCTAATACCGTATTAGTATTACCTACATCAATAACAAAGATCATTGTTATCACCCTATTATAAGATTTTTAGCGAAAATAGGATGCCATAAAGGCATCCTATTTTTTACTCTTTTGATTCATTATTAGTATCATCGTTTTTCGTATTGATGTTAACGATGACATCTTCTTTCGTTGTTGTTGAGTCAACTTTAGTCGTTGCAGCTGGCTTTTTAGGTTCAAGTACATCGTTTGAGCGTTCAGGTAGTGTTCCATGATCAAATAAATGCTTGATTTGCTCAGCATCGAGCGTTTCAACTTCAAGGAGTGTTTTCGCGATTAAATGATGCTGTTCAGAATACTTGGTTAAAATTTTCTTAGTCTTTTCATAGCATTCAAAGATTATACGTTGAATTTCCATATCAATTTCATGGGCAATCGCATCACTATAGTTCTGCTCATTGTTAATATCTCGACCTAGGAATACTTGACCACCAGATGCATGACCAAATTGCATTGGTCCGAGCTTATCACTCATACCGTATTCTGTAACCATCTTGCGAGCAATACTTGTTGCTCTTTGGAAGTCGTTATGAGCACCTGTACTTGCTTCACCAAGAACAAGTTCCTCCGCTACCCGTCCACCTAACAAGCCACAAATTTTATCAAGCAATTCCGGCTTCGTCATAAAGTAACGATCTTCCTTAGGAAGCATAACAGCATACCCACCAGCTTGACCGCGTGGAACAATTGTTACTTTATGCACCATATCGGCTTCGTCTAACACAACCCCAACGATTGTATGACCGGCTTCATGATAAGCAACGATTTTACGTTCCTTTTCCGAAATAACCCTGCTTCGTTTGGCAGGACCGGCAATAACACGGTCAATCGCTTCATCAATATCAGCAGCAGTGATTACCTTTTGATCTGTTCTTGCCGCAACAAGCGCAGCTTCATTTAATAAATTTTCGAGATCTGCACCTGAAAATCCAGGGGTGCGTAAGGCAATTATCTTAAGATCAACATTATCAGCAAGTGGTTTATTTTTTGCATGTACTCCCAATACTGCTTCACGACCTTTTACATCTGGACGGTCAACTGTAATTTGACGGTCAAAACGACCTGGACGCAAGAGTGCAGGGTCTAAAATATCAGGGCGGTTTGTTGCAGCAATGATGATAATTCCTTCATTGGCACCAAATCCATCCATCTCAACAAGCAATTGGTTTAACGTCTGCTCACGCTCGTCGTGACCACCACCAAGACCGGCGCCGCGCTGACGACCAACAGCATCAATTTCATCTATGAAGATAATACATGGCGCATTCTTTTTCGCATTTTCAAATAAATCACGTACCCTCGATGCACCAACACCAACGAACATTTCTACAAAGTCAGAACCACTAATAGAGAAAAACGGAACGCCCGCTTCACCCGCTACAGCACGTGCTAACAATGTTTTACCTGTTCCGGGAGGTCCAACAAGTAGTACCCCTTTAGGAATACGTGCTCCCAATGCCGCAAACTTGCGTGGATCCTTAAGAAACTCAACAACCTCAACAAGTTCTTGTTTTTCTTCATCTGCACCAGCAACATCTTTAAAGCGTACTTTTTTCTTTTCTTCACTATAAAGCTTTGCCTTACTCTTACCGAAATTCATAACACGGCTGCCGCCGCCTTGAGCTTGGTTTAACAAGAAGAAGAACAAAATAAATATAATGATGAAAGGAATAATTGATGTAAAAAACGTTACCCAGCCACTTGTTTCTTCAGCTGGTAAATTTTCAACTTTTGCGCCACTTTTCCGTATCATTTCAACGAAATCCGAAGCAGTCTCAGTTTGAAGGACATATGTAACAAAATGTTGACCTTCAGGGTATGTTTTTAGCTGACCACGAATCTCATAAACCAGCCTTTTCGGCTGAACCGTCGCTGACTTTATATCACCTTTTTCCAGGTGAGTCATGAATTGGTCATATGTTAGTGATTGCTGTTGCTGTCCTGTGCCATTAAAGAAGCTTACGACTCCAATGACAACTAAGAATATTAATAAATAAAAAATTGTATTACGGAAGATCCGATTCATTACTTACCTCCTCCTGCGAAGCAAAGAAACTATAGTAAATGGTATCATATTAGTTAAAAGAAACACAACAAATTCCACTTCTAAACAGGATATTTTTTCTATATTTTCTAATTTTGATATACTTCTGGTTTTAAAACTCCAATATATGGGAGATTACGGTACCTTTCAGCAAAATCAAGCCCATATCCTACAACAAAGGCATCAGGAACATTAAAGCCAACCAAATCAGCATAAAGGTCAACTTTTCTTCCAGTTGGTTTATCTAAGAATGTTACAATCTTAATTGAGTTAGCTTTGCGATAGCGAAGAAGATCGACGAGATAGTTTAGCGTAAGACCACTGTCAATAATATCTTCTACAATGATAATATCCCTACCCTCAACAGAGGTATTTAAGTCTTTAATAATTTTAACTTCCCCGGATGACACGGTGGAGCTTCCGTAGCTTGAAACATCCATAAAGTCCATTTCCAGATGGATGTCCATATTTTTCACAATATCACTCATGAAAAGCATTGCACCTTTCAATACACCAATGACTAATGGGAATCGGTCTTGGTATTCCTCTGAAAGAATCGCTCCAAGTTCTTTTACCCTTTTTTGAATTTCCTCTTCCGCAATTATAACCTCTTTAATATCGTGCTTCATTCCCCGTTCCTCCTAGAGCTCTTTGTTGTATGATATATATTGTAATAATAAATAAAGATGACTATTGCTTTCTTCATTTTTATGTCTTTCCAAGGAATATGCCGATTTTTTTAAGCATGGCAGCCAGAGAATATGCCCATTAGCATCTTCAACGATGGGCCAAGCATCCCTTTCATCTCTTGGCACCTTCTTATCGATAAAAATGTCTTTAATTTTTTTCGTTCCTTTCATACCTTTTACGGTCATTCGGTCGCCCGTTTTTCGCCTTCGAATATGTATCGGTAATGTAATCTCTTCAGCATTACATATAAAAAGATCAATTCCGTCTATTTTTTCCGGAATACTATCAATCCATTCAGCCTTAATTAAAAAACTACTTGCTACATTAACTTCCCCAGGCACAGCTAAAGATAGGGGGGTAAAGACATGTTCCTTCTTCTCTGCTTTTGGCTCAATAGCTAAAATGCATTGATTATAGGACTTCGTAACAATCAAGCCTTTTGGAAAATGTAAAATACCTGAAGGATGTTCATGGTCGAGCAATGATAAAAGTTGATTAATATGTATTGTAGCTATATTGGAAGGAATTGCTTGATAAAGATATTTTAATATTAGATGAATACCCCTTCTTTGTAAAGAAATAGGTATTCTTTTAAACTCATTAATCGCAAAAACAATTCTTGTGTCCGTTTTCGCTATTAAAGCCCTTGCTAATTCCTTCGCTGCATAATCTTCTAATAACTTCTGGTCATCCGCCAACAACTCACTTAACGTTTGAAACCGTTCTGAAACGTTTGGATTTTCTTTTTTTAAAAAAGGAAGAATATGATGCCTGAATCGGTTTCTTTGATAGTCATCTTTGTTGTTGCTTGGATCAACGCGAAATGATAAATTGTATTCCTTTATGTACTCTTCAATTTCAACCTTGGTCAAACATAAAAACGGCCGAATGAGCGTTGCGTGACGATAGGGCCGCTTTACGGGTATCCCCGCTAATGATTGGCCATAGCTGCCCCTAACCACTCTCATCAGCATCGTTTCCACTTGGTCATCCGCATGATGGGCCAAAGCAAGGTAATCTCCATGATATTTCTCTAAAACTCTATCATAAAACTCGTATCGGCAAATTCTTGCTGCAACTTGGGAGCTTACATGGTGCTTTTCAATAAAGCCCGGTACATCGACTGAAATCCCTTCAAATTGGATTGAATGGTTTTCACAAAAGTTCTTAACAAATAGTAAATCCTCATAGGACTCCTTTCCTCTAAACATATGGTCTACATGGGCGACCACTAATGTTAACTTCCATTTGTCTTTAATCGTCCACAAATAATGAAGCAGAGCAATAGAATCCGAGCCTCCTGAAACACCTACGACAACAACAGCATTCTCGTCAAGTAAATGGTGCCTTTCGATAAATTGCTCTACCCTGTTATGCTTCATTCCAATCTTCCTTTATCATAGTAGTATTGATTTCCATTGTATATTGTACCAAAAAAGTCACATCATATGTCCTGCAATATAAAGAAAGTAAGCAATTAATAAAAAAATAGCCATAAGAAGTGTTTCAAATACCCCTCTAAATCTAGTTCTCCTGTCAGCCTTTCTTTTCATCTGTCTGGCGTTTTTTAATGTTTTCGTAGTTGGTATTGATTTTGAATTTGTTTTTGTTGTAGACTGGTTCACCGGTTTACTTTGTTTAATCTGAGGGCTGATTGCTTCTATCAATTCCTGTCTCATTTCCCCGGCAGATGGATAACGTCCTTGAATCGCTTTTATAATGACCCTTTCAGATTTCCTTAATGTAGGAGCTGCTTGAACAGCTTTAACTAATTCCTGAAGGTGATTTCCAAACTCCCCTTTTTTTGAAAAGCGATGAGGATAAGCACTATTAATCATAATCATTGCTACTGCGAATAAATCGTAAGATGGTTCTGCTTTCCTTGAGCCCATCCCCCAGTATCCACGATCGAAAAACTCAGTGAACTCTTTGATGGAACGGCCTTTCATGGTTGTCCCGCCAACATCCAGCCATCTAACTCGTGAAGGTGGTCCTACTACTAATAAATTATCCGGCTTTAAATCACCAAACACCCACCCCTTCTCATGAAGCTGGTCTAAATCGGAAAGGAGTTGAAGCACGAGGACACTAAGCCATTCATCTCCATTCTTATTTATAAATGATAAAAAATCGTCCCCTTTTAAATAGTCCATTACATAGAAATGAAGAACTTTTCCTTGCCCGGGAAATACCCAATCATCGACATCAAGCAAAGAAGGTCCAAGGCAACCTTGGACCTTAGAAAAGTGTCGTAATACATTTACCTCTGAAGTAATCGCCATACTATCATCACTTATTTTTAATGCTACTAATCCTTCCTTCCCCTTCGCTAAATATACAGTCCCTGTTGCCCCGTACCCGAGGGTTTTATGTACCGTATAAGCATGATAGTGCCATTTTCCCTTAATAACCGTTCCTCGTGCTACATTATACTTCGGCTTCTTCGATGTATTCATCATCACGGGAAATCCAGCTCCTTAAATTTCGTGGCTTCTTCCTAGAGAAGTGTTGGATCGCTTCACGAATCGCAGGCCCGGTAGGTGTGATGCCACCAGATATTAATTTTGGGAATACACTTGAAATGGAATCTAGTTTAGGCGTCCAATCTAGTATTTTATCAACCTCATCCCGTCTACCTGGGAATCCAAAAATTGAAAAGCGATTTTGACCAATCCTTGAGTTGAGACTAATGGATAAATCAAACAATGCCTCCTTAACAGTTGGTATTTTATCCTTCATACTTCCACTAATATCTACTAATATTAATACCTCTAAATCAACGGTTTCCCCAAGTTCATCAACTACTTCCATTACCTCACCGCGTTTTTCAGGCGGTAGGTCTTCGATCGTGTTTCTACTTCCAAGTATTTGTCTTAATTCCGAATTGACAACACCTTGAAGAGTTTGCGTCATTGCTTTTCTTGTCACCATCTGAACCGTTTGTGACAGCTGCTTCGCATAAACAATTTGGCTTATACCGTTGCCACTCATGGCAATTTCCTCTATTTCCTGTTTTCCTTGGTCACCAACGGAATCATTCAGCATCACGCCGATCACATTTACAGTAATTCCTTGTTCCTTCGCAAGCGCCGCCATCGCGACTGGATCTTCCCCAGAATTTGAACATCCATCCGTAATAAGTAGTATTTGTTTTAACGTCCCTTTTTTCATTCATATCTCCTCCAACAATGGTCTATTACCATCATTAACGAATAAAAAAGGAATTATACTACTTATCAAATTCGCCTTGGCGTATTTGCGCCCAGATTTTTTAGGCCCACAGGACGTGGGTCACAAAGACGTTGCCACAGGATGTGGCGTTCTTAGTCTTTGATCTGCTCGAAAAGCTACCTTTTAAA
>DULJ01000094.1 GCA_012840465.1 Caryophanales bacterium
GTAACCCAAGATTTAAACGATTAGAGTCCGAAGTTCACCGAAATTTGGTTTGCATCAACCTTATGAATACTGTTTCTTTCGCTCCGATCCTGAGTTTCTGTCTTCATGCTATGCCTACTGCACAATATTTCTCCAATGTTCACTACGGAAAAAATAATTCCAAAAAAGAGAGCAGAGGAATAAGCCGCGGGGGGCAGACCCTGCGGCTCGCATTCCATCTATTTAGTAATTTGTCGTAAAAATTCAATTCTTTGCTGCTTTCTAAAGTGCTCCCGAATCATAAATGCAACCCCATTATGATTATTCGATCTTGTCACCCAGTCCGCAGCTTTTTTCACCGCAAACGGTGAATTCCACATTGCTACACCTAGCCCGGCTTGGGTGATCATCGGGATATCACTAATGGAATCTGCGATCACAACTGTTTTTTTCAGTGGAATCCCTAAATGTTCTCCTAATCTTTTTACACCTTGTTCCTTCGAAACAGCACCAGGTAGAATTTCAAATGATAATTCATGAGTATCAATCACGTTTACTTCCGGGAAAGACCTTTTTACAACCTCTTTTACATCTCTCAATTCATCTTTATTTGAAAAATAAACCTCAATTTTCGGAGTTGCCATCGGGAAATCAACAAGTTGGTCACTTAGGCTTTGGACAAATTGAATCGGATAAAATAATGGATCATTTGAATCGGCAATAACCTTCCCCATTAAGTTGCCCTTTTGTTTTATTCGATTTCCAATCGAATAGCGCTCATGTAAAAGTCTGATCGCACAATTATAGGTTTCAAGAACTTGCACAATGTTGAACGTTTTTTCTTCCGATAGTCTTGCTTCAAAAAGCGGTTCCTCCATATTATCGGAAATAAAAGCGCCGCTATGCGTAATTAAATGGCTTTCTAATTTTAATGCTGTTGCGATTTTTTTAGCTGAAGGGAAGTTGCGACTAGTAACTAAGGTAACATACACACCTTTATCTTGAACATAATCAATTGCCTGTCTTGTTTCCCGGGATAGTCTTCCATTAGATTTTAATAATGTGCCATCAATATTAATTGCCAGTAATCGATACATCATAATAGCATCCCCCTTGTGTGTTCTGCTCCACTTAATACAAATATCACTTTATGATAAATATGAGTAAGAAAATTCACTTAGAACAAAAAAAGCTGACATTCCGATTGTCAGCTTTTTTCGTAATCTATTTTATTGTAGTCCCTCAGGCGCTCCGTATAGTTCCTCCAGCGGCTTCATGATTACTTTTGTTAACTCGCTAATAATCAGGCTCATTCTTTCTTCAGCCTGCATTAGTTGTGCAATCCCTTCATGCTGCCCGATTAAGGTAAATTGCTGCTGTGCTGTTTGGAAATCTTGTTCTGAGATATCCTCACCCATCATTTGCTTTTGCTGCAGTTCAAATTGGGTTTCACGGAAACGATCGAACAGACGCTTCGATGACGCATCATTATTAACGTTATCGTAAAGCTGTTTTAATCGTTTAAAATCATCGCTATCTCTAATCGCTTTTTCCAAGCTGTAGGCCGCATCATATACATTTGCCATTACAAAACCCTCCTCTTCTTTCCTAAAATTATGTCAATTCCCAAAAAAAGTGATACTATAATCGATAAAAAGTATAGATTTATATAGTATAGCAGAAAAATACTTATCCAACAAAATAAACAATGAATCCCTGTACGATTCCAATTAACCCACCAAGCAAAGCCCCTAAATAAGTAATCATTTTAAATTCTCTTTTCGAAATGGAGAGGACAATAACCTCTAATCTTTCAACAGGGAAGCCCTCTACTTGCTTCCGGACAATCTCAGCAAGGTGAAGTCTTTCCATCATTTCTTCGACGCGATTGTCGATGAAATCACTAACCTTCCCAACCGCCTTTGGTATTAAGGTGTCAAGAATGAATTGATGATAGGATTTTGATAACTCCTTGATTGAAGATCGAAGCCAGATTCTGTATGGAATTTGCTCATTAATTTGTGTTTTTAAAAATGATACAAGTTGTTCGCGTCCAACCTTTTCTTCAAGTGTTCCAACCTCTAAGCATTTCACTTTATCCCATTCTTGATCTAATAATTGGGTTACCATATCTTGGGTACCCTCATGGCTCAAAAATTTAATTAACTCTGGTTGAACAGAGTTTACAATTGTATCATTGCTTATAAACATTTTCACCATATTTCCAAGTGAACCGAGATTTTCAAGGAAGTCTTGAATCATCATACTTAAGCGGCTTCTTCCTTCATTACTCTGAAAATAGTAAATTCCTTTATTTAAAATGTAGGCTGAGAAGTCCGGGATTCTAGAGTCAATCTTTAAAAGCAGTTCTTCAGGCAATGTTTCGCCCACGGTTTTAGAACGGGCTTGTCCAAGTAAATCCTCATATTTTGTCTCTATAAAAGCATTTAACTTTTCTTTTAATTTCTTTTCAACCTCACTAATACCGAGTCCTTCCAACCATTCAGAAAGCGTTTTTTGGCTATTTAATAGGACTGAAATCTCTGATCTTGCCCAGGTTTCCATATCTTTAATAAAAGCTGGTTCTTTAAATTTACTTCGAATTCCTTCAGCCGTTAAAAGATGATCGACAACCGTACGCCCAAGTTGGATCGCTAAATCCTCGCGCCGTTTTGGAATAAGACCAGGAGTAAATGGCAATCTTTTACCCCCTATATAGATGGGCTTAAGTGGTCTAAACAGCATTTTAATGGCAAGGTGGTTCGTTATCCCGCCAATCACCGCACCAATAATCGCCATAAATAAAAGCATGCCAATAAAATTCATGTAAATAACAACCTTCCTTATCTAATTCCTCACACTAAAGCCTATATCCTCATATGATACTCTTATCAGCTAACGCCCATGGGCATTGTGAGGGTTTATTATGAAAAATACGTTCAAGGTTCAGATTTTTCCTCTAGAACAAACAGAAACGGAATCTTCCACTATCATTATAATTAGTTCCGATTTATCGAAGCAAACAAATACCACCCACGGTCAAAAAATTACATTAATAGCCGGAAAAAAAGTGGTCGATTGTATTATACATGTAAGTTCATCAAAAGAAAAATCCACTATCCATTGTGCCGCTGCTATTCTTGAAGAACTTTTTCTACCTGCTGATGCCTTTCCGATTTTTGTAAACATCCATTCTAATAACAGAGTTTGGGAGCTAGGGCCTTTTGTTGGAATCGTAACCGATCGCATTCATAATAACCATTTTGGTACGATCCATAACTTTCTTGAAGAATTGCAAGCCTACGGATATGAACAGCATATAATGGTCTACGTGTTCCACTTCGCAAGCCTTCATGATGATTATGTAAATGGATATACGTATTCCCTGGCACAAAAAAACTGGAAAGAAGGGAAATTACCTGTCCCACACGTTGTCCACAATCGGATTCATTCCCGATTAGTGGAAAGGTCTGAAAAAGCAAAGCAGTTTTTTGGGATATTAAATAAAGCAAAAATCCCTTATTTTAATGAAAGATTCCTAAATAAATGGCATGTGTATGAAGTTCTTTCCGGTCAGGAACATCTATTACCCTATTTGCCTGATACAAAGCTTTTAAATGGAAGAAGAACATTAGAAGAAATGATAAACATGCACAATCTTTTATTTTTAAAACCGGTTCATGGAAGCCAAGGCAAAAATATATTTAAAGTAGAACCTAAAGAAGATCGTCTTTTATTAGATTACTCAACCTTTTCTGGGGAAATTGAGAAGGAATTCCCAACGATCCAACTTTTATACGAAGCCATTCAGCCACGTTTACAAAAACAACGCTATATCATTCAACAAGGCATATCTCTATTAGCCTATGAAGAAAACCGTCTCCTTGATTTTCGGCTCCTATGTCATCGACATAGCGAAACAGAATGGGGGGTAACATCCTCAATTGCAAGGGTTTCTTCAAAAAATGAATTTGTCTCCAATCTATCTAGAGGAGGAGAATTATTTAAAATTGATAAGGCCTTAGTAGACCATTTTGATAAAAAAATGATCGTCCAAATCAGTCAGCTTTTAAAAGAAATTGCAATCGAAGCAGCTCTGATTATTGACAACCAAGCTGATGGAATTTATGGGGAATTGGGGATTGATTTGGCCCTTGATAAGGATGGAAAACCTTGGATTATTGAAATTAATACGAAGCCTTCAAAAAATCAAGATCCCGAAGGATTTACACCTAAAGTTAGACCTTCGGCCAAAGCGATATTAAATTACTGTCACAGTCTGACGGGCTGGAGATTATAAGGGGGTATTATGATGTTATCCTTTGGATTTTTAACATTAAATAAAAAAACAGAACATGATTACTTCACTGAAATCGGTAAAAGAGGAGCACCAATGAACATTGAGATTTTTTGCTTTTCACCGGCAGATATTAATCCACAAACCGAACATGTACATGGTAAAAGGTTCAATTCATCTACTAAAAAATGGGATGATGCGATTTTCCCAATACCAACCTATATTTATGACCGCTGTTTTTACTCATCAGATGAGGTTCTTAAAAAGTATTCACCTATCGTAAACTGGCTGAAAAATCGAAGGGATATTTACTTCATCGGGCACGGCTTGCCTAACAAATGGAAAATATACAATTCTCTCTCGTCCCATTCCAAACTTAAATATTATATTCCAGCTACTTCAAAAGCTGAAAGTTCAGAAGAAATCTTCAGCGCATTAAATAAACATAAAAGAATTATATTGAAGCCAGAACATGGATCACAAGGAAGAGGCATTATTTCTTTGGCGTTAAAAGGCAAACAAATAGAATTTCAAACCCATCGTCATAAAAACGTCATCCATAAAATATTTTCAAAGAAGGAACCACTAAATAAATGGTTAAAGCAACTACTAAGCGCCCATTCTTATTTAATTCAAGAGTATTTATCGCTTGTTGACGAAGATAAACGGCCTTTTGATATTCGCATCTTGCTACAAAAAGGTCAAGATAACAACTGGCATGAACTCGGACGTGGCGTAAGAAAAGGTCAAGAAGGACAGATCATCTCCAACCTGCATGGCGGTGGTGATGCCCATTCCTTTAGTGAATGGCTGGATTCCGTTGACCACAATCAACAAGAACTACTTTTAGATGATATCCAAACCATTATTACTCATCTGCCTGAAACACTTGAGGAAAGCTTCGGTCCATTATTTGAACTTGGAGTAGATCTTGGTGTCGCAAAAGATGGTTCAATCTGGGTTCTTGATTCAAATTCAAAACCGGGTCATAAAACAATTTTGCAAACAAACGAAGGTGTTGAAAATAAGTTGTACAGCGCACCTTTAGAGTATTGCAAGCATATCGCACTGCAAAGGAGCTGATAAGGGATGTCACTATATACCGTAAAAAAATTACCTGAGACAACGAATCATGTTTGGTTGCCACGGGCTCTATACGAAGAGTTCAACCATTATACTCAGATTTCCCTGGGTACAGAAATTTGTAATTGTGAAATAAAGCGGACAAACGAATTTCAAACTATTTACGTGTCATCCACCATTTGGGAAGGTTTAGGCATCCCTTATGAAAGCAAGGTCCATGTTATCCCTCATGATGGCATTCTTCACATCGGACCATTAGTTGGCATTTTTACTGCTGGTTTTACCGGATCTATTATTAGACCCATTGGTGATAGAACCTTATTCTTTGCAAAATTACTTTCCACAGAGAAAAAAGTGGGTGCATTTACGTTTATCTTTGGTGCCAACCACATTAACTGGGAGTCAGGGCGAATAAAGGGCTTATTCCACAGTACCGACGGTTGGAAGGAAATTGAAATTCCGTTTCCCAACGTCGTATATGATCGTTTACCAAATCGCAAAACAGAAAACCACAATATCTTAAAAAATATTAAAAATAAGCTGCAGCATGAATACTTGATTCCGTGGTTTAACCCCGGTTTTTTTAACAAGTGGGAAATTCACCAAATTTTTAGTACCTATCCTGATGTTGCCGGATTTCTGCCGGAAACGGTAGTAAACCCAACATTACATTCAATTAAGGAGCTGTTTTCCAAATACAGCAGTGTTTACATTAAGCCGATTAATGGCAGCCTTGGGCTTGGCATTCATCAAGTCATTAAAGCCACTGACGAGGAGGAATGGTATTGTCGTTTTCGTAGGGATGAAAAGAATCATTTACGAAAATACAAGACTCTAGAATCGTTGCTGCGACAACAATTCCAAAAAGAAACGCTTGAAGGATTGATCGCTCAACAAGGCATTCCTCTTTTTAGGGTTGAAGATAAGCCGATTGATTTTCGAATTCACACGAATAAGGATGAAACCGGTGCTTGGAAAATGAGTGCAATTGCTGCTAAAGTAGCGGGAATTGGTAGTGTAACAACGCATTTAGGCAGCGGCGGAATAGTAAAGACAGTCGATGAAATAAAAAGATTAATCCCGGTACCACACAATATTGTTGAAAAGCTTGAAGAAGTCGTACTTTCCATGAGTCATATATTGGAAAAGGAAATAGAAGGAACAATTGGAGAGATCGGTTATGACGTAGGAATTGACAAAAACAATCAAATATGGCTTTTCGAAGCTAATTCAAAGCCAGGGCGCTCTATTTTTAAGCATCCAAAGCTTAAGGATTATGATCAATTATCACGATCTTTACCGATCTCCTTTGCCCTCTATCTAACAAAAAGGTCTATTTATGAACCTGAGGTGCTTTTCAATGAAAATAAATAAAAACTTTCGAAGACAACCGCTCATCGTCGGAATTTTAACTACAGCTGGGAAAAGCTCAAAGATAACCGGAAATCTTTCATTATTTCGGGACATAGCCACAAGATTAGCGAAAAAAGGCGGAAAGGCCATTCTGTTTACATCAGACTTATTAACAGAGAACCGTCTGACAAGGGGCTTTGTTTTTAATAGCAGGAAAAACTGTTGGGTCACTACTGATTTTGATGGGGTACCAACTGTTATCTATAATCGTATACCATATCGAAAGGATGAAAATACAGAACATTTCGAGCGGTTTAAAGCTTGGTGTAACGATCAAAACATACCGATATTTAATGGTGGATTTTTCAAAAAGTGGGATGTCTATAATGCCTTATCCAACGATTCAGCTCTTAAAAAACATGTCCCCTTTACACAATTAATCAGATCAAAGGAACAGCTTGAGAAACAATTAAATAAATTTCACTCCCTTTATTTAAAACCGAATGAAGGCAGTAAAGGAAATGGAATTTTTGTACTGTCCAGGCACGAAGACAAGACCTTCCATATTAAAGGGCATAGTGGCATGTATGGAACCTCCTTTTTCAAAAATATCTGGGAAAGGAAGGTTCATCCTTTGCTACAGGATCGAGAATATATTTTACAACAAAAAACAGACATTTTGACCCATGAGGAATGTTCCTACGATTATCGTGTGCTTGTTCATCAAGTCAAGGGCCAATGGGTTGTTTCTGGAGTTGGCATAAGGCAGAGTAAGTTGAACGGAATCACAACGCATGTCTTAAAAGGCGGAAATATATTAATCGCGGATGAAATGACAACAGAAAAAGATATTGAGAAAATTCATGAATTGGCATTACTTTGTGGAAATGCTATAGAAAAGGGATTTAGGGATAACTCCAATTTTGGATTTATTAAAGAATTTTCTATGGATATCGGCAAAACGGTTGATGGTGAGTTTTATATTTTTGATGTCAATTCAAAACCAATGAAATTTGATGAGCCGGAAATATATGAAAACGGACTTACCCATTTAGTGGACATTTTTTTGGAGTATGAATAGTTACAACGGTTATGAACAAATTAAAGGAAAAGGGAGGTAACTGCTTATTATGAATGTATACGAAAACGAGAGAGAGCAAGAAATTAAAAATTTGGTGGAGAAGGATTCGAAATTCGAAGGCCGTGACCGGTACTTTTTAGATGTTGACCGCATGATTAACGAAGGCATGGCAGGCGGAACAATCATTAACAGGGAAGATTATAAACAAATAGGTGAAGACAGATCATTTGAAACAGAAGAACCGCCACAAGAGTTGGAATAGTATAGAAATGCGTAAGCACGATAACAAAAAAGGGCTGCTACAGCCCTTTTTATTTTGCTATTATCTACTTTTAACAATCATTTGTACCGCTTCATTAATAACATCTTCTGCGCTTTCGCCTTTGTTAGCTTGGGCTCGAATACATTGTTCTAAATTTTTTGCAACAACATAACCTATCGTCCGATCAATAGCTGAACGAGCAGCTGATAACTGTGTAATGACTTCTTTGCACTCTTTATCTTCTTCCATCATACGAAGGATCCCACGAACTTGTCCTTCCACCCGCTTTAATCGGTTTTTCATATCTTGTGGATATTCCATCCTTGCTCACCACCCTTAAGTACAGTACCCCATAGCGTACTATTATTATAGTATATTTTTTTCACAAAAGAAATAAATACTAAAATTCCACCTCATCAATAAAACGAACAACTTGTTTCGAACATTTCAAACAAGAAAAAACATGGGGACATTCATGATCTTTTCCGTCGTTTAGATACCCGTCAAAAAGCTTCATCCCTTCAATGTCTAAGTAAGCACTATAATCATCGAAATAATCCATTACTCTTCCTTCATTCGCCATTGCCTGCTGGCAATTAGGGCAAATATATTGTTGCTGCTCAATTTGATTACATAATGGACATACAAACATAGGTTATCCCCCTTTTTATGAAATCTCCTGCAAAATTCTATAGTAAAAGTATGTGTATGAAGGCAACAGTCTACAACAAGCAAATTGCTCCAAAAATTAGCTTTTAAATGCTTGAATAAAAGAGGGTCGATCACACAAAATACACTCAATAGTTTCAAAAGTGGTTTCAAGCAATATCAAAAAGAAGAACATTCGAAAATTTACCAATAATAAAAAAAATAAAAGTGGTTAACTTAAGAATACAACAAAGCAACAAACCAACAAGCAAAGCAAGCATAGCAAATTTTCCTTTATATCATAGGGTTAGCCATCATGGCAGTGAATACACACTGTTGGTTCAACTCCAACTAGCCCTACCAATAACAACACAGAAAATTCTTAAGGAGTGAAGTATTATGCCAAACAGTGGCGGAAACAGTAACCAATTATTAGTGCCTGGAGTTGCACAAGCTTTAGACCAAATGAAAGTTGAAATCGCTCAAGAATTCGGTGTTAACCTAGGTGCAGACACTACTTCTCGTGCTAACGGATCAGTTGGAGGAGAAATTACAAAGCGTCTAGTTTCAATGGCTCAACAACAAATGGCTGGCACACACGGCCAATTTTAATTAAAAACAATTTAATATAAATGGCTGAGAGCCGCGAGGGCAGACCTCGCGGCTTATTCTGTTTGACCAACCATACATTGTTAAGTAAACTTGTAACAGTGTACATCAATAGAGTAGGTGATGAATTTGAAAATACAAATTACAGGTGTTGAGCCGCAATTTGAGCGTAATCTTCAGCTTATTGCAGATTTATTTTATGAAGAATGTTCCTTGGCTGTTGCAACCATGGACAACCCAGATATCGTTGTAAATTATGTGATCAACCGTGATAAACGGATTAGTATTAAAGCGGATTTAATCGAGATATCAACTAACAATCATTACAGCGCCCATCATGAACAAAATAGCGAGTTTCTGCCTGGTACAAAGGAATGGGAGAAAGCAGCACGACATGCCATATCATACGCCTTTTTAATTTTATTGCAGGACCTGACCGGTATTATTCAAAAGTGGGGGACATTAACTGGAATTCGGCCAACCAAATTACTACATAACAAATTAAATCAAGGGCTCCCAAAAAAGGAAGCCCATTCTTTTCTAAAGACAAATTATATGATCCAGCAGGAGAAGCTGGAGCTGATGCAATCGATTGTTGCCAACCAATTACGGACGATCCCCGACTTATTTTCACTTCAAAACGAAGTCAGCCTCTATATTGGGATTCCATTTTGCCCAACAAAATGTGCCTATTGTACATTCCCGGCGTATGCGATAAATGGGAGACAAGGCTCCGTCCATTCATTTCTAGGCGGTTTGCATTATGAAATGTGGGAAATCGGCAAGTGGCTGAAGGAAAATGGCATCAATATCACGACCATTTATTTTGGCGGTGGTACCCCAACCAGCATTACAGCGAAAGAAATGGACATGCTTTATGAAGAAATGTATGAGTCTTTCCCGAATCTTGACAAAGTCCGTGAAGTGACAGTTGAAGCGGGGCGACCGGACACAATGACAGTTGATAAGATCAATGTCCTAAAGAAATGGAATATAGATCGGATCAGTATTAATCCGCAATCCTATATTCAAGAAACGTTGGAAGCGATCGGACGGCATCATACGGTTGAAGAGACAATTGAAAAATTTAAATTAGCCCGTGACATGGGCATGAAAAATATAAATATGGATTTGATCATTGGTCTTCCAGGGGAAGGCTTAGCGGAATTTGAATATACATTAAATGAAACAGCTAAGTTAATGCCGGAATCTTTAACAGTGCACACTTTATCCTTTAAAAGGGCTTCAGAAATGACTCGAAATAAAGGCAAATATAAGGTAGCAGACCGCAATGAAGTTCAAAGAATGATGAATATGGCGACTGATTGGACAAAAGCCCACGACTATCAACCCTATTACTTATATCGTCAAAAAAATATTCTAGGGAACTTAGAAAATATCGGCTATTCGCTGCACGGTCAAGAAAGCTTATACAATATTTTAATAATGGAAGAGCAGCAAACAATAATTGGACTTGGCTGTGGTGCCGCGAGTAAATTAGTTGATCCGAAAACGAAGAAGATTACCAGATTTGCCAATCCCAAGGATCCTAAAACTTATAATGACAATTATGAGCATTATACAAATGAAAAGATAAAATTATTATCGGAATTGTTTGTGAAATGAAGTATAATAAATATTGGGAAAAGTTCAAATATTAATTAAGGAGTGTTCTTGATGTCCCAATTTGTGGTATTAAGTGTTGAAGGGAGCATAGCTACTTTACTATTAAACCGTCCCGAATGTATGAATGCGTTAAATGTTGACATGCTTAATGAACTTCTTGAAAAATTAAAGGAGGTTGCAATTAGTGATGCTAGTATTCTTATCATCTCCGGGAACGGTAACGCTTTTTCAGCAGGAGGGGAGATGAAGGCATTGCTTAAAGATACGGATGAAGAAACCTTTGAAAAGGTTATGGACACCATTAATGAAGTGATCATGACTCTCTATGCTTTACCTAAATTAGTCATTAGTGCGATTAACGGTCCGGCTGCCGGACTTGGATTTAGTTTTGCTTTAGCTGGGGATTATGTAATTGCTGAAAAAGATGCAAAGATTGCAATGAACTTTATTAATATCGGGTTAATTCCGGACGGCGGCGGACATTTCTTTCTGAAACAACGGCTTGGTGATCATAAAGCGATGCAGGTCATTTGGGAAGGGAAAGTTTATGGCCCTTATAGAGCATTTGAAATGGGGTTAATTGATGAAGTCTGCGAAATTTTAGTGTTGGATGCTGCCTATAGAAAAGCAAATGAATGGCTTCAAAAACCGATTGAAGCGATGATTAAATCAAAAAAAATTATCTCGGATAGCAGTCGTCATTATTTATTAGAAATATTAAGGATGGAAAAAATCGGACAAATAAGGATGCGTGAAACGGTCGATCATCAGGAAGGAATCAACGCTTTTCTTGAGAAAAGAATACCGGTTTTCACAGGAAGATAAGGGACGGGGCCATTTGCCCGTCCCTTTATTGTCCAGCTCCAGCGCCCAGCGACTCGTAACCTTCGCTATACGGGCGGCGCTTCCGCTTTTCGTTTAATCTTTCTTAAATTGCTGGTTTGTATTTGATTGAAACGCATGCTCTATAAGCTCTTTTTGCTGGCCAGGATTCATTTTTCCTCTCACGCTGGCAGCGGCGACCCCATTTTTACTTGGATTTGCTTTGAACTTTGCCATACAGATCACCTCCATCTAGTTTACTTTTTCCTAAAATCCTTAATTTTATTTTATCTCTTCAGTGTTTTCATATCTGCTGTCTAAAAAGTCAACCAAATGAATTAAATAACCATCGATCGTTTGTGGATTGCGCACACATGCACCCCATTCAGGCAACCCATGATGGCAAAGGATGCAATGATGCATTTGATGGATTTCTTCTAATGAGATTGTAATATTTTCTGTTTCGATGATTTTCGAAAGCAATAAGACCCCATACGGAATATGCCCGACCATGACCCCTAGTTCATCCATCGTAATCCCGGTCGCTTTTCTTTTTTCTAATGACGAATGATCTGCTGTAGGAAAAAGAAATTTAAAATCCTCATAGGTTTTACCTGCATGGTGATATTCGAGCAGTTTCCCAATATCGTGAAATAAAATACTGACCATTAATAAATCATAATTCGGATCCTGGCCTTTATGTTTGGCCATTCCATAAAACATTGTATAAAGATGGTCAAGGGTATCCTTCCAAACGAACGAGCGGGAATTAGCACCTGGATTATCTGATTGCAAATCAGCCCAAAGCTCCTCTTTAAGTGCTTTTTCAATGCGCTGAATAAGCTTGAAGACAGCTTGAAAATGGTTATCCTCAAATTTAACAATATAACGGGCAAACCGCATAAGTCCAACTGTATGCTTTAATAAGCCGCCTAAATAATTATGATGATGTCCTTTCGCAGCTGGTCTTATTCTAAATTGATCCCAAAAGCGATCCATAGCAGCCACTGCAATTTCTTTAAAAGGAGACTTAAGCTCATTGATATAGCTGAACAGCTCAATTGTAAGTGCTTCGATATTTTGGTGTGTGCAGGCAATAAGAGAAAATGGGTCGATATTTTCTGTACAAGGCTGCATCCGGTGGATCGTAATTGATTTATGCCCCCTGTAATCTTCAACTTTCCCGCTTACTTGAAAAACGGTATGTTCATTTAATAATGGGGTATATCGATCAAGTGCCCCGTCATTGTCCCACATCTTTGCATTAATGGCTCCAATGTTATTACTGAATTTTAGCTTTAAGTATTGCTTATCTGTTTTTGTTTTTTCAACTGTAAATTCAGTTAACAAAAGCTGGACAGTAACGTCATTCCCCTTTATCTCATTATCAATATTAAATTCATTTCTTCCCTCAACCCACACAGGAGGTGGGTACTTGCTTAAGATAACACTTTCTTCACCTTCAGTTACATTCATTTTAACTGGAATAAAATCATAAAAGTAAGAACTAGCCGTTTCCATTTACTTCCCCCACGATCATCAATAGTTATACGTAAGATTTTAGCATATTTTTCTTCCTGCCACATATTTTTAAATAAAGCTTGTCTAAAAGGAGTGGAATCATATGTTTACATTGCCATGGTGGATTTATCTAGTATTAGCAGGCATTGTTTTTTGCGCGTATATGATGATTAAAACAGCTAAGGAAGATCAAGAAGTGGATATGGAGTATATCGAAAAAGAAGGCGAAATTTATATACAAAGAATGGAAGAGGAAAGAGCACGTAGAAAAGAACAGATACAAAATTAAAAGGCTGCCTCGCAGCAGCCTTTTTACTTACTTTATTTAGTCTTAGCTTTTTCAGCTTTATCGTCCGATGGTGCTTCTTCATTTATAAAATCAAATATTCCTTTTAAATCTTTGTCCTTCACATCAACTTTTGCATCTTGCAGGTCTTTTTTAATTTTTTCTTGAACAGCTGTTGGATCTTCTTGAGCTTTTTCTTGGATAAGCTGTTTACGTATTTCGTCCTTCATTTCGTCAAATGGCTTTACTTCTTTTTTGTCTGTGAGCTTAATAATATGATATCCAAAGGTGGATTTTACAAGATCGCTTATTTCCCCGACTTTAAGGGCGTAGGCGGCATCCTCGAAAGGCTTGGTCATGGCACCTTCACCAAAATAGCCTAAATCCCCGCCATTTGCAGCTGAGCCTGGATCTTCGGAATATTCCTCTGCTAGTTTTGCAAAGTCTTCCCCAGCGTTGACCTTCTGTAATACGTCTTTAGCTGTTTTCTCATCTTTAATTAAAATATGGCTAGCTTTTAATTCAGGCTTCATTTCATCATATTTCTGCTTTAATTCACTTTCAGGGATTTCAATATAGGCTGAAAAAGCCTTGTCCTGAATTAGTTGGAGACGAAGTGTATCCTTAAAGGCTTTCTCGTCTTGAATGCCATTGGATGCTAAGAACATTTGAAACTGATCACCATATTGCTCCTTTAGTTTGACAAGCTCAGCATCAACTTCTTTGTCCGTAACTGGGTATTTTTCTTCAAGAACCTTTGTTAACACCATTCCGTATAACACCATTTCTCCATATTGGTCTTTAAGCTTTTGAAATAATTCATCTTCTGTAATGTTTCCGGCAGCTGTTTCTGCAACTATGTTAGACTTATTATCGTTATTACCACTACACCCTGCTAGTCCCACTAAAACTACTGCAGCTGTCATTGAAAGAATCCATTTTCTCATCATGCCACTCCTATAAATTCAAAATTAAACACAAGAAATACTATACCATATTATTCTCGCAGATTAAACAAATAAGGGCTTCCGCATGGCACGGAAGCCCTTACTTAGACGGCATATAGAATTTCAATATATGTTGAAATGAGTAAAATAGTTATAAGTACATTAATTGTTCGATAAAGCTGGGGTTGGCGATCCTCGGGAATCTCTTTTTGAATACACATTAGGTTGGTCATGGAATTAATAGTATATAGAAAGAAAACCGCGAATACAGTAAATAGGTACACCATTTTCTCTGAGATTCCTCCTTTGCAAAAAAATATGAAAGTTTAAAAGAATTACATTTTCTTTGGGGATAATAATAACAATACCAAAAAACGAAAAAAAAAGATAGGCTGTCCTCATTTTTTACCAGACAGCCTTTTTTCTTAGTTGTTTTTGGGGTGAATTAATATATCAAATGAATACTTTGTATGTTCGACAATACTTTTTTTAGGAGCTTTAATAAGAATCATCAAATAAATAATATCTGTTACAGATAAACCGATATTAATAGCTGCTCCAATCGATAAATAATGCATGTATTGTGGATATCTAATACTATAAAATAGTAATGGACATGTAATCAATAAAGTTGGAGCAAGGAAGGATCCAATCTTTAAATTTTTTGAAAGAGAATGATTATATTCAATTTTAAGGATTGGAAAAATCACGGATTTAAATGAAATTTTTATCTTTATCCTTTGGCCCATGATCCATGCAGGAAGTGCATGGCAAATTAAATGCATAGGAAGGATTAAAAATAAACAAATTATAAATAAATATAAGTAATCGTCGTTAAGATCGATGCTATCATATATAATACTTAATGGAACATAAATCATAATAAAGGCAGCAAGCATAACAAGTAAGGAAACAACCATCAGGCGCTGATTTCCATGATCATGAGATAGATCAATTGTTTTCCAACAATTCATTGAATAACACCTCTGCGAAGGATTTAACCACTCTGGCGGATTGTTAGTCCCGAAGATTATTCAATTACTGTATTATGATTTGAACTAAAAATCAATAGTTACATTAAAAATAAATTTATTTACAAATGGAGGGTAGAGTGGCGAAATGGGAGAAGTTGAGAAAAGGCTTAAAAAAATAGAATATCATCAACAACTATTACTTGAAATGATCCAAACTCAAAACTTCCCTGCCTATCGGTTGATCGTAAAAAGTGACTTGTCGGAGGAAGAAGTAGAAGAAGTATTTCGACTATGCGAAGAGCTTTCTCTTCAATATGAACAACAAAAAGAGGAGGGATTTGTTTATTTCATCCCGCTCCTCACACAATTCATTGATTTATTAAATCAGAAGCTAGATCCGGAAGAAACCATTCATGCTTTCCTTGGCCAGAACATTTACGTTCCTCTAATGGAAATTTTAAAAAAAAGTTTAATTATTGTTAAAAAGTAAATTAAGAGCTAATCGGTTCTTTAGTGTTTTCTTGGTGTTGATCTGCTTGATCCTTTTTAATTAATCGATTATTCTCTTCAACAAATTCTCTATTTAGATTTTTAAACGATGTTTCAAAGATTTGCATAAAATCATCACCATAAATATTGCGGATGATACACATGAATTCCACCATTTCAGGGAATTTTCCGTAGAGTTCTCGAAGAGGTAGGGCACCCCTAAAAGCTTCATACGATCTAGGGTCATAAGTTTTCATTGTATCTAATAGAATCTTTTCCCCAGCTTCTGTCAGCTCAACATACGTGTTTCTCTTATCATCCTCTTTTTTGGAAAATTTCAACATACCTCTTTCTTCTAACTTTTTCGAAAAGTTAAAAGCTGTTGAAACGTGCATAACACCGAACTTGGCAATTTCTGAAATGGATGCCCCATTTAAATGATAAGCGATCCAAAGGATATGGTGCTCGTTGATGTTTAAGTCATATGGTTTAATCCATTGCTGCCAATCCTTCTCAATGGATTTCCATAGCGCTTTACTGAGGTGGGCAATTTTTTGACTGAATAACATAGCTTCCATCATTGAATATTGATTGTTCTCGAGATTCAATTTCTCACCAACTTTCCTTAAATGATTATTCTAGAAATCTAAAATTATTATTCTTCTATTATGACAATAATTTTAAAAAAGATAAAGAGGATTTTTTGCCTAAATTCAGAAAATTGATTAAACTTTTTTGAAATTTAGGCAAAAAAATGAAAAAACTACGCTTTTGTTACTTTTTCAAGCTGTTGAATCGACTCTTCGATATTTTTTAGTTCATCGACAATTTTATTGGTATTAGGTTCAATTTCCTTTTTCCATGTATCTACGGATGTTTTCAAATCCTTAGTGAAATCTTTTAATATAATCGCGCCTTCCTTAGATGTTTCAATAACTTGGTTTTTTAAGTGGATTGATTCAGTTTTCAGTGCACCCAATGTTTCTTTTACTTTCTTACTGTTTTCGCTTAAAGTATCCTTTAGTTCTTGGTTGTATTTAGGTGAAGCAAGAAGGGCAATGGCCGCACCGGAAAAACCGCCAATAATTAGCCCTAGGAACAATGATTTTCGATTACTCATAATGACCAACTCCTATGAAATATTTATTTATAGTATAAAGAAAAAAACATTTTATGTAAAAAGTGTTTAGTAAAAAATATATAACAATAATGTGTAATATTATAGAAAAAAAGTGTCTTGCACCATATTCTAACGATACAAGACACTTTTTATTTAGCCTTTAATACTTGTTGATTGTGGTACAGCGATTTTAGAACGTTTTAGGATGGCTGATACAATTGGGTAAATGATCACCATTGCAACTGTATTAACAACTGTAGCTGGAAGTACTACCGCAGTAAATAAAGCTACGAAAGAAGCACCGCCAGGTAATCCAAAAAGAATGGCCGCTGAACCAAGAAAAACAGATCCGCTAATAATTGTGCCAATCGCAGTTAATACGGCTATAGCTACGAGGGATTGATTGAACTTTCTTACTACAAGGAAAAGCGCAAAGAATAAAAATGCAGTAATGGGTTTATCAATCATGTTAGCAACTTGGCCGCCAGGGAACCCTGTTGTTAGCGCTGAAACAATTCCTGTTGCAATTGCTAAAATAAAAACATTTTTCTTTTCTGGAAAAAAGACGATTCCTAAAAACATCATTGTTAATAGCATATCAGGCTTCATACCGAAAAAGATCGGCGGTACAACGGCGTGTAAAACCGTACCAATCCCAACTAACATCGCTAATGACACAAGAACTTTCGTATTCATTTCTCATCTCTCCTCATCTAAACTATACTTTTATTACTTTCCAATAGTGTCCTCATGACCTATTGCAAAAGTTAATTGCTTTTATTTTACCAAATATTTCGATTGAATTAAAGTGGAAATTCTATCTAGCTTCTGCTTTTCTATTAATGTTTTTCTTTAAATGAAATCATGTATTCGCGCAATGCTTCACAAGTCTCAACTGGAACGGCATTGTAAATAGAAGCACGGCAGCCCCCAATTGAACGATGACCATTAAGACCTACAAATCCAGCCTCTTTCGCACCAGCTAAAAACTCTTTAGAAAGTTCATCGGATGGAAGTGTAAATGTAACATTCATGTTTGAACGGCTTCCTGGTAGTGCGTGCGCTGAATAGAAACCTTCACTTTCATCAATTGCGTTGTATAAAATAGAAGCTTTTTGCTCGTTAATTTGTTGAATCCGCTCTACTCCACCAAGCTCTTTTGCCCAATTCAATACTAGAGAAAGCATGTAAATCCCGAAAGTTGGCGGTGTATTATAAAGTGAATTGTTTTCAGTATGTGTACGGTAATCCAGCATTGTTGGAAGGTTTTCAGGGATTCTAGATAGTAAATCCTTTTTAAGAATGACAACTGTTACACCTGAAGGACCAAGATTTTTTTGCGCACCTGCATAAATTAATGAAAATTTGTTTACATCAAAAGTACGGCTTAAGATGTCACTAGACATATCGGCAATTAAATCAACATTGTCAAGTGTTGGGAAATCCGCCCATTGTGTTCCATAAATTGTATTATTGGATGTGATGTGTAAATAAGCCGGGTTTTCACTAAGTTTGATTTCATCAAAGCTTGGGATGGATCTATATTTAGATTCTTTTGTAGAGGCAGCAATCTGCGTCTGACCTATTTTTTTAGCTTCTTTTAAAGCTTTATCCGACCAAGAACCTGTTAACACATAGTTTGCAACCTGACCCTCAGCTAAGAAATTCATTGGGATCATTGAAAATTGTAAGCTAGCCCCCCCTTGTAAAAAGAGCACATCATAGTTTTCCGGAATGTTTAATAGCTCTCTTAGTAAACTTTGTGCTTCTTCATGTACTGCATCATATTCTTTGCTGCGATGGCTAAGCTCCATGACTGACATTCCTGAACCTTTAAAATCAACTAATTCAGCTTGGGCTTTTTGTAGCACCTCTAATGGTAATGCAGATGGACCAGCGTTAAAATTATAAGCACGTTTCAATGTAAAAATCCTCCTTGATAAATGTAAGTTTTGTACATTATTGTCTAGCTCCAGCACCCAGCGACTAGCAAACGGGTGCTTCCGCTTTTCTTGTACTACTATCGTATCACGTTTTTACTAATTCGTAATAATTTTTTTTATAATAATCGAGGAATTTTTGTCCTTCCTTATCCTTATCAGTATCAATAAAAAATATGGTGAACTTGTCGAACACCCTATTATTATGTATGAAACTATTTGGACTAAATGATGCCATTTGAAATTTTTGTTGCTAATTTTTTCAAATCGTCTCCAGTGTATTCACTTTGGTGTGATTTCCAAACCCCGCCGTATCCATCTCCTTTTCCATAGCGAGGGATCAAGTGTAAGTGCAGGTGAAGTACTTCTTGCCCAGCTTTTTCCCCAGAATTACAAACAAGGTTAAGATCCTCAATATGTAATTGAGTTTTCATCGCATTCGTAATTTTCGGTACGACTGAGAACAACTTTTCTGCGGTTTCTTTAGGAAGATCGAATAAATTTTTGTTGTGTTTTTTAGGGATCAACAGCGTATGACCTTCTGTTATTTGAGAAATATCTAAAAATGCTAGTACATTTTCATCCTCATACACTTTTGAAGAAGGAATTTCTCCATTCACTATTTTACAAAAAATGCAATCTGACATGTAAAACCAACCTTTCAATGAAAATTTTGCCTAATTTTTATTATACAGAATTTCCTTAAACATAAAAAGACAAGGTGTCCGAAGATCACCCTGTCTTTTGAAGAGGTTTGGGAGTAATGCTTTTCGCTTTTAAAACTGTAAGTTGTCTTTCACAGACACCCCATTTTCTAAAGAATAGCATCTCTAAATCAGTAAATTGCCGATCGTAGACACCCCATTTTTTTAGGAATAGGAATAGTATCTAAATCAGATTTATGCCGATCATCGACACCTCATTTTTCAATGGATTTAAGTTTTATTCAGCATCTAAAGCTAATAAGTTGTCTTTCACAGACACCCCATTTCGGACTAAAATGACGTTACTAAATCATCTTGATTGTTCATCGCCATCATCTCCCATACATGGTTGATTGCTGCTACTAACTTGATTAACTCCCCTCTTCGTTTATTATGATAACCAGTTATCGAAAAGCTATACATTTATTTTCTAAAAGTTATTGAAAGTTATTGATGGCTAGAAGTGTCTTGTCCAAGAAAAATTTGTTAAAATTATCATAACTAAGGAAAGAAAGGATAAAGACAATGTCAAAATTACTTGAAGTTATTGATTTGACAGGTGGATATACAAAAAATCCCGTCATTCATAATGTCACATTTGAAGTAAAAGCCGGGGAAATCGTCGCATTAATTGGATTAAACGGTGCAGGTAAAAGTACCACCATTAAACATATTATTGGTCTTTTGGAACCGAAAAGTGGTTCAGTGGCTATAAATGGCGCAACCTTTAAGCAAAATCCAGATGGCTACCGCAAACAATTTACATATATTCCGGAAACACCAATATTATATGATGAATTAACATTGTATGAACATTTAGAGTTGACAGCAATGGCATATGGACTTGGGAAAAATGAGTTTGAAGAACGTTTAACGCCGCTTTTAAAGGAATTTCGGATGGAGAAAAGGTTAAAATGGTTTCCAGTTCATTTTTCAAAAGGAATGCGTCAAAAGGTAATGATTATGTGTGCATTTTTGATTCATCCAAGTCTTTATATTGTTGACGAACCATTTGTTGGCCTCGATCCAGTAGGAATTCAATCATTCCTTGATATGATGGAAAAATCTAAGGAAAATGGCGCTGGCATTTTAATGTCAACACATATCTTATCAACAGCAGAAAAATATTGTGATCGTTTTGTAATCCTGCACGACGGAAAAATAAGAGCCCAAGGTACGATGAGTGAACTTAGGGAGCAATTTACGATGAGGGATGCTTCATTGGATGATCTATATCTTCAATTAACGAGGGAAGATTCATGATTGATCCGAACAAACTCTGGAAACAAAGATTTCAATTATACGTAAAAGATACAAGACGATATTTAAAGTTAATTTTTAATGATCATTTTAAATTTGTTTTACTATTTGCAGTCGGAGGGGGGGCTTATTATTACCAGAACTGGTTGAAGACATTGTCCGAAGACTTTCCGGTAGCCCTTATCATTGCTTTGATTTTGGGGGTTATTTTAACCCAAAGCCCAATTCGAACTTTTTTGAAGGAAGCAGATTTGGTTTTTTTACTGCCAGTTGAAACAGAATTAAAGCCTTATTTTCGAAGGTCAATCTTATATTCCTACATGCTTCAATGCTATTTACTACTATTTTTTATTGCCGCACTTGGTCCTATGTATTTCCATTTGCAAGGAACAACGGTTAGTGATTTACTAATCCTAGCTGTCCTATTATTAATAGCGAAAGCTGTTAATATCATGACTAGATGGTTTGTTCAATTTTCGAATGACAAAGGGTCGCTAAGGGCCGATCCATTTGTGCGGCTGATCTTTAATACTGTATTCGTATATTTTCTTGTGAAAGGTGTTGGTTGGATCTATCCATTCGTGATAGGTGTGCTTTTATTGCTCCTTTTTATTTATTTTTATCAGGCGTCAAAAGGAAAGGGGATAAAGTGGGAGCAGTTAATTGAAATGGAAGCCGAACGGATGATGACTTTTTATCGGATCGCCAATATGTTTACAGATGTTCCTAAGTTTAAAGAGCAAGTGAAACGAAGAAGCTGGTTGAATTGGATGACAAGTATGCTTCCGTTTGAATCGAAATCCACATTTTCATTTCTTTATTCCAGAACATTTTCACGTACAAGTGATTATCTAGGAATTTATGTTCGATTATTGGTGATTGGCGGTATTTTACTGTATTTCTTGCCTTTGGGTTATAGCAAATTAGTAATCCTTCTTTTATTTGTATATCTTTCAGGATTTCAAATCCTACCGCTTTATAGACACCATACTATGAAGATATGGATCGATTTATATCCGATTTCGCAAGAAGTGAGACGATCCAACTTTATCCAGTTGCTGTTTTATTTACTTTTAATAAAAAGTACACTTTTTTCAATCGTCATCTTTTTTACTGGTGATTTGATCCTAGGTTTTCTGGCGCTTGGAGCTGGATTTGTATTTTCTTACTTATTTACATTTACATATGTAAATAAGAAGATAGTCAAACATGATGAAGCACAAATACTAAGATAAGGATGATAAAATCAATGGAACGTTTTTTGGCTTTTCCTTTAGAGCAAATTCCTTTATTAGTAATTGTGCTCGCGATTGCTTTTTCTGTTCATGAATTTGCCCATGCCTATGTTGCTTACCGATTTGGCGACCCGACGGCAAAGAATGCGGGGAGGTTGACCTTATCCCCCTTATCCCATTTAGACATATTTGGTACTTTAATGATTTTTATTGCGGGCTTTGGTTGGGCAAAGCCTGTTCCTGTAAATCGCTTTTATTTTAAAAAGCCGAGGCTGGCTGGGGTTTTGGTTTCACTTGCCGGTCCGTTAAGTAATCTCTTGCTTGTCTTTATCGGTTTTATCCTCTGGTACAGTTTAAGTTACAGTGGTGTGCTTAATGGAATACCAGAAAATATAACGAATACGATATATCAGTTTTTTAATTTATTTATTTTATTAAATATTATCTTGTTTATTTTTAATTTACTTCCTTTCCCGCCGCTAGATGGCTATCGGGTAATAGAAGATCTTTCGCCGACACATATTAGAGCTAAATTAACCCAATTTGAAAATTACGGTATTTTATTGTTTTTAATTCTAATTATCACACCACTCGACCAATATACGATTACACCGCTTTTTAATAAAGTAATCCCGTTTATTTTTATAACTTTTGAAAATATCTTTATTACCTTATTCCAATAAGATAATATCGGAATTGGGGACAAATTTATGACAGATTTCTAATGTTACTATACATAAAATGATAAATTAGATTATAGTTGTATTTGGTGGGAAAAAATCAATACATAAAACCTACTATTAATGAAGTAGCAGAAAGGTGAGGGACTATTTAATGAGTACTCGGACAATTAACGATACATTTTTAAAGGCGGCTAAAGGTGAAAAAACGGATTATGTACCATGTTGGTATATGCGCCAAGCCGGACGTTCACAGCCGGAATATCGTGCATTAAAGGAGAAATATTCGTTATTTGAAATTACACATCAGCCTGAGCTTTGTGCCTATGTAACGAAGTTGCCTGTGGATCAATATAATGTCGATGCAGCTATTTTGTATAAAGACATTATGACGCCGCTACCGTCACTAGGTGTGGATGTTGAAATTAAAGGGGGCATTGGTCCTGTAATTTCGAATCCAATCCGTTCGCTGGACGACGTTGAAAAACTTGGTGAAATTAATCCAGAACAAGATGTTCCTTATATATTAGATACAATTAAATTATTAGTCAATGAACAATTGGATGTACCATTAATCGGCTTTGCAGGAGCTCCTTTTACACTTGCAAGCTATATGATTGAAGGGGGACCTTCGAAAAATTATAATAAAACGAAGGCGTTCATGCATTCACAGCCGCAAGCCTGGTTTAAATTAATGGACAAGCTTGCTACGATGACAGTTACTTACGTGAACTCTCAAATTGATGCGGGTGCAAAGGCGATCCAAATCTTTGATTCTTGGGTAGGCGCATTAAATGCTGTTGATTACCGTTATTTCATTAAGCCAATAATGACAAGAATTTTTTCTGAACTGCGTGAAAAGAATGTGCCGCTTATTATGTTTGGAGTAGGAGCAAGCCATCTCGTTCAAGAATGGCAGGACCTTCCGCTTGATGTAGTAGGCTTAGATTGGAGATTGCCAATTGCGGAAGCGAGAAAAATGGGCATTACAAAAACGGTTCAAGGAAACTTGGATCCAGCCTTACTTTTAGCTCCATGGAATGTTATTGAAGAGAAGGCTAAAGAAATTCTTGACCAAGGTATGGCACAACCTGGCTATATTTTCAATCTTGGCCACGGAGTTTTTCCTGATGTTCAAGTTGAAACATTAAAGAAATTAACAACTTTTATTCATGACTATTCGGCTAGTAAACTTGATAAATAGAAAGATAATGATTAGTCGTGCGAAGCTATTTTGCACGACTTTCAGTACGTAAAGAGGTGACATAATGACAACAAGAAAAGTTGGACTTTTAGTAATGGCATACGGGACCCCGTATAAGGAAGAAGATATCGAGCGTTATTATACCCATATTCGTAGGGGGAGAAAACCTTCGCCGGAAATGCTGAAAGACTTGCAGGATCGATATGAAGCGATTGGCGGTATATCCCCCCTTGCTGAAATTACGAAAAAACAAGCAGAGGCACTGGAAGCAAAGTTAAATGAAGTGCATGATGATATAGAATTTAAAATGTATTTAGGATTAAAACATATTGAGCCCTTTGTCGAGGATGCAGTGCAGGCGATGAAGAATGATGGGATTACAGAGGCGATTGGGCTTGTGTTAGCGCCTCATTATTCTACCTTTAGCGTAAAGTCCTATAATGGTCGTGCCCAGGAGGAAGCTGACAAATGGGGAGGCTTAAAATTGCACTTTATTGAATCCTGGTATAAGGAGCCATCATTTTTACAATTTTGGTCTGAGAATATTAAAAATATTTTTAGTAATATGTCCAAAGAGGAAAAGGAAAATGTTGTTTTAATTGTTTCAGCACATAGCTTGCCTGAAAAAATTATAGCAGCTGGTGACCCATACCCAAAACAGCTGGAAGAAACGGCTAAATTACTTGCCGAACAAGCCGGTGTAACAAATTATGAAATCGGCTGGCAAAGTGCAGGCAATACGCCAGACCCATGGTTAGCCCCAGATGTTCAAGACCTAACTAAAGAGCTTTATCATGATAAGGGCTATAGAACTTTTGTTTATGCACCAGTTGGTTTTGTCTCCGACCATTTAGAAGTGTTGTATGATAATGACTTTGAATGCAAGCTCGTTACGGAGCAACTCGGTGCAAACTATTATCGTCCAGAGATGCCAAATGCTAATCCACAGTTTATTGAGGCTTTGAGTAATGTTGTCACAAAAAAACTTGAAGAAGTAGGCGAATAATCGTGAACATAGAAAATAAAAAGGTTGTTGTCATCGGTGGTGGGATCGCTGGCATAACAGCAGCCTATTATTTGCAAAAAGAGGTAAAAGAGAAGGTTCTTCCGATTGAAACAATGTTGATCGAAGCTTCCGACCGTTTAGGTGGAAAGGTTCAAACTTATACAGACAACGACTATGTAATTGAAAAGGGACCAGACTCTTTTTTAGCGAGAAAAACGAGTGCTTCACGACTTGCGGAAGAAGCAGGCTTAAAGGATCAATTGGTTACTAATGGAACTGGAAAGTCTTACATATTAGTTAAGGACAAACTTCATTCCATGCCAGGCGGTGCGATCATGGGGATTCCGACAAAAATAGTGCCATTTGCACTGTCTAGCATGTTCAGCCCAATTGGAAAGCTTCGTGCGGGAGGCGACTTTATTCTTCCGCCTTCTAATGTGAAGGGCGACCAATCCCTGGGGAAATTTTTCCGAAGAAGATTTGGGAACGAGATAGTGGACCACTTAATCGAACCGCTTCTTTCAGGAATATATGCTGGTGACATCGACCAAATGAGTCTGCTGGCAACTTTCCCGCAATTTTATGAGGTCGAGCAAAAACATCGAAGTTTAATCCTGGGGATGAAAAAAACAACACCGAAACCAAAACCAACAAAGACAGCAACAATTGGTAAAAAAAGTGGTGGAATGTTTCTATCATTGAAGGGTGGTCTTGAATCACTTGTTCATGCTATTGCAGCAAAACTAAATCCAGGCTCCGTTGTAAAGGGAGTTTCAGTTGAACAAGTGGAGCAAATTGGTGACCAATACAGATTAAATCTATCTTCAGGCGAAGAAATAAAAGCGGATAGTATCATTGTTTGTGTACCACATCAGCAAACAGCACAGATATTTTCTCAATATCCGTTTTTTAAGCCTTTTCACAATGTTCCATCTACATCGGTAGCAAACGTCGCATTGGCGTTTCCAGAAGCGGCGATTAAACAGGATATTGATGGCACAGGGTTCATCATTTCCCGTGATAGCGGTTATGCGATGACTGCTGTGACGTGGACGCATAAAAAATGGCCGCACTCAGCCCCAAAAGGGAAAGCACTGCTCCGCTGCTATGTTGGCAGACCAGGGGATGAAGAAATTGTCAACCGCTCAGATGAGGAAATTGTGGAAACAGTACTCAAGGATTTAAATAAAACAATGAATATCGTTTCAGCACCGGAATTAACCGTCATTACAAGATGGCATGATTCAATGCCGCAATATACTGTTGGTCATAAGGAGCGGATGAGAGATATCACGGCAAAAATGCGTAACGAGCTTCCAGGGGTATTCTTAGCAGGAGCTTCCTACGAAGGATTGGGAGTACCGGATTGCATCGACCAAGGCGAAGCAGCGGTGAAACGTGTGTTGGAGTATTTAGAAAGAGCCTAGTTGGCTCTTTTTCTATTTGTGCGTTTTTTCAATTGAAGTGTCCGATCACTTTAGGGAGTGATAGTTGGTCTGTGGAATATAGCAGGGATACATGGAAATAAAAAAAGGACAGCTAATTTAGCTGTCAATGGGGTAGAAGTGTATAACATTCAGGTTTAAAACCTTAATGCACAATAAATAATTCAGCATTGTTATTCAGCGTCACGTAAACAGTGATCGCATTGATTCAAATATGATTCTGCCATCTCATCAATTACAGCACCACAATCACAACATGTTTTAGGTGGTAAATTTTTAAAAAATTCAGTTGAACTCTGTACCATTTGCAATCCCTCTTGTTTTTTTGACGTTAAAGCAATTGTATTATAACAGTACTAAAATGTCAACAACTGTTTTAACACAACTGAATATTTTTTGCGGATTTTATTTTAAGTGTGCAATTTGGTAAAATTGTGAAGTAAGCATCCAATAAAAGGAGATGTAGTTTCATATGAAGTTCACAGTTGTTGGGTTCTGGGGTGGGTTTCCACAGGCAAATTCCGCCACATCAGGATATCTTGTGCAGGACAATCATTATAATTTATTAATTGACTGTGGTAGTGCTGTATTATCAAAGGTACAGCACTACGTAAATGTTATGGAGCTTGATGCGGTCATTCTCTCGCACTATCACCATGACCATGTTGCCGATATTGGTCCACTCCAGTATGCAAGAATGATCAATACGATGCTTGGAAAAGGCAAGGAAGAACTGCCAATTTACGGACATGCATCCGATCAAGCAGGGTTTGATAGCTTGACAAAGCAGCCATTTACAAAAGGGTATGCATACAATCCGGAACAAGAATTAAAACTAGGCCCTTTTTCGATCCGTTTCATGAAGACGAAACATCCGGTTATTTGTTATGCAATAAGGATTACAAACGGTGAAAAAACAATAGTATATACAGCGGATTCCAGTTATTTGCCTGAGTTCGTTCAATTTTCCAAGGATGCAGACCTTTTAATTTGTGAATGCAATCTATACAGCGGCAAGGATGGCTCCATTTCCGGCCATATGACAAGTACGGAAGCGGGCCAAATTGCAAGAGAAGCAGGTGTAAAAAAGCTGTTGCTCACTCATCTTCCGCATTATGGAGACCACAAAGACTTAGTTGCACAGGCAAGCGCTGAATATGACGGAACCGTTGAACTGGCAAATGAAGGATGGACTTTTTGACGGTGTGTTGCCATAGCAAAAATGAAAGGAAGGGGAAGAACGATGTTTTTTATAAATAATCAAGGGATAACAGACCCAAGAATAAATCTGGCAATTGAAGAGTTTGCTGTTAAAAACCTAGACATAAATGAAACCTATCTGCTTTTTTACATAAATGGACCATCAATCATTATTGGTAAAAATCAAAATACAATTGAGGAAATCAACACCAAATATGTTGAGGAAAATGGAATCCATGTAGTTAGACGTCTTTCTGGAGGCGGAGCGGTTTATCACGACCTAGGGAATCTTAATTTTAGCTTTATCACTAAAGATGACGGCAATAGCTTTCACAATTTTAGAAAATTTACAGAACCAGTGGTAAGTGCCCTTCACAAATTGGGGGTGAAGGCAGAACTTAGCGGCCGGAATGATCTTACTGTAGAGGGAAGGAAAATTTCCGGCAATGCCCAATTTTCAACCAAAGGTAGAATGTTCAGTCATGGTACATTAATGTTCAATTCTAATATTGAAAGTGTCGTTTCAGCATTGAATGTTAAAATGGAGAAAATTCAATCTAAAGGAATTAAATCAGTACGTAGCCGTGTGGCTAATATAAGTGAATTTTTAACGACTGAAATGACTATTGAAGAATTTAGAGAAATGCTACTCATGTTTATATTTGATACAGATGGAGCTGTACCTGAGTATAAATTAACGGAAGAGGATTGGAGCCAGATTGAGAAAATTGCCGATGAGCATTATCGAAATTGGGACTGGAATTATGGAAAATCACCGAAGTTCAATTTGCAGCGCTCCCATCGTTTTCCTGTAGGGCAAATTGATATAAGACTTGATGTCGATAAAGGATTCATTGAAAACTGTAAAATTTTTGGTGACTTTTTTGGTGTTGGTGATGTGGAAGGTATTTCAAGAAAACTTAAAGGAATCCGTTACGAAAAGCAGGAAGTGGAAAATGCGTTGGAGGGTACGGACTATACTTACTACTTCGGAAATATAGAAAAAGAGGACTTTTTCAACTTATTATTTTAGCTATCTCAAAATTGGGATAGCTGTTTCTATTTTTCTATTTTTCTGAAAAATAATATCTTAATATATTTATTTTTTTAAAATTTGTAAAGTAACGATTGAAGTTTTCTAATATTTCTGTATAATTTAATACAGAAAATGATTCAAGTAATAAAGTGTTTTAGTGTTAAAATTAAAAAATAAAGAGGGGGCATCATTCATGAATTGGAAAATGGCAGTTGGTAGTTCAGTTCTAGGGTTAATGTTATTAGCAGGCTGTGGTGGTCAACAAGGAGCCACAGGTGATCAAGGTCAGGCTGAAAAAGAACCAGCTGAGGGAGGTACAACGTATAAAGTTGGTATTACACAATTTGTGGAACATCCATCATTAGATGCAGCGACAGCCGGATTTAAAAAGGCGCTTGAAGACGCTGGCTTAACAGTGGAATATGATACGCAAATTGCACAAGGTGACCAAAACAATAATATGACAATTGCAAACAACCTCGTAGGGAATAAAGTAGACTTAATCTTTGCAAACTCCACACCGAGTGCCCAAAGTGCTTTAAATGCAACAACCGAAATTCCAATTATTTTCACATCTGTAACAGATCCGGTAGGTGCTGAATTAGTAAAAGCAATAGACAAGCCTGGTGCCAATATCACGGGTACAGCCGATACTCATCCAGAGGCAATTCCAAATACAGTGAAATTTATCGATCAGTATTTTGAAGGAAATAAAGTTGGCATGATTTATAATGCAGGTGAACAAAACTCGGTTGCACAAGTGGAGCTTGTGAAAAAGGCAATGGAAGGAACGGATTTAAAGGTTGTTGGAGTGTCTGTCTCCACTTCCGCTGAAGTAAAACAAGCAACTGAATCATTAGTCGGAGCCGTTGATGTTATTTATGTTATTACCGATAATACGGTTGTTTCTGCGTTAGAAAGTGTAGTCCAAGTAGCGAACGAAAATCATATTCCTTTATTCGTGGGTGAATTTGATTCTGTAGCTCGTGGCGGCTTTGCAGCATACGGTTTTGATTACTATGATATCGGTTTTGAAGCAGGTCAAATGGCTGCACAAATCTTAAAAGGTGAAAAAACAACAGCAGACCTACCTGTACAATACCCACAAAACTTAAAGCTGTTAATTAATAAAAAAGCAGCTGCTGAAATGGGAATCAAATTAAATCCAGAGTGGGATGGCATTGCTGAATACTTAGAATAATAGTTTGATAGACTAAATTAACTTTATTCAGCAAAAGCGGCTGAATAAAGTTAAAGCCTTCGGCGGATGCCTCAGATTTTCAAAGGTAGTTTTTCGAGCTTGCTCGAAAAAATCTGGGCGCAAATACACCAAGGCGTATTTGATTAATTAAAATGGGTGAGAGGATGAGCGTTAATGTTCGTAGCAATATTTGGCTCCATAGAATCAGGAATTATATATGCAATAATGGCTCTGGGTGTTTACCTCTCTTTCCGGATTTTAGACTTTCCAGATTTAACGGTTGATGGAAGCTTTGTAACAGGGGCGGCAGTAACTGCCGTCCTGATTGTTAACGGGGTAAATCCATTTCTGGCAACGATCGTTGCTTTGTTAGCTGGGTTTTTAGCCGGATGTATTACGGGGTTACTCCATACGAAAGGTAAAATCAATGCCTTACTAGCGGGGATCTTAATGATGATTGCTCTATATTCTATTAACCTTAGAATTATGGGGAAATCGAACGTACCATTATTAAATCAAGAGACTGCGTTATCTAAGCTCACTGACTTTTGGAAGTCTTTAGGGATTGATAATGGAATTAATAGTTTATTAACGAATATAGGTTTGCAAGATTATTTACCAAAAACTTGGGCAATTGTATTCTTTATGTTAATTATTACGTTTGCAATAAAGTTTATTACAGATTGGTTTTTACGTACAGAAATTGGCCTAGCTTTACGGGCCGTAGGCGATAATAAAAAAATGATTTCAAGCTTTTCAGCAAATACCGATACTCTTACGATAGTTGGATTAGGTATTTCTAACGGATTAGTAGCTTTTTCAGGTGCATTGATCGCACAGTACAATTCCTTCAGTGACGTTGGAATGGGAATTGGTATGATTGTAATTGGCTTAGCTTCAGTCATCATTGGTGAAGCATTATTCGGGACGAAAACTATTGCTCGTACGACATTTGCGGTTATCGGTGGAGCAATTATTTATAGAATTGTGCTTGCTTTAGCACTCAAAGTGAAATTTCTTGAGACTGGCGATATGAAATTAATAACAGCATCCATTGTTATTCTTGCTTTAACGGTTCCAAAAGTAATCGATGCGCAGAAGGAAAAGAAGCGAAAATATAAAAAGAGAATTCAACAAATGAAAATGGTTAACGAAGGGGGCGAGCATCATGTTACATCTAAAACAGATCAATAAGGTGTTCAACGAAGGAACGTTAGATGAAAAAATCGCCCTTAATCAAATCAATTTATCTTTGGAGCGTGGTGATTTCGTTACTGTGATTGGCAGTAATGGAGCCGGAAAATCAACGCTAATGAATATGATTTCAGGGGCATTAACCCCTGATGTAGGCATAGTTACAATTGATGGACAGGATGTAACAGGTTTACCTGAGTACAAGCGGGCAAAGCTGATTGGACGTGTGTTTCAAGATCCAATGGCAGGCACTGCTCCGACAATGACAATTGAAGAAAATCTAGCAATAGCTTATTCACGGGCAACAACAAGAACTCTCCGAAAAGGAGTTACGAAGAAGCGACGCGAATATTTTAAAGAACAATTAGCAAGTCTTCACATCGGACTTGAAAATCGTTTGAACGCTAAGGTTGGTCTTCTTTCTGGTGGTGAGCGGCAGGCTCTTTCTCTATTAATGGCGACATTTACTGAGCCGAAAATCTTATTATTGGATGAACATACAGCAGCCCTTGACCCTTCGAGGGCAGAGTTAATTACGAATATTACGAAAGAAATAGTAGATAAACTCCAGCTTACAACATTAATGGTAACGCATAATATGCAGCAAGCGATTGATTTAGGCAATCGTTTAATCATGATGGACAAAGGACAAATTATCTTCAATGTTGGCGGGGAAGAAAAGCAAAAGTTAACAATTGAAGATTTACTTAATGAATTTAAACGAATTCGCGGAACTGGAATGGCAAGTGACCGTGCATTGCTAGGGTAATCGATTTGTTAACTTTAATGATCCTTTTTTTTACTATGCTTCCAGCTAAAATCTTTGAATTAAATAAACATCTCGTATATTGTAGTAGTAGATAAAGAAATTGATAGATTAAGAGAAGAAAGGACAGTCGAATGAAGAAAAATCTAGCAATCTTATTATCTGTCGCTATGCTTTTAACCTTGATGCCATTTATGAAAGTTGATGCTGCAGAAAAAAGATTTAACATGACGTATTTATTCTCAAATAGTGCAACTGATCCGATCAAGTATATAAACAATACGAATAATGCACTAGATCAAGTAAATCCAAAATACTTTCAAATTTTAGATGATGGCACATTAGACGTTGTAATCCCGGCTAATAGTAAAACTTTAATTGAAGAAATGCATAACAGAAATATTAAAGTGGTTGCTTTTTTGGCTAATAATTGGGCCAAGGGAGAAAAAATGTTTGCTAACAACGCACAAATTGCCGAGCAAATTGTGCAAGCCATTAATGATAATAATTTAGATGGAATAAATATTGATGTCGAAGGGTTAGGTTCTGCCTATCGTGATCAATTTACTGACTTTATTAGAGTATTACATGATAAGATGCCGGCTGGAAAATCCCTTTCGATTGCTGTTGCTCCAAATCCATGGGGAACAGATAAAGGGTGGCAAGGATTTTATGATTATCAGGCATTAGGAAAATATGTTGATTATCTTTTCATCATGACATATGACGAAAAAGGCGGCGGTTCTAAAAACGTTGGACCAAACGCAAGTAAATCTTTCATTGAAAAATCAGTAAATTATGCTCTTAAATATGTTGCTCCTGAAAAAGTTGTTTTAGGTATTCCATTTTATGGTCGTGTATGGAATATGGAAGATGTAAATGATACAGAGAACCTAAATACTAATAGAATATTGGGTGAATCTATTTCTTTATACCAAATTCCAAGCCTATTAAACACGTATCAAGTTCAGGTAGTATACGATAAAGAATCAGAAAGTGTAAAAGGAACATTTACAGTAGCACCTGGTGATCCAGAGTTTAAACTGAAATCTTGGGCCCCATCATTAAAGCCCGGCACGTATGAAGTATGGTTTGAAAATAATGAGTCACTGAAGGCAAAGCTAGGTTTAGTCCAAAAATACAATTTAAAGGGTGTCGGAAGTTGGAGTTTAGGCCAAGAAGATCCAGCGATTTGGTCAGATTTCCGCTTATGGTTAGATGGTTTAGACTTTAAAGATGTAGGGAGTAACCATTGGGCATTAAATTCCATTGCATTTGTAAAAGAAAAACAGTGGATGAATGGAAAAAACTCAGTGAGTACATTTAAGCCAGCGGATTCACTTACACGGGCAGAGGCTGCGACCATTTTGGTGCGCGTTCTTAATCTTGGTTTGAAGGAGGAGTCATCCTCACCGTATACTGATGTAGGTTCATCCTATCAATGGGCAGCTGCCAACATTGAAATAGTTAGACAACATGGCTTAATGAAGGGTGTAGGTACAACATCATTTGCACCTGGTAAGGCACTTTCAAGGGAAGAAATGGCGGTTATTCTTGAACGTTTAATTGGAGATCAGTTCCCGGGAAGTACAGGATCAAAAATTAGTTTTGCGGATCAAAATAATATTTCTGATTGGGCTTATCCTTCCATCATACGCATGAGCGAAAATTATATTTTTTCAGGATACAATGATGGTAGCTTTAAACCCAAAAATCAAATTAATCGCGCAGAAATGGCTGCGCTCTTAGAACGTATTGCTAAATACTTTCCGGAGCAAAATTAAATAAGCAAAAAAGCATCGGCAAATTGTCGGTGCTTTTTTGCTTATTGTCTAGCTCTAGCGCCTAGCGACGCTTTTCTAATAAAATTATACTGTGAAAAGATTGAAAAAGTTTTGAATTTGAAAGAAAATAGGAAAAAGAGGGGAGAGGGGCAATTGAGTACAACTACCGTTATAGCGAAAAAACAATCTCATTTTAGACATGGTCTTCAGGACGGTATTAGTATTGGGATTGGCTATTTCCCAGTTGCTTTGACATTTGGTTTATTGGCTAAATCGACCGGGTTAAGCCTTGGGGAAACAGTCCTGATGAGTCTATTAGTGTATGCCGGGGCATCACAATATATTTCATTGAACCTGATTGCACTCGGAACAAACCCGGTTGCAATTATCATTACAACTTTTATCGTGAATATTAGGCATTTTCTAATGACTGCTTCGTTGAATGAAAAGGTTGAAAAAGACCATCCATTCATTAAAGCTGTGTATGCTTTTGGGATAACAGATGAGACCTTTTCTGTTGCCGCCACAAAAGCAGGAAAGGTTACAACACCGTATATGTTTGGTCTCACAATCGTAGCCTATGGAAGTTGGGTAATCAATTCCGGGATCGGACACATTGTAGGCGCAAGTTTGCCACAGGTATTGCAGGAAAGTATGACCATTGCCCTTTATGCCCTGTTTATTGGCCTATTGGTCCCATCTTTAAAAAGACAGCGAAAGATTATATTCTTAGCAGGTTTTGCGGCAATATTAAACAGCCTATTTACTTACATATTACCGCCAGATTGGTCTGGTTGGGCCATCGTTAGTGCGACATTGATTTCTGCAGTTGGGATTGAGCTTATTTTTAAAAAAGTAGGGGGAGAGTATCGAAATGGATAAAACTGTTGTATTTATGATTATTGGTATGGCCATCGTTACCTATCTTCCAAGAATGCTCCCGCTCGTTGCTTTAAACGGAAAAAAAATGCCCCCCTTTTTACAAGTTGTCCTCGGCAATGTCCCTTTTGCTGCACTTGGGGCATTGATCATTCCAGGAATACTTTCAGTCAATGAAAATATTTGGTATGGAATAGTTGGGGCAGTGGTTGCTTTTGTTGTTGCCTACCTTGGTGCCAATGTCATCGTAGTTGTTATGAGTTCGATTGCGGTATTGACTGTTTTTTCTTTATTTATGTAAAAAATAAGCACCCTTTGTGGGTGCTTTGTTCTTTGACTTTACTCCGTTACAGTAAACTGGTATTTATCCATTAAGTGCATGTCCAATGCATCAGCATGGAAGTATACAGAATAGATCCCTGGTTCTGAGAGGCTTATTTCGCCTGTATAAGTGCCATCACCGACATTTTCAGCAGGCATTGTGGTGTGTTGTTCATCTGCTTTTTCATCTAACCAATATTCAAAACTAACGTCAGCGTCTTTTACCTCTTTTTCGCCAGCCGTAATTTTTACCTCGAATGTGAGTGGTTCGTTCACTTTTACAACATCAGACGACATCGTAAACGCGGCTTCAGGGAAAATAAATTCGTCTTCTGAAGAACTGCAGCCAACTAATAAAATAACAAGGAACAAAAAGGGTGTTGCCAACTTTTTAACCATTTTATAACCAACCTCACTGTCCAGCTCCAGCGCCCGGCAACTCGTGGACTTCGCTAAACGGGCGCTTCCGCTTTTCTACTTACTTAAGTTCATTCTTAATTCTTTTATAAATTCTATCGCTATCGAAACCTTCCCCCATTGGCAAAGATTCTACTAATTTATTATTTTGATCCAACATGTACGTAAACGTTGTATGAACATAGTTGCCGTTTCCAGGGTCTCTGTACATAAAGGTGAAGGCATCGGCAATTTTACGAGTATTTTCCTCAGATCCTCTCAGAAAGTGCCAGCCGGTGTTGTCATCGGTTATATTGAATCGTTCGGCATAAAGTGCTAATTTTTCAGCAGAATCCCGTTTAGGGTCAATAGTGATTGAAATAAATTCTACTTTATCGCGAAAAACACCATCTTCTTCAAGTTTCTTTTTTAATAAATTCATTCTTAATGAAGTTGTTGGGCAAACATCTGGGCAATTTACGTACATAAATTCAATTAAGCGAATTTTCGGAGGCAAATTGGCGAAGGAATATTCTCCTCCGAATGCAGACTCCATGACAACATCTTCCGGTAGTTTAACACTTCCTGGCCGAATAATAGTCAAATAAAGAATCCCTATTGAGATCCCGATTACGGACAGGGTTATAAACCATATATATATTTTTTTCAAAGTAAAACACCTCGTTTAAATTTTATCCTTTTGATCTTATGATACTATACGATTATAAAAAAAACAGGAAATGCTGTGGAAAATACGTGAATATTCTATGAACATGTTTAAAATGTTTTAAAAGTCATTCCGCCATAAATATCTGTTCTAATTCAGCCCATACTAACTAAAATAAAGATATAGATAGTTTGTACGATAATAACTTAATTTTATTCAGCAGAAGTCCCTGACTTCGATAAGTAGGGGGTTAACTCCCTACCGAATAAAGTTAAAGCCTCCGGCGAGCCTTGTGATTTTCAAAGATGATTTTCAAGCAGATCAAAGACTAAGAACGCCACATCCTGTGGCAACGTCTTTGTGACCCACATCCTGTGGGCCTAAAAATCTGGGCGCAAATACGCCAAGGCGCATTTGATCTGGAAAGGGGAGAAATATAGTTGAAGAAATTTTTAAAAGGACTTTTTCTTCTTTATGGGATATATGCCGCTATCGTTATTTTATTTTTCTTTTTTGCCGGTGATTCTTCTAACTTGCCAATGCAGTATCAAGGTTCGGCCGCAGATCCAGCAACGTTTATGAATGATCGGCAATTGGAATTGACGTATGAATACTCGAAAATTAGGCATATCATCTTTTTTTTGTTGACACCTTTTGATTGGGTTCTATTTCTAACCATTTTAGCCGTGGGATTTTCTGCACGTTTTCGAAATTGGTCTGAATCCGTAACAAAGATATCCTTATTTCAAAAAGGAATTTATGTATTCTGGTTATCCATTTTTACTTTCATCATTATGTTTCCAATTGATTATATTTCATATCAGCTGTCCAAGTCCTATGGGATAACAACCTCCACATTCACAATTTGGATGAAGGATCAGTTTATAGATTTTTGGCTTGATTATTTGTTTATGGCCCTTTTAGCAATTGTAGTGTATGCATTAATTAAAAAATACAACAAACGATGGTGGCTCTATGCTTGGGTCATTTCCATTCCTTTCACGGTCTTTTTAATGTTTGTTCAGCCTGTCATTATTGATCCGCTTTATAATGATTTCTACCCGTTAAAGGATAAAGAATTAGAAGAAAAAATCTTAAATCTGGCAAGTAAAGCAGATATACCAGCAGAGCATGTCTATGAAGTTAATATGTCTGAAAAAACCAATGCCTTAAATGCTTATGTAACAGGCATAGGCTCGAATTCACGAATTGTATTATGGGATACAACTTTAAATAAGCTTAATGATAATGAAGTACTGTTCGTGATGGCGCATGAAATGGCCCATTACGTGAAGAAACATATTTACATGGGGATGACGGCTTATCTGATTGTTTCTTTTATTGGTTTATTTATAGCCTCAAAACTTCTCGAATGGGCTGTTAAAAGGTTTGGGAATCAGTTGCGGATTAAAGGGGTTAATGATATTGCAAGTCTTCCTTTGTTATTATTAATCATTTCCATGTTGACCTTTGTACAAAGTCCAATTAACAATGCATACTCTAGGTCTTTAGAGCACTCAGCAGATGAATATGCTATTGAAATGACGAAGGACAAAACTGCGGCCATAAGCGGGTTCCAGAAGTTAACAATTGCAGGATTAAGCGAAGTTAACCCACCGTTAATTGTAAAGTGGCTTCGTTATGGGCACCCAACGATGTTAGAACGGTTAAATTTCTTAGAAAATTACGATGTGAATCGGACAAATTAACCAGTAAACAGCCTCTTTTTGCAAAAAGTTGAAAAATTTCGCAAAAAGGGGTTTCTTTTTCGGAAATGCTGTTATATAATACAAACAGAAACAAACAACCGTGTAGTATAACAATGAGACACCGAGGAACATCGCGTAATGGAAGGAGTGAATACCACTCAATAATATGGGGGAATGTTTGACGGTCAATCCGTTAAACATAGGGGGCTTTTAGTAACGGAAAAAGGGTATTTAATAAAAAGTTTATTTTCAGAGAGGGGAAAATGGGGATGACAAATCAAGAAAGAATTGCAAAGTTGGAAGAAAGTTGGAAAATGGATAGTCGTTGGAAAGGGATTGAAAGACCTTATTCTGCAGAAGATGTAATTCGTCTTCGCGGTTCACTCGACATTGAACATACATTAGCAAAAGTTGGTTCCGAGAGATTGTGGGGATTATTAAATGAAGAAGATTTCATTAATGCACTTGGCGCATTAACAGGAAACCAAGCGGTGCAACAAGTTAAAGCTGGTCTTAAAGCAATCTACTTAAGTGGATGGCAGGTTGCAGCGGATGCAAACCTTTCAGGTCATATGTATCCTGACCAAAGCTTATATCCTGCAAACTCTGTACCAGCGGTAGTAAAACGTATTAACCAAGCATTACAACGTGCGGATCAAATTCAATCAACTGAAGGTAACGGTGACACTTATTGGTTTGCTCCAATTGTTGCTGATGCCGAAGCTGGTTTTGGTGGAGCACTGAACGTATTTGAATTGATGAAAGGTATGATCGAAGCCGGTGCTTCTGGCGTACACTTTGAAGACCAATTATCTTCTGAAAAGAAATGCGGTCACTTAGGTGGTAAAGTATTATTACCAACTCAAACAGCAGTAAGAAACTTAATTTCTGCTCGTTTAGCGGCTGACGTAATGGGTGTTCCTACCGTATTAGTTGCTCGTACAGATGCTGATGCAGCAGATATGATTACAAGCGATATCGATGACAACGATAAGCCGTTCTTAACTGGTGAAAGAACTCCAGAAGGATTCTATTGTACAAAATCTGGTATTGAACAAGCCATTTCCCGTGGTCTAGCTTATGCACCATATGCGGATTTAATTTGGTGTGAAACATCTACACCAGATATTGAGCAAGCTAAACAATTTGCTGATGCTATTCATGCTAAGTTCCCAGGAAAAATGTTGGCTTACAACTGCTCACCATCATTCAACTGGAAATCTAAGCTTGATGATGAAACAATTGAAAACTTCCAAAGAGAAATCGCTAAGATGGGATATAAGTTCCAGTTCGTTACATTAGCAGGTTTCCATGCTCTTAACTACAGCATGTTCCAATTAGCTCAAGGCTACAAAACTCGCGGTATGGGTGCATATTCTGAATTACAACAAGCAGAATTTGCTGCAGAAGCACAAGGCTACACAGCTACTAAGCACCAACGTGAAGTAGGAACTGGCTACTTTGATGAAGTTTCACAAGTCGTTTCTGGCGGCCAATCTTCAACAACAGCTATGAAGGGTTCAACTGAAGAAGCTCAATTTATTAAGTAATTTGGCTTTACGTTCATTCTCCTGAACATAATATATCATTGCTGTATCACCTGTGTATAACAGGATTGATACAGCTTTTTTTATTTTTATGAAATAAACGAAAAGGGAGCGAATGCTCCCTTTTACGTTTGAAATTCGTGTAATTTTTTATACTGTTCTGTTAATAGATAAAATTGAAATCGGTCTTTTAAGTCTAAAGCATCGTCGATTTGTTTTTGTAAGAACTCTTTCTGGTAATTAAATAGGGCTTCGTCAATAATCATTTGGATATAAACATCGAGGACATAGTTACCTTCAGTTTGGGATAAGTCTAAATCATTACTTTTCTTTTGATCAGCGTATGACTTTCTGTTCTCCATCATATCATCACCCCTGATGCTCTTTTTATTATTATAGTAGTGTAGAGGTGATTTTTCAAGGTCTTTTCTAACTATTCAAAAAATTAAATTTACAAGTTAAAAATAAAAAAGCCTATTATCTAGGCTTTTTATGTGTAATCAAATATTCATCATTCGTAATATAAAAATCTATAGGGGGTCTTTCGCGAATTAAATTACTTTTTTCTAATAATAAATAACTAACCTTTCTATATGGGTCACCTTGCGTTATTGGGATCTTTTTATACATATGAACGTATTGATCAACTGCGAATTGAATCATATCCAAGTAAAAGGGTATTATTTTATCTTTTTCTTCAAAAATTTCATAGGTTTCCTTTGACATGTAATAGTTTTGCTCAGGAATTCCTTTGAGGTATGGCTTTAATAAATCGAAATCAATGGAATGATCATCCTTTACTAAAGTCCTAGTTGTTACGCCTTTAGGGGCTTGATCGGCAAATGCACGGACAGCCTTTTTTACAGATTCAATATCAAAATTATAGATTTCATTACAGTTTTCTTGATTTTTTTTATTTTTTCCCCATTTAAACATCATTTCCACTCCCTTTATTTATAGTGATAGAAATTTTAACTTTTGTTTAAAATCAGTATAAGAAAGGACATCGACTCTGCCATTATGGGAGGAAGTCGTGTCTTTGTAATTGATTTTTAACTTTTAGAACACAATAGTAATGGAGGTGTTTTGGCATGAATAATCATTCAAATAAAAAACGTGATAACTTAGATGAACCAGCGGTTACATCTGATGCAATCTTAACCCGAGGGATCAGCCTTGGAGTGGATACAGATATAACGGCCCCTTCAGGAAAAGATTATATTTCTGGTGAATCCGTCAACGAGCATCGGATCATCGAACAAGCGAATGAGTATTTCGCTGAAGAAGAAATAAAACAACAATTTAATAATTTGTAAAGGGTAGCATGTAGCTACTCTTTTTGTATTTAAAAATTTTTTGAAAATTTAAAAAAATAATATAAAAAAGCTAGCCTTTGTGATAATATAGAAAATGGTACAGGTTTTGTCAAACATTGTCATCATAGTTTTTGTCGATTTTTTAGAATGATAAAAATTCTATCTAAAGGGGTGGCCTTATGAGAAGAAGCAAAAAGGTATTAGCAATTTCGGATTTTGAGGTAAATCCATATACAATGGCAATTGTCGGAGAAAAAGTTAGTAAGGAACTACCTGTATATACCCGGGTCATTGAGGTTGAGGATGAATTTTTGGTGAAAATGAAACCGTCAATGGTCATGGACAGAAGCTGTAAGTATTTTGGAAGTAGCCTTAAAGGTCGTCAGGAAGGGGCACGTGAGCTTACTGGTATTACATATAAAGTTCCAATTGCTGTTGACCCAACGAATGAAATCTACATGTTTCCTACAATATCTCCTTATAAAGATACCTGCGCTTGGCTGTCACACTCGTATATTTTAGACTACCAATCCGCTGGACCTGAAAAAACAATTGTTACATTTACAAATAATAAATCAATTATTTTAGATGTTTCCAAAGGATCTTTCGAGAACCAGCTAAATAGAACAGCCCAATACAGATTCCTCCTTTCAAAAAGAATTTCTTATAATAGTAATAGACGATGAATGAAATTTAACTTAAATTATATTTCGGTTTGACCCTCACTTCACTCTGGGAAAAATAAATCCTGTGTAGTAAACTTTTCCTAGGGGATAGTATTAACATATTAAAATTAACGAGGGATAACATTAAATGGACTTTGAGTCTTTAAAAGAGTTTTTTACGATGGAAAATATATTGATGTTGCTCGATAAATACGCGGATCTAGGACCTATACCCGGCATTCTGCTTCCGATGATTGAAGCAATATTTCCGATATTCCCATTAGTCCTTTTTGTGATGGCAAATGCCGCCGCTTTTGGATTGTGGAAAGGGTTTATTATTTCGTGGATTGGAGCGACGCTTGGAGCAATTATAGTATTTTTCGTGATTCGACGGTTAGGAAGGCAAAGGTTTTTTAACTTTTTAACGAAACATCAAAAGGTAAAAAAATTAATGAACTGGATTGAACGTCATGGTTTCGGTTTTATCTTCTTAATGCTCTGTTTTCCTTTTTCACCATCTTCCTTGATTAACGTGGTAGCAGGACTATCCAAGGTAAGTAAACAGCAGTTTATTTTGGCGGTTTTGCTCGGAAAATTGGTTATGATTTTTACAGTCTCTTTTATCGGTTATGACCTAAAATCATTAATAGACCAACCATTTAAAACAGTATTTGTCTTAATATTAATGTTCCTATTATGGTATATCGGTAAACAAATAGAGAAAAGGGTCCAATTATCATAATGGGAGAAAAGTGGGAGAAAAAATATACACACGTTAAAGAAGCATGGGGGAATGAGCATGAAGAAAGATAAAGATTCAGAGGGGTTGGAATGGCTTAGAACAATTGGGGTAGCCATTATTTTGGCAGTCTTTTTTCGAACGTTTTTCTTTTCGAGCTATATTGTTGATGGGGAATCGATGATGCCGACGCTTGAGAATGGAAATTTGTTAATTATTAATAAAATAGTCGATGAGATCGATGATTTAACTAGGTTCGATGTTATTGTCTTCCATGCCACATCCGAAGACGATTTTGTGAAAAGAATTATTGGACTGCCCGGCGATAAGGTAGAGTATAAAAATGATGTTTTATATATTAATAATAAAGCTGTAAAAGAGCCGTATTTAGAAAAATACAAAATGGGGTTAAACGGAGAGAAGCTAACTGGTGATTTTACTTTAAAAGGCATAAGCAATGGTGTGAGTGAGGTCGTTCCTAAAGATCATATTTTTGTTTTAGGAGATAACAGAAAAAACAGTTATGATAGCAGACTTTTTGGATTTGTTTCAATTGAGAATGTAGTTGGAAAAGTAAATTTAAGATATTGGCCAATTAATGAAATTGATACGAATTTTTAACTACATTATGTGGAATTTGGGGCTGATCAATTTGTTGTTATCCTTAACGAATTAGGTCAGCTTTTTTGTTGAAAAAAATTCTCGAAAGATGTTGACGCCGGAAATGAATCCTGATATATTATTATTTGCTGTCAGGTTCGACAAAGTAAAACAAAATTCATCACATATTTGATTCCACGGAAAAACTTCTTTCTTTTTTGGGGGAAGGTTGTTGACTTCCACGAAGCAAAGTATTAAGATGAAAAAGTTGTTGATGGTTCACGATGAAATGAAAGTTTAGAGATAAACGAAATGATCTTTGAAAACTAAACAAAATGTCAAGCGTGCAAACAAAGTCGGATTATTTATCCGACGAACAAGTCAGTATTAATTTTGAGTAATCAAACACTTTTCGGAGAGTTTGATCCTGGCTCAGGACGAACGCTGGCGGCGTGCCTAATACATGCAAGTCGAGCGGATGATGGGGAGCTTGCTCCCCTGACTTTAGCGGCGGACGGGTGAGTAA
>DULJ01000095.1 GCA_012840465.1 Caryophanales bacterium
ACAAATAGTCCCCACCTTCTTCAAGGCTGAGGACTGGAGTATTATTTAGATAACTTGTTGAACACTATGCAACTTACAGGGAGTGTCGTAGACCAGGGTAATAATCGATCCAAAGCATTTTCATCTGTCAAATCCATATTGGGAAGCTGCTCAAATAGATAGCGAAGATAATAATACGGATTTAATCCGTTCGCTTTTGCTGTCTCCACAATACTATAGATAATAGCACTTGCTTTAGCACCTTTTGGTGTATTTGCGAATAGCCACGCTTTGCGTCCAATCACTACGGGCTTGATTGAACGCTCACTTCGATTATTATCAATCTCCAAACGCCCATCCGCCAAAAAGGCCACCAATTTATCCCATTGGTTTAGACAGTATGTGATGGCTTTTCCAAGTCCACTTTTAGGTGCCACTCTCTGCTCTTGAAATTGTAGCCATGACAAAAAGGCATCTAGTACAGGTTTGCTTTCTTCTAGACGTTTTTCATAGCGTTCTTTCGGATCTAATTCTCTTAACTCTCGCTCAATCGCATAGAGTTTATTGCAGAATTGGAGACCTTCAGTAGCTGTTTCTGGCTTAGGGCTATTAGCTGGCAAGGATTTTAACACATCGGTGAATCCTCTGCGGGCGTGAGCCATACAGCCCACAAGGATGACATTTTCAACCTTATGATAACCGGAGTATCCATCTACCTGTAGATATCCTTTAAACCCTGAGAGAAATTCTTTTGGATTATTTCCAGCCCTCGTTTCTTTATAATCATAAAGTACGATTGGAGGTCCTTCAATTCCTGTACGATACAACCACAAATAAGAGTTGGTAGTAGCCGCACGACCAGGTTCCCGAAGTACTTGCAGGGTTGTCTCATCCGCTAGAATGATATCTAATTTTAGAAGAAGTTGATGCATACGATGATAGACTGGATATAACCAGCGGTCCGCACCCTGAATCATCCAATTGGCAATCGTTTGGCGTGACAAAACTAGCCCCATTCTACTAAATTGTTTTTCTTGGCGGTATAATGGCATTCCCTCCAAGTATTTTTGAGTCATTATATGAGCCACTTCGGGGGATATATAAAAATACCCATATTAGTTCCAATTGCCATGAGCGCAGCCATCAAAATGACCTTTTCTTCTCCCTTTGGAAGCCGATTGGTGGAAGCATGTATGAACATTTCGTCAAATCCTGTCCAGTGCGCTACCTCCATTAAAAGGTCAGTGAGCTTAATTCTTGGAAGCATATTATATAAGGATAAACTGAAGGTTCGTGCATCTTCTGGGGTATTCTTTTCCAAACGATCCACCCTAAGTTTAGCTTTTTCAATATTTATTCCTTCAAGACTATCAAGGTTATTTGAAACCCACGTAAGGCGTTCAGCTAAAGCTTTCCTTCTTTCCTCAAGGTATTCCTCTGCTGATGAACGAACTGCCAGTCTAGTTTCTTTAAGATTGGTTGTTGTCCATTCATCTTTGGGAACAAGGTACTCCTCAAAGTCTTTATGAAGCCGACTACCGACTACAGATACGTCCCCTGAACGAATATGATTTTTTAATTCCGTTAGGGCAGCCATTTCGTAATAATGTCGATTAATTATCCCTTCCTCATCATACACATGCTTTTCCCATCGTTTTGGAACGAAATCTAATGGAGCATCATCTGGTACTTTTCTTTTTCCAGATTCATTCATCTCGTTCAATGTTTTTAATGCACTTAATAATGGTTCTGCTGCTTTTGTAGAACGAAATTCTAATGATGTAAGAAGAGCAGGGGTATATTTTCTGAGATAAGTAAATCTGTTTTCTAGCAAGTCAAGGTAATCATAATCCATTGGCCGTGCTAGTTTTTTCGCTTCTTCAACAGAAGTAACGATTTTATCCCACGGCATTACCTTTTCAATGGTGCTAAATGGATCAAGTCCTTCATCTCGTGCTTGGATAAGGGCAGCCCCAATATCTGCAAAATGAACGACTTTTTCATTTACTGCTTTTCCATTTTCCCTTTGCATTTCCTCTTGAGTTTTGCGACCTTTCGATTGTAATATCATCATTTGCCTATCATGAATTTCAATTGCTTGGTCAATTAAATCCTGACTAAGTGTCATTAGGTATGCTACAAGAATGGCCTATTTCTTATTTTCTTTAAATCTACGGAATGAATGGGGTTCATAACGTGCTCCTATACGTGATAATTGAAGCAATCGATTGGGATGTACTTCATGTATATTTGTTGGAAGCTTCAAATCCCGAATATATTCCAAACGCCTTATTACTTTTAGAAAGGCATCCGGTGATGACTGGCCGTGAAGTTCTCTCAACCATGCTAATGGAGTTTTCCTATTTTCTACAAAAGGGTCGATAAGTGTATCCAATTTTTGTTTTTGCCACTCTGAAAGGGTTCCAGTTAAAGCTTTAAAAACTTTTTCCTCTGCCCTCCGACGGGTTTCCCAAACAAGTCGTTCTATAGTAGTTATGCCAGGAAGTATTATTTTTTGATTTCGTAGTTTTTCTTGAACGGTACGAAGCAAGTACATTGCATTCCCATTTTGGAGGGCATGTTGCAATAAAAACTGTGCTGCCTCACGATATTTACTTGCAGAAAAATTCTTATACCCATACACTTGTCGGATTTCTTCCATATGCTCATGCTTGGTAGGGTCACGTTGGGCATATAAAGAAAAAGAATCTGGATTAGCATCTATTCTCTTCTTTTGGCTGAACAGGTGTTTTATAGATTAAATCTAGTAATGCATCGTGACTGACGGGTATATGCAAAAGACCACACACTTTCTCAGCCTGCAAACAACCCATCGAAAAAGCAAGGATACGTAATAAATCTTCTAACCTTTGTGTTTTACGACGGTGGGGTTTGAGCAAGGAATACGTTCTGTAAAAACTTTTGTATCACAATCATTTTGATCACAAAACCATTTGTGTGAATGAATAAAAAGGGTTACCTCTCGGTCATTAATCGGTAAATCTTGCACGATACGCATATATTTACTATGTTGACGATGAGATTCGTGATGACAGACTGGGCAAATTGCAGTCTGCGTTTGAGGTTCAATTATAAAGATGATATGGTGGGAATCTTCAGAAATACCTAAAATGTTTATATTGTCATCATGATGAAGGATTGAATTAATCATTATAATCAACTCCCTTCTTATTTATACTATATCACAAAAGTTGTGAACTGAAACCTTCACCAAGTTATTGTAAGAACCACTTTTATTTTAGCGTTTACACCCAGTAAATAAAACATTATCCCGATAATGATTATTCAAGATAAAAGGATAAGCAAATGTATCCTCCCTACAATTCCTTACCATCCCCAAATTAATCCCAATTGTCCAGGTAAATCCAGAGGGGCACCTAGTTCTCAACCTAGGTTATCTTCACTAGGCATTAGAAAGGGAATATAAAATGTAATGTTTGCGTTACATTTTGTGGATGTTATGGTATACTAAAGATGGAATAATTTTGAAAAGAGGAGGCGTAAAAAATAAAGTCCGAATAAGAAGAAAAATGCTTAATGTTACACAAGGTTAATTAGCAAATCAAGTGAAAATTACACGTCAAACAATTATTGCAATCGAAAAGAAAAGATACGAGCTAACAATTGGAGTCGCCCTATTAATTGCAAATTCGCTGAATGATACAGTTGAACACCTTTTTTATTTTGAGAAAGAGTGAAATTTGAAGGAGGAATTTGTATGCGTATCCCTAAATGGATCCTATTTTTAAGTAATGGTCTTTTGTGTGTAGCGTTTATTTATGTAAGTATTTCGGCATATAACAATGATGCCAGAATATGGTGGGTGTGGATGTTTATTTCTATACTTTTCGGTTACTCAACAACTACTCATTTCATTAAAGCGCAAAAGGAAAGTTGGACATCGGTAGAAATTGTGCAAGACCAAAGAACTTGGCATATTAGGTTAATATCTTGTTTTATAGCTTTTACTTATATTTTACTCTTCTTAATAGTTGGAATTATTGTATTTACTTTGGGGCTTTTATCAATTGATTTTGTTGTTTATATGATTCTTGCTGTTGTTACAAGCATTGGAGTATTTGCTATTTCCCAGATTATTCAACTTACTTCAAGGTAAAAGGGTAGAGGCGCTCATGATTATTGATAAACACACAAATTTAAAACATTAATTTGGAAACAGGTATTTTGGGGATGAAGGATGCTAGTAAGTACGGTAGGGCTAAACGGAGCTACAATAAAAAAATACATTCAAGATTAAGAAAAACACGATATAGCTTAGATAAATTATGTGTAAAGGAATATACAAATCCCTCCAATGGTTGCCATGTAATAAAAACAGCCCTTTAGGGGTGGAAAAGTGGCAAAGGCAATAGAGACTTTGAATTCATATGAGAGCCAGCGCCTTTAGACGCTGGCTGATAGTAAAGGCTTATAGCCTTAGTGCAAACAAACTATCCTTTGGAGGGTGATTATTTTACCAATATACTTCACATTTCACCATACAATGTAAAGCAACAGAGACACACACAGCACATGCAAAACAAGTTGCAGGGTTAATACAAGTACAACAAGCAGCTGTACATGAAGTAATTAAAATTGCGCATGCACCAATTGAAGAACAACCTAGGCAATCAGACATACATTGAAGCCATAAAAGCTTACAACTATCAGCCTGTATTGTAATAATTTCATTATCTTTTACAATTGAAGATTGATTACCAAGAGATAATATAGGTTGATTATTTTTATCGCTGATAGCTAAGAAACCAAGATTTTTATTAGTATCCGTCACAGGTATAAAAAAGGTTTTTATTACTTGTGGATTCAGATTTTCATTTTCATAAATAACATCTAAAACCGCTTGAGAACTGTCAAAGTCTAGAATGTATTCCTTTTCTTTTGCAAATTCAATTAGTTTTTCAAATTCATTATTTTCATATCCAAGAGTAGTCATTTCTTCATAAACTTTTCCGTCTTTGGTTGGGATTGAAAATCTAGTGACTGATGTATCTTCATTGAAAATATGTGCTAGTTCGCCTTTTAAATTATTTTTATTTTTAAAATTGGTTTTAAAAAAGTTCCATTTACCAAAATCTTTTTGTCCTAGCAATTCAAAATCAATTTGTTGAGTTTCTAAATTATTATTTTCAGTTACAAACTCGAACTCAGCTTCATTCAAAAACTCTCTTAAACGTGTCAAATGTTTTTGCTTGATATAATCCTTCTGCCTGTTTTGCATCCCTTGAGGTATCAGAACTGTTGAAATAGCATCATTAACATACATAGTATTATCCCCTTTCGAAATAATCTTCAATTTTTCATAGTAGCATTTAAAGTTAAATCTTTATAAAAGTTTTTAATATAACTCACCCTACCCCCCTCTTCTCCTTTGTTTACCTATAAAAAAATGAAATTTACCACTTCCTCTCATTTTGTTTGATTTGTGAATCTATTAAATAAAGAAGATTGGTCAAATAAAAATACAACCTAATTTTATATTTAATTATTTTCTTTTTTATTTTGATATGGTTAATAAGAATATTTTACAATTAAATGGTAATAAATAATTATACTATCAAATAATTATTTGTAATATTGTATTAATATCAATAAATGGGGTGGAAGAATGAAAAGATATTTAGCGATTTTTTCGATCGTATTAATTATCTCAGTGGCGGGTTTATTTACTTTAGCATTAAATGATTACAGCCATGACTGAGCGACACCCCTGCCATCGTCAGAGCCACCATAAAATATGTTTCGGACTAGACGTGCACTTTACAAGGAGAGGCGGGCATGATAGCCTTGTCGGCTTAGCTAGCCCCATGGATGCTAGCTTTCTGGCTAGGAATCCATGCCCGTAGAGGCTCTTTGTAAAGTGACAAACTGATACCTCTAGTTACATGCAGAACACATTCTATCCTAGCGGCTTTTCAATTTCCTAGTGGCTCAAAACTATGGCACGGGTGTCACTCAGTCATGGCTGTAATCATTAAAAGAGTAATTGAACTAGGGGTAACGTTACTTCGTGTATCAATGGGTTATAAACGAGTTAGATTACTCATTAGCTATCACTCTTCTTATTTGAGGTTAAAAAGGTTATAAAAAATACCGCTCATTATGACTGAACGGTTAACTTACTAAAGAAAGAAGGCAGGACAAATGAACAGAGGTTAGTAGCCTTCTTAAACAATTAAAGAATATTATTTACTAAAATTCACAACTCATTTACTATATTTTGCAGTTTTAATAACCTCCACTAATTGCATAATGACATCTCCTAGGTTATCCAACTTCTTTTCAAAACGGAGAAATAGATATACTGTGATTGCTATAGGAAATCCAAAGTTTCCAAGTAAGGCTATCCAAAAGGGTGTTTCTGCCGGAGTCATTGTCTCACCCCTTTTCTGTTTCTTTCGTAAAACTCCCAAAATCCAACGGTGTCTACGTTATATGTTTTTATCAAATTCATCATTTTAAGTTGTAATTCTTGTTCTAGGTCTTCTCGATTTTGTAAACCTGTTTGAAGTAGAGTCTTTTTAATCTTTGGTTTGAATATCTTTAATATCTTTTCAATTGCTCTATTATCTTCCTTCGATTCAACTACTAATTGATATAAAGTTTCATACATTAGAATTACTCCCTTCATAATTTGAGCTCCGAAGTTCAATTATCAACTTTTTCCGCCATCTGCCTTCTGATTTTTTGTAATGCATTATTGCGTGACTTAGTAACGGTTTGTTGTGACTTTTTTAAAAGAATACTAACCTCTGTATCCGTGAATCCCTTTATATAAACAAGGTATAGGATTTGTCTTTGGTTAGTTGTTATATTTTGTAATGCCCTATAAAGATTAGTGTCAATTATATAATCTAAAATGTTTGCCGATTCAATATCGAAGTTCTCGTGATACCTAACTAACTCTTTATGAGATGTCTCTGAATCACTACCTACAGGTTGATCTAATATAACGGGAAACCTGTAATTTGTTTGTCTACTTTTCTTGTCAAAATTTAGTGCGTGATAGTAAATTGTAGAAGATAAATATGTAGTAAAACGAATATAAAAATAAAAAGCATTAAACTTCTTATCTAATAGTTTTTGATTTTCAATAGTTGGATGACAAATTGATTGTTTAAATAAATGGAAGTTTTCATCTATTGATAAAAAGTTCTTAATTAACGGATTGTTCAAAAATTCCTGATTTTCTTCAGTAAACTTTAAAAATTTTCTACAACAATACTGTTTATTTACCATCTTAAAACCTACCTTTACTCGGAGGTATATCCCCCACTTGTAAAAATTTTACAATATTAATTGGGGATTTATAGTATAAATAAAAGATTTATTCCTCTAATCTGTGAATTAATTCACAAAATTCCTTAATTTCATTGGACGTTTTGGTAGCAGTTTCAGCTAGTTTCATTAAAAATTCTTTTTCCTCTTTGGTAATAGCATTTTCTAAACAACTAGTATAAAAGGCTTGTACTTTTCTTGATTCACAAAAACATTGTAGCAAGTTCAAATACGTCAACCAGATCACCCCATTTAATTTTCCTTATTTACTAAAGAAGGATTGAGGATGGGAATTACAACATTTTACAAAAAACCCAAATATTTTTTATTCTAGATCGAACTTACAGCAAGAAAATCTATGTAACTGCAGCTTTATAGAGATAAAATATAGATGGTTCGGCAAATGTTGGGTTTATACTTATAATAATTTGACATAAAATAAGGTTTTGTAGGGGTGTAAATGGGTTTCTTTGTAACTATTATTAGCTACTTTCAAAATATGAAAGTATGATGAGTTTTTTATCATGTAAAAAATCAACTAGTCATTATTGGGAGAGGATTAAGGCTGATGGTAAGTTATAAACTTGTTGGAAGGCTTAGGAAAGTCGATTGTATTATAGCATTGGAATTAGAAAATCAGGTGGACTGGGTGCCACCTGATTTTGAATTTAGCTTATTCCGAATCTTTAATTGGGACTACTCCCCCATTTTACTTTGACTGTGCGACTTATTAGGCAATCTTTTTTCTGGATGGCCTTTCCCGTGTTTGCGATTTTGCTCATCCTTTTGTTGTTTATCATGTATTCTCGCTACAAATTCACTTGTGTTCTTCATTTCGTCTCCACCTTTATCAATGTTATGGTTTAGCGTTTTGGCAGCTTTTTAAATATTAGGCACTGCCACGCTTTTCTTTTTGTTACTATACCCATTTTGAGATAAAAAATGTAGCGGTGGAGCATTAAGTTTAAATTTGGCTATGTAGTATTTCAACATACAATTATCTCAATTTTCAAGCCTGTGGATCAGGCGGGATTTAATGCCATGGGACTTTTGATGACAGGGAGATTCCTCCATATGAAGTAGCGTACTCCAAAGTTGGCTCAATGTAAGTCCTCCCAATATTCGTTTTAATTGTGTTATAATAAATTACCAGAATATGTTTCTTTCTTTGGTGTTTTGGATCAGTTTAAAGCCTATTCTATTAAATATTGGAGTATTTTAAATTAGAATTTTCGTATTAGAGCCTTCGAAATTCAGGGTTATTTAATATATCCAAGGGGTGGGAAATATATGAGATCAATTTTTTTAAAGTTCCTATTAGTTTTGTCAATTACTTTGACATTGGTGGCGGGAAATATAAACATTGCTTCAGCTTATAATCATGGGTGGTCCTCTCATGCAATATCAAACTTTTTGGAAAATAAAGTGGATGCTCCAGATGTTTTGAAGGATGAAAAATATTTAGAAAGTTTGACTAGGGAAGATTTCGCAGAATTGATTATTGCTTTTTATGGAATAGCAACTAAAACTGACAAAAATAGTATAGAGTTGAAACAGCATCCATTTAAAGATACAAATTCTATAGATGTTCAAAGAGCGTACTCATTGGGAATTATAAAAGGAATAAGTAAATCTGAGTACGGTTCGGCAGCTAGCCTAACTAGAGAAGAGTTTGCAACAATGATCACGCGGTTCTTAAATATGAATGGAATCAACACAGACGCAACTGGGGATTTAAATTATTATGCTGATAAAAATGAAATAAGTAAATGGGCTTATAGCTCTATACTTTATTGTGTTAAGCAAGGGATTATTAGTGGTGTTGGTGTTAGAGAACCGAAACTAGATCCTAAATCACCTATTACTGTAGAACAAGCCCTTACCATTTTAAATAGAATCGCTTTAGAATATAACTGGTTTACCCCTTCGAAAGATGTGTATTATAGTGGTTTTCTATTACCAATAAATAATGAATTGACCGTTATTACAGATGGACACACTACTAGTATACATATAGAGTGGAGTAAGATAAAAGACTATACTAAGTTAGAAAACGACTTATTTTATATGTTAAATAGTAAAATAAAAGATACCACGAAAACAAGTGAGATAGTAAAACGTATCATGAATACACAATTTGATTATGAAAATGGAATTAGGAGAGATTTATGGTCAGATAGTTTTGAAATTGGAGAAATGAAGGTATATATTAATACCGATGATAATGACGCTGTAACTTGGCTACACGTAGAGTAATATTAGTATTAAGTTAGAAAACAAAGGGTGCTGCATATGCGACACCCTTTGTTTGATGAAAAATGAATTATCTAAAATCACAAGAACCTGTGTCTTTAACGTATCCTTCGCTGTCTTCTGTCGGGGTCAGATATCCGTATCTATTGCCATTCATTGAGCCTTCGTCAGCATACCGTGTTAAAACGCTATTATTTATTCTTAATTTTTCATATGAATAACTTGTTGTAGTAAGTGTAGTCCTTGAGAAGGTTGTATCACTAAAAAACGCTTTGCAAGGAATATAATTTGGTCTATTAGATGCAATTGTAAGTTCTCGATTTATTTTTGCACCAGAAGCAAAACTTGAAGCAGCTCCAGATGATAGTGGAACATTTAAAGTGTTTACTTTGGTAGTACCCTTCCAAACCTCAGCAACGATTTTAGAACCACTTAAATAAGTTTTTAATTCTATTGTATCACCTTTTGAAACACCTGAAAGAGAAACTTGATCGTATTTTTTAGGAATTGTACCTGATGGGCCACTATAAAATATTTTAAATTCTCTGTCTCTATATAATACCCCAACATCTAATCCATAACCACTCTTATAAAAGCCGTGGAAAAACTCTGGGAATACTCCATCATAAACATCAGAATTGGTACCAAAAATAATTAATCCTTATTAGATGCTACCTTGTTTTTAGTAAGAGGGTTTTTAATCAATTATTAGGCATGGCAATTGCAAGACAAATTATTATTACTCATGGTGGAAATATAGAAATACATAGTAAGCCTCAACTTGGCACCAAATTTAAGATTACTTTTCCTTGTTGTTAAGTGCAATAGAACGGGAAGTCAGTAAAAGGTTGTTACCAAAAACCATCTTAAAAGATAAGATATAGAAAGGAGTTATTTTAGATGAGTGAACAAGGATATGAGATTCAAAAAGGAAGGACTTATACACCATCAATTGAAGATCAGCGATGGTTAGATGATTTTAATGACCTTTTAAAATCGCAAGGAATTAGTCGTAATGCCCTTACTTCCAAGTGTCTAGAAATCGGGGTAAGGTATCTTAAGAATGGTTATGCTGAAGATAATAATGGTCTATATTTAGGACTTAATAATTTGCGTTTAACCAGGAGTGAAATTGACTTTTTAAAAAGTGAACAAGGCCAAAAAGTTATAGGTAATATTATGATTTATAAAGATAAAAATAGTCGGGAATAAAACTAATTTGATGAATATTACTACAAGTAAGGTGACCTACATTAACTAAATTTACAAGGTGTTTATGTTCAAGATTGGTTGTCACATATTAAGACTGAGTTGTTGGATTCATTCAATAGAATTACATCCCCTTTAACAAGCTTACTACCAAAGAAATCAGGTGGCACCTTGTATCCACCTGATTTCCCCATATAAAAAACTAATTATTCCACCGCTTTTCCCTCCCCCAATCCTTCCAACTGAGGATTTTTAATAACCTTATCACCAACCTCCAAGCCGGATTCAATCACAACAAGCTCGTCAGTCTCCATGCCCTTCTCAACCTTTTGTACCGTCGCTTTCCCATCTTTTACAAGCCATAATGCATCGCCATCTTCATATGGGAACAGGACAACCTTAGGCACCGCTAGTTTACTTTCTTGCTCTAATGTAGTGAACTTGACATCCAACGCATAGCCCGGTCGCAGCTCTGGCGCTTTATTTGTCTCAGGGGCTACCGTAACTTTCACCTTATGCTCGGTTAATCCCAACGCCGAAATTTTTTCTTCAGCTGCTGGTGCGATTGCTGTTACAACACCTGGAAATTCCAAATCGCCATTTTTTCTTTTTTGAATCAATGTAACCGGCATTCCTTCTTCCACACTTATGACGTCCTCAGTTAAAAGAAATACTTCAACCTGCAGCTCATCATTGGAAGTCAACGTCATTAAAGGGGTCTGTGCTGTTACCATCGCCCCTTCCCGGACAGGCAATTCATTCACGATCCCACTGATGGGCGCAACAATTCTATTGTTTGAGATTAAATATTTAAGATGACCTATTTGCTCATTCAGTGATTCTTTTAAACCTTTAAAATACTGATCCGTTCCTGCCAACGGTTTAGATTGCTCTTCAATTAGCTTCAACGCTTGTTCCTGCTGCAGCAAGTTATTTTCAAGCTGTTCCACTCTATTTTGGGCGTCATCTAATTCTTTTTTAGACACAGCCCCGCTGTCGTATAATGTTTTGATTCGATTATAATTTTGTTTTTCAAGCTCGATTTGCCGCTTTGTTTCTTCCATCATTAGCTGCTGCTGCTTTTCTTGAGCTATATACGGGGTTCTTTTTGCTTGTTTTTCCTGACCATTGATGCTTTCAAGCTGGGCCTTCAACTGGCTGAGCTGCGATTCGAGATCCTTTGATTCAATCTCGACAAGCAAATCCCCTTTGTTCACCTGTTGTCCTTCTGTGACAGGAATATTGATTATTTTTCCGTTAATGACACTGTACACAGGCCGCTCGACAGCTGCTGTTACAAGCCCTTCTTCTTTAAAGGACTGGGATATCGTTTGCGCCTTGACTTCAAGCAGCTCTGCTTCAAGGGGTTTTGTAGAATTATAGACAAAATAGCCGCCAATGCCTAATGCCAAAATTGCTCCGATTACCCATTTCAAATGTGCTTCCATTGTCTTCCCCTCCTTGGAACACGCGGACCGGCCCCGTGTTCCACTATTCTCTTTCCTTCAAAACCGCCACCAAATCAAGTTGCCTAACCTTCCTTGAAATTGAGATTTGCGAAACCGCTATCGCAAAAATCGTTCCGATAAAAGCAAGCACAATCGCATTTCCACTCGTTCCTGGCGGGATTGTATACAGATCATTACTCATACTTGTCGACATCGCTTGATTCATTAAGAACGCCAACGGGATCCCAACAATCATCCCAGTAAAGCCGATAAACCATTGCTCAACCGAGATCACCTCCATCACTTCCTTAGGGGTCATTCCCATCACGCGCAGAGAAGCAAGCTCTCTCTTTCGTTCCGCCAGTGAAATAATGCTAGAATTATAGACAATGGCAAAGCCGGTAATGATGGAGATAATCGCCATTATCCACATTACATAGACCGCTGAACCCATCAGTTCCTCATATTTATCAATCATGTCCTGGCGAATCTCAATGGTACTTATATATTTTGACGAACGATACCCATCCTTTAATGCCGGAATTGCCCGCTCATCGATTGCAATCAGGGCAGATGTCATCATCTCACCTTGCTTTAACAGCCCCAGCAACGCATCCTGATTCAAATAAATATTGGCCCCTAAATATTGCGGAATAATTTTTTCAATCTTAATGCCCAGCTTTTCGTCCTTCGCAAAAATACTTTCCACCTGGAGCACATCACCAACCTGGACACCAAGCTTATCCGCAACCTGTTCAGAAACCATCATTCCTGACTTCGGAACCTCGAGGCGGTTTCCGTCTTTATCAAACACATTATAAAGCTCCGAACCTTCTGAAATCCCTAAAGCAATCACATCTTTTTTATGATTTAAAAATTTCAATGAAACTGGTATCTCAAGAAAAGGCTCGACTCGTTTAATCCCGTCAACATTGTTCAGTTCACGGATAACATCGGAGCGCGGCATTGGTTTTACAAAGGTCAATTTCACATCCTGCTTCTGTACCGTTGTGAACTGATCCATGATCATCGTTTCCGACATACTTGATAAAGAAAAAAACGACGCCATCATACTAAAAGTAAACACCATTCCAATCAGTGTGAAAAAACTTCGATTTTTATTACGTAACAAGTTTCTAACCGCCATCCGCCCCTGAACATTGAATGCCCGCCAAAATCCAGGGATCTTTTCCAACAATGTCTTTTTAACAAAAGTCGGCACAACAGGATGCATCGCCTCTGCAGGCTGAAGGTGGATCACGCCTCGCACACCTTGAAAGGAGGCGACCGCACTGAAAAGCACTGCCATTATGATTCCAAGATAAAAATACTTCATGGAAGTATGTGCCCCAATATTGGGGAGGTTAAAGAACATCTGATAGATCTGTAAATAATACTTTGAGACCCAAATCCCCAAAACCCCTCCGAGCACTCCGCCAAAAATACCAATAAAAATGCCATACCATAAATAATGAAACAGTATTTCCGATCTGCGGTAGCCAAAGGCCTTCAATGTACCAATTTGACCTCGTTGCGATTCAACAAGCCGTTTTAACATGATATATAAAATAATCGCTGCGATGATTAGAAAAATCACCGGAAGGCTACTAGCCATCCTTTCAAGCTGCTTTAATTCTTCTGTTAACATCGCATTACTGAGCTGGTCTTTGGCAGCATAAAGGCCATTCAGCTCATAACGTTCCAAATCTGACTTGACTGCTTGTTCAACATCCTCATAGGCCACGCCCGGTTTAAGCGTGAACGAAATATCATTAACCAAACCGTTTTGATTAAAAAGCTGCTCCATATCCTCATATGGCACGTAGGCTACTTCAAAGGTCATCGGGTCCGAAGCCACACTTTGAAGCTCCTTAAGCGCATAAATATACTCAGGACTTATCCCCGTGCCACTAACAGACAGCTCTACCTGCTTTCCTTCGATAATAACGTTAATTTTATTGCCGATTTGTAACTTGTGTGCCTCATAAAATTTATCAGCAACTAAAACCTGCTGCTGATTCGTTGTAGGAAACGCACCCTTTTCAAGCTTAATGCCATTCAATTCATTTCCTTCCGGGGCATGCAACGAAATCAATCTAAGATAGACACTTTCCTCCGTATCCGGCATCAACACCCTGACATCTTTAACAAGACGGCCACTAACAGCCTCGACACCGTCTATTTCTTCCAGCGCTTGTGCCCTTGTAAGCGGAATTGCTTTTACCTTGGCAAAACCGTCGGCAAAGCTATATTCCTGGTAAAATTCGTCCTTCGCGTTAAACAAACCATCTTTTGCAATTGACATCGATGTATACGTCATCAGACCAATCGCGATGACAATCGCACAGGCGATATAGGCGACTTTATTTTCAAGAATATCTCGGAACATTTTGCGCCACAGCATTACCAGGACACCTCCTCCGGGTCAAGAGGATGTTCGTTCACTTGAATTTTTTCAAGCCTTCCATCTTTTATAAAAAAAACGCGGTCTGCCATATCAGCAATGCCAGCATTATGGGTAATAATCATTACTGTTTTTCCCATCGTTTTATTGAACTCACGCAACAGCTTCAACACCTGAATTCCAGTAGAGAAGTCCAAAGCCCCAGTCGGCTCATCACATAATAAAATCTCCGGGTTTTTGGCAACAGCGCGAGCAATCGCCACCCTTTGCTGTTCTCCCCCCGACAATTGCGCTGGGAAGTGATCAGCCCGGTCAGCTAACCCCACTTGCCCTAAAACCTCCATCGGATCGAGTGGTTTCCTCGCGATCTGGGTCGACAACTGAATATTTTCGAACGCCGTTAGGTTCGGCATTAGATTATAAAATTGAAAAACAAAACCTACTGCATTGCGCCGATACTCCGTTAAAATTCTTTCGGTCGCCTGATGTAATGGCTGTTCTTGATAGTAGATCTCACCTGAGCTTGCCGTATCCATGCCACCGATTAAATTAATCATCGTGCTTTTTCCAGACCCACTTGGACCTAATACGACAATAAATTCACCTTTATTTATTTCAAAATTAACATCTTTCAATGCTTGGACAGTAACTTCACCCATTTGGTAGACCTTCGATACTTTTTTTGCAGTTAATAGAACGGTCATAATCTCACTCTTCTCCAAATCGAAGTTCGAAAATATATAGAAATCTCACCTTTACCATACATTAAAAGTCAGGAAAAAGATGTTAATTCTTTTCAACAATTGTAGTCTTTGGTCTGCTCGAAAAGCTACCTTATCAATCGATCTCACTCCGACATTAATTTTATCCAAACTATATATTGTTTCAATTTCGACGAATTTGGACAATTGAAAAAATGGGTGGTATACTAAATCATCATGATAGAACCTAATTGAGAACGTTTTTAAATAAAACTGGGGGAAAAAACATGGGAAATCAAATTAGACTTGGGATCGTTGGATATGGAAACATTGGACGAGGTGTACAAGCCGCTGTGAAGAAAAACAGTGACATGACTCTTTCATATGTTTTTACAAGAAGAGCTCCTGAAAGTGTTAATGTAAATGATGATAGCATTAAAGTACTTTCCATTAATGAGATTGAAAGCTATACGAATGAAATTGATGTATTGATTTTATGCGGCGGTTCCGCAACTGATCTACCAGAGCAAGGCCCTACATATGCGCGAATTTTTAATACCATTGACAGTTTTGATACTCATGCTAGAATCCCTGAGTATTTCGAATCTGTTGATGCATCAGCTAAGCCTAATAATAAAACAAGTATTATTTCAGTTGGATGGGATCCAGGTTTATTCTCATTAAACCGTTTAATGGGAGAAGTCGTAGTTCCTGATGGTGCAACTTATACATTCTGGGGTAAAGGCTTAAGCCAAGGTCACTCTGATGCAATCCGCCGTGTTCAAGGTGTTAAAGCTGGCGTCCAATATACTATTCCGATTGAGGAAGCTGTAGAGCGCGTCCGCAATGCTGAAAATCCAGAGTTTTCTACTAGAGAAAAGCATTTAAGAGAATGCTGGGTAGTCGCTGAAGAGGGGGCGGATCTTGCAGAAATTGAAACGGCTATTAAAACAATGCCGAACTATTTTGCAGATTATGATACAACTGTAAACTTCATTTCTGAAGAAGAGTTGAAAGCAAACCATTCAGCAATGCCACATGGTGGATTCGTCATCCGTAGCGGTCAATCAAGCGATACCACGAACCATGTAGTGGAATATTCAATCAAGCTTGACAGCAATCCTGAATTTACTTCAAGCGTAATCGTTGCTTATGCACGCGCGGCTTACCGGATGAACCAAGAAGGTCTGTATGGGGCAAAAACAGTGTTTGATGTTGCACCAAGCTACCTATCTCCAAAGTCAGCAGCAGAACTACGTAAAGAGTTACTATAATAAGAAACTGGGGCGCATCGGTCTCGAGATAAAGAAACCACGACGAACGAAGAGAGGCGCTGGACGCTGGAGCTAGACATAAAGATACCGCCTGGAAATCCAGGCGGTATCTTTATTATTCCTTCTTCGCAAACGTACTTGGCATCACTACAGCAATGACTTCACCGCGAGCACAAAGGGTGTCTTCTGCATATACTTCCGCATTGACTTTCCACTTTTTCGGGTGAATTTCTTCGACCGTTCCAATCGCTTTTAACGGACCACCATGTGGCGTTGGTTTTAAGAAGTCTACGTGCAGGGAAGCGGTTACGAAACGTGGCGGATCTGCTTCATCCCCAGGTTCATGTCCATTCTTTCGGTGCAATGCAAGAGCAGCTGACCCTGTTCCATGGCAGTCTACGAAAGATGCAATTAAGCCTCCATACACAAAGCCCGGTAGTGCCAAATGCTCAGGCTCAGGGTTGAAAATAGTGACTGTATTTTCCCCTTCCCACCCTGTTCTAAAATGATGTCCACTTTCATTCAATCTTCCACAACCATAACACCACGCAAAATCGTCTGGATAATCGTCTTGAATTGCCTTTACTACCTTTTCCTCCATTACAAAACCCCCATTCCCAGCCCAAGCAGAGCAGAGCCTAGCCTCGCTTGTCCTGTTTTCTGAATATTATAACATATTTTGTCAAAAAAGCGATGATTAAATTTAAAATCATCGCTCTGTTAACCCTAACTACTACTATAAATATTACAGCTTATCTCATTCCATTCCACTTTCTGCATAAGCTTCAACAACCTTTTCTGCCTTATTCCCAATGGCATTAAACTCTTCATACAATTGGTCCGGCGGGAGCGGTTTACTAATTAAATAGCCTTGAATTTGTGTACAATGCTGGCTTTGCAGCATTTCTTTTTGAAAGACAGTCTCCACACCTTCAGCGATGACTTCAAGATTTAAGAAGTGTGCCATCGAAATAATCGTTGAAATGATCGTTAAATCACTTTCTTTATTCACGATATCTTGGACAAACGATTGATCAATCTTTAACCGGTCCACAGGTAAGTGCTTTAAATAAGACAAAGAAGAATAGCCTGTACCAAAATCATCGACTGCGATCCGAATACCCAATTCCTTCAGATCATCCAGGGTTTTCCTCGTATGTTCGATATTCATCATCATACTTTCTGTTACTTCCAGCTCCAGATACTCAGCCGGCAACCCTGTTTCTTCCAAAATCTCTTTAATCGATTGTACTAAATTTTGCTGATAAAACTGCCTGATTGATAGATTGACTGAAACCCGTAAAGGAGGAATACCTTGGTCCAGCCACTTCTTCATTTGCAGGCAGGCTGTACGTAGAACCCATTGACCGATAGGAATGATTAACCCTGTTTCTTCAGCAATTGAAATAAACTTAAGCGGTGAAATCCAGCCATGGCCCGGATGATGCCAGCGCAATAAGGCTTCAAGTCCAATGACCTGACCTTTAAAAATATCAACCTGTGGTTGGTATACAACATGAAGCTCATTTTTAGCTAACGCATGATATAAATCATTTTCAAACACAAGATGATCCAATGCCTTTCCACCCATTGACAGCTCATAAAACTGCACTGACTTATTTTGAGCTTGCGCCTCCGCAAGAGCACTATTGGCATGCTGCAGCAAAATGTCTAGATTCGCCCCATCTTCAGGATAAAGAGCAACCCCGCATCCCATTGTCACATTTAATAGTAAATGCTGCGCTTGAATTGGTTCTTTGAAGCTTTGGTGGATTCGCTCATAAACGTTTATGACTTCCTGCTTATCTCCTGTTGGTAGAATAAGAACAAATTCGTCCCCTGTCAGTCTGCATAACTGCATCTCTTTTGAAATATTCTCATGAAGCCGGTTAGCCACAGCTTGGAGAATCAAGTCTCCAAACGAATGACCCAACGCCTCATTAATATTTTTGAAACGATTAATATCAAGTATAAGAAGAGCTGCCTTGTTTGTTGGAAGGCTCTTCAATGTCCTGTCCCATCTTTCTTTAAGGTAGCGGATGTTCGGCAACTTCGTTAATTCGTCATAGAAAGCCATATAATGAATTAATTCCTGATCCTTTTTCATCTTCGTAATATCTTGGAAAACCAGGATTGATCCTGTCTCTTGACCTTCCTCCTGAAAAGGTGAAGCAGCATATGAAACAGGAAAAATAACGCCATCTTTACGAATGAAATAATCTTCATTAACACGGTAAACTTTCCCCAATTTACTCGCCTTCAGCCCATGGCATTTTTCACGGGAAACATGGCCCCCATCTTTATGACGATGAATATAATCATGAACATTCTTTCGTAACAGTTCTTCCTCTGACCAGCCAAGAAGCCGTTCCGCCTCATGGTTCATATATGTTAATTCCCCATTACCGTTCATTACAATGAGCCCTTCACCCATATTAGCTGTAATCGTTTGAAGAAACCTTTCATTTTGGATTAACAGGTTTTCGGCCTCTTTTTGTTTTAGAAATGGCTCTTCTACCGAAGATTGATAGACCGCCCTTTGCAAAAAGTAGAAGCCTCCTAACTGAAACCAGTGGCCTATAAAGTTATTTACATCGTAAACACTTTTATAGGTTGTAAAAAAATAATCTGCTGTCATTAAATACACCGATGCCATTATTAACATAAAATTAAAAACTTCCTTCGACCGAAAGCGAACAGCAACAACATAAATAATCATTAATTCCACAGCCATTCCAACATATTGGAGGTTATTTTTTAAAGTTGTTGTACCAATTCCTTCTTTTACAAGGTCCGGAAATAAAGGGGTTGGGTAGTAAATGACGAGTAACCAAAACACTGCATACACCAAGGCGATTGCATAAGCTACAAACCTTCTGCGGGAGCTTACCAATATATCCTTTGAGGTCACAATGAATAGCAATCCTACAACCTCAGTTAACCTTGACACCATAAAAAACCATGTGGCTTTATAAGCAGAGCTTTCTGATAAAAAAAATGGCATCCCTTTAAACGTAATCGTATGCGCCACTTCCAAGAGGCCAACCGCAAAAAATAGCGCTCCGATCCACAACCGATAGCTTGATAGAATATGAGGAAAAACCATCCACGATTGAATCGCAATTGAAAAAGCAATGGTGATGATAAAAAACTCCATAATTAAATGGATCGTTAAATAGTTTTGTTCACCAAAAATTCCATACAACGATTCCCGAAAAAGTAAGGATAAAAGTAAAAAGAGGATTGATAAGGTAATAATGGTTCCGTTTCCATTTCTAAATGTTAAATAATCTTTTAGAACCGATTTCATAGGGAGACCTTCCTTCTAAAAAGGCGGTTATTTTTCCAGTAACTATACGATATATTGTACTACATTCTAATAACAGAAGGAAGCAGGGCAAACCGTCCCCTGCTTCCTTTTTTCATTATAATCCGCCAAGGTAGGCTTGTTTGATTTGTTCACTGGCTTGCAGTTCTTTCGCTGTTCCTGATACAACTACGCGGCCGGTTTCAATCACATAAGCATGGTTTGCGATGGATAAGGCCATATTGGCATTTTGCTCTACTAATAGGATCGTCGTGCCAGTACGGTTAATTTCTTCGATTGTAGTAAAAATGGTTTTAACCATGAGCGGCGCAAGACCCATTGATGGTTCGTCAAGTAAAAGCAGCCTTGGTCTTGCCATGATCGCTCTTCCCATTGCAAGCATCTGTTGTTCTCCACCTGATAAAGTCCCAGATAGCTGTTTACGGCGTTCTAACAGTCTAGGAAAAACTTCATATACTTTGTCGAGGTCGTTACGGATTTCTTTTTTATCTTTTCTTAAATAGGCACCTAATTCCAGATTTTCTTCCACGGTCATATTCGCAAATACACGGCGCCCCTCGGGTACATGTGAAATACCTGCTTTTACAATAGTCTGAGCCGGTTTACCACCGATATTACCGCCCATGTATTTGATTTGGCCATTTTTCGGCTTTAATAAACCTGACAATGTTTTTAGAAGAGTACTTTTACCGGCGCCGTTTGCTCCGATTAAAGTTACAATTTCTCCCTCACTTACTTCTAAAGAAACTTCTTTAAGGGCTTGAATATTTCCATAGTAGACATCAATTTTGTCAACTTTAAGCATCGTCACCGACCTCCTCTCCTAGATAAGCTTCAATAACCTTCGGATGGTTACGGATTACTTCCGGCGTACCTTCAGCAATAAGCTGACCATGGTCCAGTACATAAATTCTTTCACAAATCCCCATTACTAGTTTCATATCATGTTCAATTAAGAGAATCGTTAAGTCAAATTGGTTGCGGATGAAAGCAATTAATTCCATCAATTCATGTGTTTCCTGTGGGTTCATTCCTGCAGCAGGCTCGTCCAACAACAACAGCTTCGGACCGGCTGCAAGGGCCCTCGCAATTTCCAATCTTCTTTGCTGTCCATATGGTAAATTTTTTGCCTTTTCATCTTTTAGCTTGTCCAATTGAAATATCTTTAGAAACTCAAGCGACTTTTCCTCCATCTCTTTTTCACCGGAAAAGTGAGATGGCAAACGGAATACTGAGCTAAAGATGGAATGCTTCGCCAACGAATGATAGGCAACCTTAACATTGTCTAAAACAGAAAGCTCGCTGAATAAGCGAATGTTCTGGAACGTACGGGCGATTCCTTTTCGGGTAACTCTATAGGGCGGAAGTCCATTTATTCGTTCACCGTTAAAGATAATGTTGCCTTCAGTCGGAACATACACACCTGTAAGTAAGTTAAAGCATGTTGTTTTTCCCGCTCCATTTGGTCCAATCAGTCCAACTAGTTCACCTTGGTTAATTTCCATATTAACTGCGGAAACTGCCTTCAACCCGCCAAATTGGATACCTGCCTTTTGAACCTGAAGCAAAGGTTTATCGGCCATACTCGTTGCCTCCTTTCGCATTCTTCCACTTAAATAAATCGGTGATTTCACGCGTACCCATTAAACCTTGTGGTCGATATAACATCACGATAACAAGCACAAGACTGTAGATGATCATCCGCGTTTCCGGATATTCCTGTAAGAACGTTGAAACAACCGTCAATAAAATCGCAGAAATGACAGCACCCGACAAGCTTCCAAGTCCGCCTAATACAACAAAAATTAAAATATCAAATGATTTGAAGAAACCGAAGTTACCTGGTTGAATGATATAGAAGTTATGCGAATATAAACCTCCAGCAATCCCGGCAAAGAATGAACCTAACGCAAACGCAATTACTTTATAATACGTTGTATTAATCCCCATTGCATCGGCCGCAATTTCATTTTCACGGACAGCAATACAAGCCCGGCCATGCCTCGAATTTGTAAAGTTCATAATGACGACTATCGTAATAAATAAACAAACAAAGGCATACGTCCAAGTCGTTAGGTGAGAAACCTGCATTCCAGCTGCTCCACCTACATAATCAATATTTAAAAAGATGATACGAATGATTTCAGCAAATCCCAATGTTGCAATCGCTAAATAATCGCCCCGTAAGCGTAAGCTTGGAATACCAACAACTAGACCAGCAAGTGCTGCAACTACGCCGCCAACGAGAATAGCAACTGGGAAAGGCAGGTGTAATTTCATAGTTACAATCGCTGATAGATAAGCACCAACTGCTAAAAAGCCAGCATGCCCGATTGAGAATTGACCAGTGATTCCAATAACCAAATGAAGACTGACAGCCAAAATCACATTAATACTGATTAAAATGAGGGTGTTCGTATAAAATGGATTTAGCATGCCGGAATTAATAGAAAGTTGAACAGCACCATAAATTAAGACTGATAGAATGACAAATAGCCAAAACCCTTTTCCTTTTTTCATTGTGGGTCTCACCTACACTTTCTCTCTCGTATTTTTACCGAAAAGACCGGATGGTCTAAAAATCAGAATTAAGATGAGAATAACGAATGCTGCTGCATCTCTCCATAAAGAATAACCCATTGCTGTTACAATCGACTCTACGACCCCTAACAATAGACCGCCAACCATCGCTCCTGGGATGATCCCGATTCCACCTAAAACCGCGGCAATGAATGCCTTAATACCAGGGATTACCCCCATCAGCGGCTCGATTTTCGTATAATAAGCACCAAAAATGACACCTGCTGCCCCAGCTAAAGCAGAACCAATCGCAAATGTTGCAGAAATGGTTGTATTGACATTAATCCCCATCAATTGGGCTGCTTCTGTATCATAGGAAACAGCGCGCATCGCCTTCCCAATTTTCGTACGTTGTACAACAATCTGTAAAATGATCATAAGAATAATTGAGATAGCTAGAATTAAGAGGGATTTACTGCTGATCTGAGCGCCGAAGACATCGAAAGTTTTATTAGGCAGTACATCCGGGTAAGTTTCTAACTGGGCACCGCGAATATAAATTGTGCTATATTCGATGAGGAAAGAGACTCCAATTGCTGTAATCAATGCTGCAATCCTTGTTGCGTTACGAAGTGGTTTATAAGCGATTCTTTCAATTAAAACCCCAAATATTGCACATGCTACCATTGCTAGTAGTAAGGCAGGCAGGAACGCTAATCCCCAACCAACAATGGCGTAAAATCCAATAAATGAACCGACCATGAATACATCGCCATGGGCAAAATTAATTAATTTTATAATTCCATAAACCATCGTATAACCTAAAGCTATTAGTGCGTATATACTCCCAAGCGATATACCATTAACGATTTGTTGGACCCATTCCATAAATTCTCACTCCTTCAAGTAAAATACAAACGTGTTCGGACAAAAAAAGGGAAATGGAAGGATTGCCTCCCTCCCATTTCACTTAAGGATTAACTTTAGTTTTAAATGTTTGCTTGCCATCTACATATTCAACAACAGTTGTGGCTTTAATTGGGTGGTGATTTTCGTCAATAGTAAATGAACCTGTTACTAGTGCTAGATCTTTTGTTGCTGCTAAAGCATCTTTAACTGCTACTGGATCTAAGCTACCTGCACTCTCAATTGCAGCCTTTAATAGGTAGACTGAATCATATCCTAAACCGTTAAATGCATCTGGTGATTTTCCATTGTACTTCTCTTTAAACTTAGTAACGAAGTCCTGAATCTTTTGATCTGGATCTTCAGCAGAATAGTGGTTTGTAATAAATGTATTATTTAAGCTTTGCGCACCAGCTAATTCTACTAGTTTTGGAGAATCCCAGCCATCGCCACCCATGAATGGAACTGTAATTCCCATTTCACGAGCCTGCTTAATGATTAAACCTACTTCTTCATAGTAACCAGGAATATAAATGAACTCCGGATTTTTTGATTTAATACGAGTTAATGTCGAACGGAAGTCTGTATCTTTTGCTACATAAGCTTCCTCCGCAACAATTGTTCCACCTGCTGCTTCAAACGTTTCCTTAAATGATGCTGCAAGACCTTTTGCATAGTCGCTTGCGTTATCAGTGAAAATGGCTGCATTTTTAATGCCTAGTTGATTAGCAAAGTTAGCTGCAACTGTTCCTTGGAATGGGTCGATAAATGATGTACGGAATACGAATTCATTTACTGATCCATCGTCCTTTACAGTAACAGTTGGGCTAGTTCCTGATGGAGTAATAAGAACCGTTTGTGTATCGTTAGCAATTTGTGCTTGTGCTACTGTGTTGCCACTTGTAGATGCACCAATAATAGCATTAACTTTATTTTGACTTGTTAACTTGATAGCAGCATTTGTTGCTTCGGGTGCATCAGACTTGTTATCCACTTTTATTAATTCAATTTGCTTACCATTAATACCACCAGCTGCGTTGATTTCTTCAACAGCTAATTCTACACCTTCAGTGTTTGATTGACCGTAAGAAGCAACTTGTCCTGATAATTCCATATTTACGCCAATTTTAATAACTTCAGCATCTGTTCCAGCTTTATTCCCGCCACCTGGAGTTTCCGTTTCTTGGCCACCGCCGGAACAACCAGCAAGAAGACCAGCAAATAGCGTTGATGTGATAAGAAGCTTTGAAAACCTTTTTTTCATCCTAATAAATCCCCCTTTTCAATTATTTAATTATTCCGACAATGGAGGTCGTGCTGCTACATTCTGTTTTTCTATTAAGCGACACAATCTGCCAAAAACCTTTATCAGAATAGGGAAATAATTTCGATTATTATTCCGCTAATAGTATTGTAATTCAAAGTTTCTTTTAAGTCTAGTAAATTTTTTACCTATTTTTATATTTCTGAAAATGGATAAATATTATATTATTATACTCTTTTTTTGTTAATAAATACGTTTGCAATTAATGGCTCTAGTTCTATTTTTTATTAGGACACTAGCAAAAAAGTGTACCACCGGAATGCCCTTTCCAATGGTACACTTTTTCATTATTGTTTTTCATTATTGTTTTTTATAACTACCGCAGGCTTGCCAATTGGGTAATACTCTAATGCCTCGCAGGTTTTTAGTTTCTCTATTCCATAACAGTTCCGGCCATCAAAAATGATTGGTTCTTTCATCTTTTGTAATAGGCGCCTGAGGTCTATTTGTTTAAACTCTTCCCATTCCGTTACGATAAACACGGTATCAGCCCCGTCCACAGCTTCAAAGGCAGTATTAGCATATTGAATAATATCCCCTATAACTCTCTTGGCGTTATTGGTGGCAATCGGGTCATAGGCAACGACATTGACCCCCATTTGTGACAGTGAGCGGGCAATTTTGATGGAGGGGGCTTCTCTCATATCATCTGTTTCCGGCTTAAAAGAAAGACCTAGCATTGCAACTTTTTTCCCTTTTAAATCACCTAAACGATGGATCGCTTTTTTCACTAGGAGATGCTGTTGATTTTCATTGATGGCGATTGTTTCCTTGAGCATGGAGAAATGAGTGCCATGAATAGTGGCTGTCTTCAGCAATGCTTTCACATCCTTGGGAAAACAAGAGCCCCCATAACCAATCCCGGGATTGAGGAAGGCCCCTCCGATTCGTTTATCCTTCCCCATGCCTTTGACAACATCTTGGACGTCGGCTCCGACCGCCTCACAAAGGTTTGCAATTTCATTAATATAACTAATCTTCGTTGCTAAAAAGGCATTGGATGCGTATTTAATCATTTCTGCACTTCTAACGGTTGTAAATAAAATTGGAACTTGTAAAGGGAGATACATTTCTTCAACCTTTTTGGCTGCTTCTTCATTGTCTGAGCCGATAATAATTCGATCCGCATGCATCGTGTCGTTCAGTGCGGAGCCCTGCCGTAAAAATTCCGGATTTGAAACCATCTTAATCGTTATGTCTTTCTTTGACCGCTCTTCTAATATTTTTTTTATATAATCGTTTGTACCAACGGGTACTGTACTTTTAATAACAACAATGGCATCATGCTGTAAATGCTCGGCAATGTCTTTTGCTGCTTGCTCAATGTAGGATAAATCCGCTCCGCCATCATCACCCTGCGGCGTCCCCACCGCAATGATAATAATGTCCGCAGCCTTTAATCCTTCTAAATGGAATGTGGTGAAGAGGAGTCTTCCTGCTTGAATATTTTTTGTAAGCAGTTCTTCAAGTCCTGGTTCATAGATAGGGGAAATGCCTGTTAGGAGGTTCTTAATTTTTCGTTCATCAATATCTATACAAACAACATGGTGGCCGATTTCTGCTAAACAAACGCCTGTGGACAGTCCAACATACCCTGTACCTACTACTGTTATTTTCATTTCAATCTTGCTCCCTATTGACGCAATCTATATTTTCTTCGTTAATCTTTTTATTTTCTTTTTTAATTAAATCCCTTAAGTACTTGAGCAACTCTGCTCTGATGTCCTCCCGCTCCAGCGCAAAATCAAGGGTGGCTCTGATGAATCCATTTTTGTCGCCGATATCATAACGGGTCCCCTCGAAGTGATAGGCAAGTACAGCCTGTTGCCTATTAAGCTCATTAAGCGCATCCGTCAGCTGCAACTCATTACCGCGGCCAACAGGGAGCCTTTCGAGAATATCGAAAACCTCAGGTCTTAACACATAACGGCCCATAATTGCATAGTTTGAAGGAGCCGCTTCTATACTCGGTTTCTCGACCAAGGAATCGATATAAAAAAGATTCGGCTCAATACTCGAGCCCTTTGGCTTGATGATTCCATATTTACTTACCTCTGTTTCAGGAACAGCCTGAACTGCCACAACCGAACTGTTGCAATACTCGAAAACGTTGATGATTTGTTTTAAACAAGGTGTTTCCGACCTCACAATGTCATCACCTAATAAAACAGCAAAAGGCTCATTTCCGATAAAACTTTTGGCACAAAGAATGGCATGTCCAAGCCCTTTCGGTTCTTTTTGGCGGACATAAAAGATATTGACGAGATTGGAGATTTTCTGAACCTCCTCCAAAATGGTCATTTGATTCTTCTTCAATAATGCATCTTCAAGCTCATAGGACTTATCAAAGTGATCCTCAATTGATCTCTTCCCTCTGCCGATTATGATGACAATTTCTTCAATCCCGGAAGCCACCGCTTCTTCGACAATATACTGAATCGTCGGTTTATCAACAATCGGCAGCATTTCTTTGGGCTGTGCCTTTGTTGCAGGTAAAAACCTTGTACCGAGACCTGCCGCCGGAATAATAGCCTTTCTGATCTTCATTTGCTGCCTCCTTCTTGAATTCTTTTAGCCCCATTCACAATATATTGATATTCAAGGAGATGGCGAATGGACCCGTGCAAACGCCTAGGTCCAGTAAGAAAAGCACTAGAACTAGACAATGATGTACAAAATGTTTTCTGATCTTGTTAAAAAAACTCCCACCCAGGGATTTGGGAAGGAGTTAATCGTAACTTTTTAATGGGAGATAGATTTTTTCAATAAATCTTTGCGTTAACTCGGGAAGGAGCTTCTTCCTTCTTCTAATTAAAGTGCTCACCATCGCCTTTTTTTCTTCTTTAGAAACGCCCCATTCTTCCGGGATTAAATCAACAATTTCCTCCATTAATAAAACTGGAATCGTCTGGATGATTTCCAACTGTTCATTGAAGCTTTCTTCTTCCTCAATAAAAAGGGTCATAATTTGATGTGTCGCGCTTTTCAAAAGAGTAGTCTGTAAATTCTCCAAGTCCGGCAAAGCCCAATTGTACGTTCCGAATACCTCCGCATGATCAATAATGGATAATCCATGTGTATTGGGGTCGCTTTCGTGTAAAAGGATATTTTTACGTGTTCGATCCGTATTGCATATCCAATGATCAAATAAAATAATGCCGGCTAATTGTGCCTGGTCATTTGTCAGATTTGTTACGTCTAAAACTTGATGCCCATCTAAACAATTTGGTTTGTACAATGAGGCGTATTGGTATTTAACGTTGCCTAACCCGGCAAGCTCTGGGACATTGTTAGCGAACTCTTCTGGGATGTCTACAATCCGTGCGTAAGGAATTGGCAGTTCGAGAAAACGTGCTAAACAATAAGCAACCCATTCATTTGGCAGTGATTTTTCAAAACCAGCCTGGAAATACTTGACGACATAATCATTTCTATCACTAAATGTAATCAAATGCGCGTTTGATTTTCCCGCTAGTTTTCTCTGATATCGAACAGGCTCTATCAAAATTTGTTCACCTCTCCATCAGAAACTTCGCCATTACCCATTAGCTTTTTTAATAATTTAACATATTGTTCAGCCACAATCCCAATAGCAAAGTGGGTTTGAACATGAGAAATCGCAGCACTGGACATTTTTTCATGAAGGTCCGGATTGTCCAAGATATCATACAGTTTATTAGTCGCATCATCGACATTTTGCCCGTGGTATAGGAATCCGGTTTCTCCATCACGCACAATTTCTGTAATAGGCATCATTTTTGACGCGACTACGGGAACACCGCAAATCATCGATTCAATAAACGTATTGCCAAATGACTCTGATCTTGTCGTTGCAAGGGTACACCCACCCGATTCGCGAACTTTGGCATAGACATGGGGCATTTGCTGGTATGCAATCACAGGGAACCATTTCACAATATCGGTTAACTGTTCCTCCTCCCGCTTGGCGGCAAATTCCTCGCGCTGCACACTTTGGGCGCCGCCTATGACCCAAATTTCGATATCATCACGCTCACTTTTTATTTTCTTTGCAATTTCCAATAACATCGGCCAATTTTTCCGTTTATCCAAACGCCCAATATAGGCGATAATCTTTTTATCATTTGAAACGATTGGGACACTGTTAAAATCAATTTCCTTCTTCGGCAATGCTCTAAAAAATGTTGTATCCACTCCGTTATATATCACTTCTATTGGGATCGTATCTATTAAGATGGAGACTAAACGTTTTTGATATTGTGATGGGACGATGATTGTTAACGGTTCAACATTTCTGAAATTTTTTAAGTGGGGAATTAACTTAATCAGCTCTGGTGTCCGAGCTTCAACTATTACGGGACCTTTATACTTGGCCTTTTTGATCCATTTATAAGCAGCGCCTGTGTCGACGACAATAATAGCATCGTAACCGTTCTTTTTTATAATCTTAATTATTTTTTCATCTTCTTTTGTTACATAAACGGGAGCTACATCTTGCATAATGTGTAACCCGCCATGGTCTGTTGTATATAAGAATTCTGTTTCAATGCCATACTTTTTAAAATAGATCGAACGATTTCGCCATCCTGCATTCACCCCGCCAACCGTGAGCAGCCGCCAAATTACAAGTACTTTCATATGCGTATCTCCTCGTTTATTACTGGGGTAGCCTCCTCATTTTAGCTTGTAGTATCAAATTCATGCTTCGGTTAATAACGACGTTTGCGGCGGCCTTTTTCACTAAACATAACTTTATTCCATTTACTTTCTTGCTGCTTATTGTTATCTTTTTTGTCTTGTACTTCACGATAGTACTTTTTATCATAACGGTCCTTTTCTTCCTGCTTTCCTTTATCTTTGCCCCAGGACTTGCTACCATATAGTTTCCCAATGTCAATTTGCCTTCTTGGTTCGTATTTCCATTTAGGTTCTACCTCATTCTCGTGTCCAAGCTCCCGTCTATCCCAGTATTCATCAATTTTGTTCATGACATCATCGGGATTATAGCCTATTGCCAGCATTGTTTTAACCCATTCTTCTTTAAAAACCTTGTGAACCAAACCTTCAAGAGAAGAAACATAGGATGAATCGTTATTTTTAGTAAGAAGCTTTTGGCTTTGTTTTTTCAATTCCTTGCCCTTATATTGACTAAGGGTTCTTTGATATATTTCCCGGGATATTTCCTCCATCTGGATATAGTGCTTCCATTCTTCATATAATTCAGGTGCAAGCTCTTCAACATGGGTTAAAAACATCGATTTATATTCTTCGCCTAATGACGTTAATAATTTACGAGGATATGGGTATACCCGGTCACGCCAAACCGTTCTTGCGACATCAATCACTTTTAAATTCCCGTCCCCTTGAATGTAAATTTGGCGCTTATGGTGGTCAATCCGTTCGAAGCCAATCTCTTTAAATATAATGAGCATCTCAATTAATTTAATGGACAGTTCCTTCGTCAAAGGCTGGGATTGCAAGTACTCGCGAACGTCGATCCCTTTCACAATATCCATTGCAATATAAAGTGGCCCCTTGGCATGGACTTTTGGAAACAGGTTACTGTCCTTTCCAAGCGATAACGCATAATGCTCCCGTTCACAATCCTCCTCATTCCCGAACACCTTCACACAAATGTCATCCGTAAATTGAAAAACAGCGCCTTGGCGCCCTTTCCCCATCATTTTTAATGGCGACCTATTAATAACTTCAACATCTGCATTTTCGATATTTTGGACTTCTATTTTTTTAATACATTTTCGTAAAAATTCAGTATCCACACTATTCACTCCTTCCTAATCAGGATTCCTTTTTCCTATTCATTAATATAAAAAAATCCTTGTTAGAAATTGAAATATAGTCTCCTCCCTATATATAATTCAGGAGTACCATAAAATGTAAAGGTAAACATCTATTTTTTTAAAAATAGTTTATATTTCGGGTTTCAATTGGTATTTACTGGGGTTCTACGAGGTAAATCTGAGTTATCTGTAATCAAACGGAGCCGGGGTCCCATTTGGTGAGGATAAATCTAAATTCATTTTATCCTCACCCAAACAACTTCAAAAACTGCCCATAGCCTTCTTCCTCAAGCTTTTCCTTTGGAATAAAGCGAAGGGCGGCGGAATTAATGCAATAGCGGGCACGATCCGGTCCTGGTCCATCATCGAAGACATGACCTAGATGGGAATCAGATTGCTTCGCGCGTACTTCAATTCTTCTCATACCATGCGATGTATCTAATCGTTCCTCCAATTCCATTCGGCGGATGGGCTTCGTGAAACTCGGCCAGCCACAGCCTGCATCAAATTTATCGGTTGAACTAAATAATGGCTCACCGGAGATGATGTCAACGTATATCCCGTCGTTAAAGCTATTCCAATATTCATTACGGAACGGTGGTTCAGTTGCACTATTCCTTGTTACATCATATTGAATTGGCGTTAATTCCTTTCTTAGCTCTTCCTCGCTTTTCTGCTCATTCCAATGCTCCTGAATAAAGCGGGCACGACCGGATCCTTCTTTGTACATATTGTAGTGTAGAGGATTTTTTTTATAATAATTCTGGTGCTTTTCTTCAGCCGGATAAAATGGAGCGGCTGGTAAAATTCCTGTTGCAATCGGCTTTTGGAAACGCCCACTTGCCCCAAGTTCAGCTTTAGAAGCCCCCGCTAATTCCCTCTGTTCCTCGTCATGATAGAAAATCGCAGTCTGATAAGACTGGCCTCTATCATGGAACTGACCACCCGCATCTGTTGGGTCAATCTGCTGCCAATAGAGCCCAAGTAACTTTTCATACGGAAAAACAGCCGGGTCATAGGTGATCTGGATGGCTTCATAATGCCCCGTTGTATCCGAACAAACCTCTTCATATGTAGGATTTTCTGTGTGCCCACCTGTATAGCCGGAGATCACCTTTTCGATTCCAGGCTGTTCATCAAATGGGGATACCATGCACCAAAAACACCCGCCAGCAAATGTCGCTAATTTATACTGTCCAGACATTGACTTCCTCTCCTTTATCAAATTCGCCTTGGCGTATTTGCGCCCAGATTTTTTAGGCCCACAGGACGTGGGTCACAAAGACGTTGCCACAGGATGTGGCGTTCTTAGTCTTTGATCTGCTCGAAAAGCTACCTTTTAAA
>DULJ01000096.1 GCA_012840465.1 Caryophanales bacterium
AATCCTTTGTTCCCATTCAATTCTTAGTTCAGATTTATTCATCGCAAAACCTCCACAAAATTTGATCTTTAGGAGATTATCGCATATAAAAAAGCGCCAAACCATGTGGGGATAGTTTGACGCTTACGTTCTTTTGGAATCTTTATACTTTTGAGCAACGATTATTTCAAAATTTATATCTGTAAGGGCATTCTTTTCTAAATATGACTTTGGAATTCCAAATGAGTATTCATAACGTATTATATCTCTTTTTCGCTCAATCGTTTTCAATTCTATTGAATTTACTATCCTTTCTATACTAACTGGTAAATAAAAGAGAATTTCGGATTCAGCATTATTCGTAAATTCAGTAATATAAATTAATCTTTCACCTTCCTGCTTTAAGTGACTACCCCTAAAATAAACTCTATTTACTTCTGGTATATCGTCAGAAAACAACTCTCCTTCAAAAAAGTATTGCCCAGTACTTAATGAAATTGAATTGTATAAATTATCCACAATCTTAATACTATCAAAATATGAAATTGGCTCATGCAATTTTATTGAAATTTTATTTTTATCAACGATTTGAATTCTTTCTAAATCTTCTACTTTAGCAATAACTTTATTACTATCTAACAATGAAATGCTTTTTATATCAATAAAATCTATAGCATATGGGAAATAAATCATGAAATCTCTATTTACAAATAGATGAAACTCCTCTTGCAGCCTTAGCTTTTTTAATTCCTCAATTTTTTCGTTATACGCAATTTTCGAATCTTGATTTTTATAGTTTGAACAGCTTGTAAGTATCAGCATGATGACCGTGAACAATATGAATTTTCTTTTCAAAATAAATCCCCCTCTTAAAAAAAGAGCACTCCGTTTATAGAATGCTCTAAACAAATTCAGAGAAACCAATTTACTGAAAATTACAATTACTCTTGTGTAATGCTAGTGAGATCAATATACCAAGTAAATATTGATAACTGTTTTCATAGTTTCATTCTTTTTTTATATATTAGAAAAATCATAAATCCAATCATACAGCCGATCATATTAAGAATAATATCATCAACATCCGCAACTCCTAAGCAAGTTATAAACTGAATAAATTCAATACCAACAATAACTGCTAAACAAAAAAGTATCATCCTATGAAAAGACACTTTTTTCAAAAAAAATGGTGGCAAAAAACCCATTGGCACAAATACAATAATATTTCCAATAAAGTAAATTGTTACTACACCCATACTTGGATGACGAAAAAAATAATTAATGGACGAAAGTATAGATCTTAATGGTATAAGATTTATATTCCAATATCCAGCATTTCTTAAAGTTCTAATCTCTTTAATTCTTTCACTTACAATTTTAATATCACCAAAATATTTCAGGATAACAAAGTCAGCCAAGCATATCAAATAAATTAAAAATAAATACCTTACTTTATTCTTATTCAAAACTCTAACCACATTACTCACTCGCTTACTCATAAAATCACCAATGGATAATAGTAAACCAATAGGTAATAGTTGCAATGTTAATACAAAAAAATATCCATATAAAACTTTCCTCAATCTACTATTGTTCCTATTATAAGTTCGATTAACATTTTAAAAACTCCTTTTTTTAAGTTTAGGTTTAAGTTTAGATTCTATTATAATAATATTTTGATTCCATTTTAGCTTACGAAATGAAAATAAATTAATAAGAAGAATGAAGAATAAAGAAAAATATAGAAAATGATTTTTAGAGTTGTTGGTTTTTTAATAATATTATAAATAGATATTGAAATTATAATAATTATCGATATTATATAAGCTGAAAAATGTTGAAAAACAACAGCGAGTATAATAGAAAGTGCTCCTAAAATATTTATAATAGTTTTTTCTTTCAAGTTTATCTACTCCCTTTTTAAACCAATTATATATTTTCATGGATTAATTATATCCAATACTACCAAAAATAAAAATTCCAAGATAAAAAACACCTTGGAATTTTTATTTTTGACATATTAATATTAATCCATATATTTTGTTGTTAAGACTGCATTCCCTAATTGGTTTGTTCTCTGACTATCCGAATATACATATGCTATTTTCATTTCTGCAACAGGTACGTTACCATCCCATTTATAATACCAAAGAATAGTATAATACAAATTTGGAGCAAATATATTGTAAGCTAAAGTAGATATTCGTGTTAAATCCGCTGCCGTAGCCCACGGAATTCTGCTTGCTATAAGAATTGAAATTGCACCTATTGTAAATTTTTTTACAGCATCTGAGTACTTTGAGGTATCATAATAGATCCAATCTGTTACTGCATTAATAGTTACTTCACCTGACAGTAATTGAGCATCCTTACTATCTCTTTTTATTAATTCTTCACTATTTATTTGTGGTGTTTGAAATTCAAATTTTTCTGTGTTAATCTTGTTGTCTTTTTTTGTTTCAATTACAAGATTATTATCTTCAATTGTACTTTTTTGTTCAGAGAATAATTCGTAATTACCTTCACTATTTTTTATATAGATTTCACTACTTACCGCTTTAAAATCAGCATCAAATTCTTCGATGATTTTAAAAGATTTTCCATTTTCATCGTAAGAATACTCAAGATACATATCTGTACTTTTAATCATTTGGAAATTTGACTTTTGAACTGACTCAACTTTTGCACTAGGCTCACCGGGATTTACTAACGTAACTAACAGTAGAGCCATAATTGATACCATTGTTATTATTTTTTTAATAGCCAACTTTTTTCCCCCTCATTTAAAATACATTAATTTTTTTAAAAGATTAAATATTTTCTTGCCTCCTTTCAACAGCAATCATATAAAATATTCCGAAGATTACAATACTTTTGCGACAAACTCATCAAAAATCGGGATAAATCCCCTTATTTCTGGGATAAATGCCGATTCAAATTCCTAGACTAATTATTTTCCGAATTCATCCCGCAAATAAAGGAATTTATCCCCGATTTCGTGGAGTTTATCCCAAATCTATTGAATAATATGTTGGATGGTGTAGAATAAAGACAAATTAGGATATTTATGGTAGGTGGCTAATGTTGATTACGAGAATTTCTCAATTATTTGCTAGAAAACTAGCTGGGGCAACCGGTTATGTTGAGGAAGAGGATTTTTTGCGGTATGGGTTTGAGCTACTAATTGGTTATTTTATTAAAGTGCTCGTCCTATTGACAATTGCCCTATCATTACATATAACTTCGCAAACTATTATTCTTGTACTTGCATTTGTATCGTTGCGAATCTTTTCAGGCGGACATCATTTATCTACGTATCTTTCTTGCATGCTCTTCAGTTTAGGATTTTTTATATTATTAGCATTGGTTGCTGCGAATCCACCACAGATTCTAATAAACCATTTATTAATTGTCCTTCATGTGGCCATCATTTTGGGAATGGTTTCGATTAGCCGCCTACCTAAAGAGAATAATAATAATCCGATTATAAAAAGCAAAAAGAGCATTCCCTACCTTGTCCTAACACTCTGGTATTTTATTCTTTTATTAGGTTACCTGTTTGATATGGATCCTACATTAATCCTTTCTTCACTTTTTGGATTAATGTTGCAATATACATCCTTAACTCCGGTTGGGGTTAAGATTATTGAAAGAGTAAATCAGTTATTAGTAGAGAGGAGTTTTTTAAAATGCTGAAAAAGGGTTTAACTTTTATTGCTGTTGCCATGTTAACGTTTGTAAAGGGAGAGGTTTCAACACAAAGCGCAATCTTTTTTTATCAACCTAAAAAACCATGCAGAAAGAAACTTGATTAAAGATGCTACGGGCGATTATTGTTGATGATGATCCCATTATCATAAGGCGGTTAAAAAAGTTATTGGAGCAAACAAATGAAGTTGTTGTGGTCAATGAATTCGTAACAGGAAAAGAATATTTAAATTCAATTAACAAAAAGCCTCATGATTTTGCCATCTTGGATATTGATCTTCCTGACCTCAACGGGATCGAACTAGCTAAGAAAATACACGAATCCAAACCTGATTTTCCAATTATTTTCCTTACAGGACATGTGGACTATGCATTGGAAAGCTATGAAGTAGAAGCAACGGATTATCTACTAAAGCCTATCGACCCGTCACGTATTCATATTGCTCTCGAAAAAGTGAAAAAACGATTAGATGTTACAGATACCGTTTTAAGTCGGATTGAATCAATGCTGCTTAGCCCCGGAAAAATTGCCATAAAAGTTGAGGCAAATCTTCTATTTTTAGAGATGGACCAAATCATTTGTATAAAAAAGGATGGCAAACTGACTACTATTCTAACAATTGAAAGTCATCAAAATAAGGCGAAAGAAAATTTCTATGCTACAAGAGAAAGCATGAAGGATATTCACCAGCGGCTTGATCAAAATCTTTTTATCAGAACACATAACAGCTATATTGTTAATATCAAATGGATCCATGAAGTAATTCCGTTTACATCAGATACATATAAACTTAAGTTTAAACATACAGATGAATACGCACTATTAAATAGGACTAAATTATCTAAATTAATCCAACAAGTAAAGTAGTAGGAGTCTATTTTATGGATAATTTCTTTGCTTTCATTTTCCAATCCTTCCCTGAAGCTTTTATTAAACTATTTTTCGCGATATGTCTATTGAAGCCAACCCTCTTGCCAGCAAATTGGAGAGGGTTGGTTATTTATTCAATTAGCACCTCCATTATTTCATACATCTTTAGATATTTTAATTTACAAATGGAATTATGGATAGTTGTACTATTTTTTCTATCCATAATAATTACCCGGTTTAGTTTTTCTATTTCTTGGTATCTTTCTCTTTTGCTGAATACAGTTTCATATATCGTTCAGTTAATCGGAGAATTTATTATTTTATACTTGGCTAATTCTATTTTTAACCTATCACTAATTCAAGTACGATATACGCTTACTTATAGAATTGGACTTCCCTATCTATATTTAATACCACTACTTTTACTGGCCTTGTATTTTAAGAAGCACCATTTCCACATAAAGGAAAAATGGGTCAATCATAAATATAAATGGGGTCTGCCTCTTATTAGTCTGCAACTAGTGCTGGGATTAATGATTCATGCATTGTACTTTATACCAAATCATAGCTATTATACGTTTTTCATTCGATTCCCTATTTTAACAATAGCGATGGTACTCGTATCCATTATATTTTTCATCTATGTAAACAATATCCAGCAAAAAGAGATTCACGATCACATTACTTACGCAGAAAAACCTCTTATCGATGAATTGGAAAAAATGATTGAGCAATGGCGCAGTTATCGGCATGATTTTCATAATCATATTGAAGTTCTATATATATTAATGGATGAAGAAAAATATGCTGAAGCTAAACAGTATATGACTAATTTCCACAATAAAGTTATTGAATCACAAAGTTCCTTTCCTTTTAAACAGCCTGCTGTCCAAGCATTATTAAAGGCCAAGACGATCCAAGCAGAAGAAAAAGGTATTCAATTAGCGGTAAAAAGTGAGGAAATACTCATATTTCCGCAAATGAAGAGTTATGACATTGTTTTAATTTTGGGAAATATTATTGATAATGCAATCGACGCTCTGTATGATTCTAATCAACAGCTTAAACAAATTGAAATTAGCTATCAAAAGGTGCTCAATATTTTCCTATTAGAAATTTCGAACAATGGGCCAATGATTCCGCCTGAATTAAAAGAAAAACTATTTACGAAAAGCTTTTCAACTAAAACAGAAAAGAAGCACCAAGGCATGGGGCTACCCACCATTTATAAAATTGTTGAAAGCTACAATGGGGAAATTTCCGTTCAATCGGATGAAAACACTACCAATTTTCAGGTAGCTATATTTACGGACACATAAATCAACTGTTATTTTTGTTTATAAAATTAGTCTTATAAACTATAAATCTCTCCTTTAATTTGTCCGGTACCAATAAAGTGGCGCCGGACAAATTTTTATTTCTTATTGAATTTCTCCAAAGAAAGGTCATAAGCTTCTTGAATTAATGGCTTTAATTTCTCAAAAGCTTCTTTCGATGGATTAAGAATACTAATCCATCCCATCCAAGCATATACAGGATGAGGAATCACCTTATTATACTCCTTGAAATTATACTCCATCTCAACAACACCACCAGCTTGTGGTCTTTTCGGAATAAATGAGAATAGTTCTAAAAAAGTTTTTTTTCTAACTCATAAATTGACTCTAAATGTATTTTCTCTATTCAAATCAGATGCCTTATCATTTTTACCATCTTTTTCTTTTATTGTGAGTACATATATCCCACGCTTGAGTGTATAATCAGGATTATAGAAAATACCTCTTTCTCCCCAACTCTCTGTGAAAACTGTTCCTTTAAAGTTTTCTAAACAGTAACTTAATATCTCATCGGGTTTCAATTGCGACTCTCCTATCATATTTATTAATTTTTATAAAATAATAAATGTTTATACTTCTTTATAACTTTTTATCAAAAGAATGACTAGCTCAAGTAATAAAGTCAATATTTTAAATAAATTTCAATATAGAGATAAGTATTACGTTTGGAAGCTTGGTATAGACTAACGAGCAAATATTCCCTTCGCACTAAAATGTTTATTTTATTGTCACGACATATATGTTTTACTAGGTTATGCTATACTACTATCTACCTTTAAAAAATTGTTTATTTTTCTCTAACATAAAAAACTACCGATTTATATGAAATACCATTTAAATAAATAGTTAAAGTATGTTTTCCAGGATAGTACCTTCGTGTTGTAATAGGGGCAAATGAGTGAGAACGATTTATTTTAGTTTTTCCCTTTTTATATACCTTTTCAGATAGTTTGAATTTTTTTTCGCTAATTTTCCCATTTGCCTTCATATATCCAATTCCATATTCAATACGGATTTTGATTTCATCATGCTTATTGTTATTTAAAACAAATGAAAATTCCATAGTTTTTCCTTCACCTATAAGAACAGATGAAGATACTTCCAAACTTTCTACAGATGTTTGATTGAGTTGCTCTAATCCAAATAAGACTAAAATTTCCTCATCTCCATATTTTAAAAGGGTTCTACAAGCATGTTTTAGTAATTTATCAGTCTCTCCTGAGTTTCTAAGCCATTTTCTTGTAAAAGCCTTAACAATATCGGCATGGTGTTTAGATATATCATTTAAGTTATTCGCAACGCTTCTTCTGACATACTCTGAACTATCATTGATGAGATTTTCTAGAATAGGAATAATCGGAGTGGGGTCCACCACAAATTGATTTAATCGGAAAGACCAAGGCAATAACGGACGACACCCTTCACTTGATAAGCGGCGAATACGTTTATCACTAGACTTCGTCCATTGAAGGAGCTCTGCCATCATTTTTTCGGGATATCGCTCAATAAAAGGTCTAACAGCAAATTCTGCACTAACACAACAAGTTACATCTTTCAATGCTTTCACGGATAAATCAAAATGTTCTATTCCATATACCTCAATAAAGTCTGGTAAAAATAGGTATTCAACCCCAGAACAATGGTTACTTACATCATGTATAATCAAAAAGGCCTCCTCAATGTCATTGGGCAAGCTTTTCTTAAGGGAATGTGTAATTCTTCTTATTCTTTTTTTAAAAGGCAATTCAGACCAATCATCGCTCATAATATTACCTACAAATGCATCTTCCTTGAACTCAGGATAAATTACTTTTATTTTTTTTGTAAAACATTGAAAGAATTCAATGTTATACAGATCCTTAAAAGTCTGCACAAGCATACCTCACTATACAAAAAATAGTCTCTCGGAAATTAATTCCGCTGGTATAAGCACGGGGACGGTTCTTCCGCTTCCAAAGTTTCGTTCAATATCAGGAAGCAAAAGAACCGTCCCCTTGCTTCCAGAAATGAAAATAAATTAATAAGAAGAATGAAGAAAAAAGACAAATATAGAAAATGATTTTTAGAGTCGTTGGTTTTTTAATAATATCATAGATAGATAATGAAATTATAATAATGAACGATATTATATAAGCTAAAACATGTTGAAAAACAATAGCTAATGCAATAGAAAGTATTCCTAAAATATTTATAATTGTTTTTTCTTTCAATTCTATCCATTTTCTTCTTTGTCGATTATATATTTTCATGGATAAATTATATCCAACACTACCAAATTACGTTTTTTAGGCAGCTTGTTGTTGATTTAACTTGGCGTTGATACGGTCTGTAGCTAATTTTAAAGCATTATAAACTAACACCACTAGATCAAAGTGTACTTTTGCGCATTTGCCAGTACGATAACGAACATTGTTTAGTTGGAAGTATTCTTTGAGATAAGCATTTACATGCTCTACAGCAGTACGTCGTTTATAGATTGTTTTCCAAGCTTTTGAACCACGTGCTGGGGCTGTATATCTTCTTAAATCTGTCGTAATTTTTACCTTATATACCTTTTGACAGAGACCATCATTAGCTAACGGACAATCTTTACATTCCTTCGGTTTTGTGTATTTTAGAGTTTCATGCTTTTTATCGAAACTGTCATAGCGATAGGAATGCTCCCTTACACAAGTAGGTGCAAAATGTTTATCAAAACCAAATAGGCTCAGGTTCATTACGTTTATTATAAGCAATAACAGATTGGTGCCCCATCCGATGGATCTGTGTATAAATGGCTTCAAAATCATACCCAGCATCCATTGTTTCATAACAAAGTGTGGCAGTCGGCAAACGATGGACACCTTTTAATAAAGGAATAGCTGCCTTGCCATCAATTTCAGAGCGAAGTTCGTCTAAAGTAACGTCAAGCTGAGCTTCAATCTTCTTTTCAAAAATAGATTGAGTCGCTTCAAGTTCTGCTTGTTGGATTAACCATTGTTCCTGTTCAGCCTTTGATTTA
>DULJ01000120.1 GCA_012840465.1 Caryophanales bacterium
AGTCAGCGGCGGGTGTTTCGGCCAGGCGGCTGCATCCGGCAGGAAATTCGCAAAGACAAAGGACCAGCCTTCCCGCTCGGCGGTGGTGCGGTATCCGGTTTCGTCGACAAATCGCGCAAACAGGCGGTTCGTCACTGTTGTTGCGCCAAGAGAAAAGCCATCGACCCAAATCCGCCGCCGCGGACTGTCGAGATCGACATCATAACGCGAGCGTGAGGTGCCCATCTCGAAAAAGCCGCCCGGAATGCAGCGCATCTCGGCCAATATCGCTGTCCGCAGGGTATCCGATGCACCACATGGCGCAACCTCATCGCCGATTGGCCCGGCCTCGCGGTCCGATGCCGGCAAGCAGCCACAAGGCGCTTTCAATTTCGACATCGCTGTTTCCCGAAATATCCCATGAAGTCCGAACCGGGACGCCCCGCTGTCACATAGGCTGCGAGACAGAGCCGTCCGCTGTTGCCGCGCTGACAGTCGCCGTCTGGAAATCGAACTCGCAGGCTTTCGAACACTCTGTCAAAGCCTGATACATCGGCTCGAATTCTTCATGCTGCATGCCAAGATCCCTGAGCTGCCAGAAATCCGTCTCGACATTGAAAAGCTGGAAGCTGCCGTCGTCATATCGGATAATTCGGTAATCACCTTTCCGTATGGAGACATGCTGCTTGTAGAAGGACGGGATAATGCGATTTGCATCCCGCTCTCCGTGAAGGAATGGTCTGAGCGAACGCCCGTGCCGGCGATCTGGCGGCGCAATCCCGGCAAAGTCGAGCACGGTGGGGCCAAGGTCGATCATTGCCACGGGGTCGTGGACTTCCTGACCGACGGGGTTTTCCGGGTCAAAGATGATGAACGGAACCCGCAACGATTGTTCCCACAGGGTCGTCTTCCTGAACAGATTGCGGCTCCCGAGATGGAAGCCATGATCGGAAATGACGATCACAATGGTATTTTTCGCATGCCGAGAATTTTTCAGCGCCTCCATGACCCGGCCAAAGTGATGGTCCCCATGGCTATAGGCCGAGAAATAGTTCCTGACACTGTCCTGCCAGTATTTCTCGGAGCGGAAATCTTCATTTTCCGGGAACGTCGACGCAATATAATCGTTTTCCGGGACATAACCGTCCCAATCCGAAGGCCGACGAAGATTGGAGGCGTCATACATCTCCTTGAACCTTGCCGGCGTCGCACATGGCACATGCGGGCTGTAGAATCCGACCTCCCGGTAGAAGGGTTGGTCGCCGTCATACTCTGTCAGGAACTTTACCGCGGAATTTGCGGATTTTTCATCGTAATAAAAATCGTCGTCGGTTCCATCCGGCGTCCCCCAGCCTTTTCTGAACCCGCCGAACGATCGGCTTCGCTTGCGAAGCTCTTTTGGCAAGCTCATGTCATCGGGAAACTTCTTTCGCTCATCGGAATACAGGACGTTGTGGTGCACCGGCTTCAGCGGCCGATATCCATGATGCACCTTGCCGCCAGACGAGCAGTAATAGCCCCCCGAATTCAGCAGAAAAATCCAGATGGATTGCGGGCTGATGCGATCGAAGGCGGGAACTTCATTGTCCAGAATCCCGGTTTCATGCGGCATCAAGGTGGTCATCATGCTGGCCCGCGAAGGCCCGCAGATGGGGGCCTGAGCGTAGGCCGCATGAAATGCCGTTGACATTTCGCAGAACCGATCCAGATTAGGCGTCTGCAATGGCTCGTTGAATACGGTCTTGTAAGGCCAGGGCGCCACGGCGTCATCGAAACTGATCAATAGAATGTTTTTTCTGGTCAAAACGATACCCTTCAATCAACAGGCCGGGACACCCGGACGGCGAATATTTGTCCCGATAATTTTACACATCTACCGCATGGGCGCGTAACAGTTCCAGCGGCACGATGTCGCTGGCGCGGGCATGGGTGGATTCCAGCACCACCTTGGGCGCGGCGAATTCCTCGGCCGCTTGCAGGAAACGCGCGGCACAGAGGCACCAGCGGTCGCCGGGCTTCAGCCCCGAAAAGCGAAGCTCGGGGCGCGGGGTGGACAGGTCATTGCCAAGGTATTTCGACAGCGCCAGGAACTCGGCCGTGACCACCACGCAGATCGTATGGCTGCCGCGGTCCTCGGGACCGGTGTCGCAGCAGCCGTTGCGATAAAAGCCGGTCAGCGGTTCCGTGGAACAGGGTTGCAACCGCTGACCGAGGACGTTGAGCGAGGGCTCCATCGGGTTTCCTTTCATTGCCGCCGGACCGGGGGTTTTCCACCCCCGGACCCCCGGAGGAT
>DULJ01000002.1 GCA_012840465.1 Caryophanales bacterium
AGCAAGCGCTGTTAAGCACTCCCCAAACACTGTTTTTGGTTGGTACTGGCGATGAAATATCATTTTCCCACTTGCACCACCCTTTCGAAAAAGAGCAGTTCTTCCTTGCGGAAGAAGCCACCACTCAGATTGGTCTGGCGTGTACTACAAGCCCCGACAAGTCGAGTACACATGGATGGTTGACGCACCCACTAAGCTATGCGCTAGGCAACAGCCTTACGTTTTTGTACTTCCAGAATGATTGGAGTTTTCACTTGCAAATTTTCATCTAATTCTACAACTTCTGATTTACGCAAAATATTCAATGCACCGTTAATGTCGGCTTGAATACATCGTCCCGTTTTGCTTCGGTATAGTCCACGATTTATTCGTTTTCCACTGAATGAGTAGTTTGATTTATCGTTTACTGACCAAACTGGAATCATGTCTCTGTCTAGGAAACTAGCTTTTGAAGTATAGCTTTCTTCTTGCTTCTTGAAACGAATACCATCCTTCAAGCATTTGTTTTCGATGGCAGAAATCAATTTTTTAAATGGAATTTGAACAAACTTCTGATTGTTCTTTTTTCCCATATCACATTCTTGTTTCCAGCCGGCGTTATAGCCGATCACAATCGTATCAATATTCAATTCTTTAACTTTTTTGAACAATAAGCCGACGGCTTGTGAAATATAGCCGTTGATTTGACGCTCTCTTTTGTTCCAAAGTTCTGCTATCTGGTTGGTTATCATTCGTTTTGAAATACCGTTTTCGATATTCTTCTGTTGCTGCTGACTTATGGTTTTGTTGAAGTATTGGTTGATTGACTTTAGCTTTTTGCCATCAATCAAAAACGTATCACCATTGTTTGATGCACAACTCATCAATCGGTCTACACCTAAATCGCAACTCAAAACGTTAACCGTTGTCGTTGGTTGCTTCTTCATTTGAGAGATTTGCACTTCATAAGTGTAATGCACCTCAAAGAACCGACCTTTTTGTTTGGGTACGATTTCGATGTATGAGATTTTTTTGTTTAGCAAGTTTTTAGGCATACGAATTTTGATAGAACCGAAGCGTTTTCTGAATTCAACATTCATTGGAATCATCCAGTATCCGTCTTTATCCACTTTTGGCACTTGGTAGATTTCAATAATACGTTTATCAGTAGAACGAGAATACTTCGGAAACTTAGGACGACCTGAGAATCTTTCGGGGTTTTTCTTCCACTGTTCCAACGCTTTAAAAAAGCTCTTCGCTTCTGAATACAAAGTTCTACGAATAGCTTGAACAGAGTTTGATTGAACGCCCCAATAGTTCACATCGGCTTGCATGGCAGTATCAACTTCTTTTACGGCCGCAATCCTTCCATTGTTCAAGTAGCATTGTTTCATTGCATACAATCCAATATTACGCAACGCTTTTGAACTATGTGACATACGCTGAAGCAGGCGAAATTCTTTAGCTGTAAGGGTGTCGCGTCCGATATTCTGTTTTTGAGTGAACCGTTGAATATTTTCCGTTTTCTTTTGTTTACGCAATACTTTTACCCCTTTCTTTCTAGCCATTGTCTTCACCACCTTTCTCAGAGAGTTAGTTAGGATTAGTTCATTCCTTGAGACTCAATGTATTTACGAATTGTTTCGATAGGCACACCGCCCGTTGTTAATAGGCAATAACTTCGAGACCAAAACATCTCTTTCCACAGGTAATGTTTGATCTGCGGAAAATCACGTTTTACGAAACGAGAACTAACACTTTTGTAGCTGTTAATAGCTTTTGACAAATCGATATTTGGAACTGAACGAAACAAAATGTGAACGTGGTCTCCATCATGGTTCCATTCTTCTAAGGTAATTCCTTTTGGTTCAAGTAATCGTATGAAGTGGCCTTTCAGATAGTCTGAAATCTCATCGTTTAATACACTTCTGCGGTATTTCGTGACAAAAACCAAGTGGTAGTAGAGCAGGAACACTGAATGATTATTACTGTCTAATTTTGTTATCATATCAAATCACTCCCCATCTACGACTAATTATACCAAAGCACAAAAAACATTACGACTAATGAGTCACTGGAAAGCGAGAAGATTTGTATGAAACAAGCTAAAGAGTTCAGCCTACTGGCTGACGGCAATTCATCTCCACCTAAATTGTTGGGCTTCGCCCGTGACACAAATCAGGTGGAGTCTTCATGCCGAAAGGGATAAAACAAAAATAAACGATTTAGTAGATTTTCATAATTAGAAAGCTTTCTTCTCCCGTAAATTCGTATGCTCAAACCTAACTCACTTAAATGTGATCTTAACTGCATCAAAGCCTTGTTTATGTCTAAATCTGCAAAACTATTAATATTGGGATAAAATTTCTTAAGGAATTTAGAAAGCTGTTTAAAGGATCTGGCATAATTATATATAGCTGAGTACAATTGCAGATCATCTTTTTGAATACGAGTAAGAATAAAAAACTTAACCTCATTTTTAAGCTTAGATGGAAATACCACAAAATCCATTTTACGATATTTCCCCATTCGGATTTTCTAAATTCATTAACGGATAACTTTACGTTGAATACTGTAAAGCCATCCGTTTTGGATGGTTAAGATAACCGCATTTTCCTGACGCTACCCCTTTACAGTCTTACTATTATATGTTCTTTTTCGTTCAAAATTTGTCAATTTCTTTTCTGGTACATAAGTTCCAATTGCTGTTATTCTTGCTCCTATCATATAATTCACCCCGCACAAATTAGAAGTTGGTATTACTACCTGGTTCTAATTACAACATAAAGTCTCCTCCTATTTCTACTTACTCTGGCCATTGCGGCACATGTTTATTCAGCTATCGCGCCCTTTTGCGGAACAACTGCACTTGATTACCCCAAAACAATAACTGCTAATCATCAAGACTTATTTATCAATTTGGATATATGGACATCTTTCTTTTATCTCAACAATAAAACGATCCATATCCTTCGGTGAAATTTTGACACTACCCAGGGAAGACTTTTTATAAAATATTTCAATCCCATTTTTTGAAGATAACACTCGGTATCCAGTAAATATTTCACTTGTTTTTGATATTTTAGTAATCTCGTCATACGGAATTCGGCTCCTAAAAGGTCCACCTTTTACAAACAAATGGTCTTGGTTAAAAACATACTTTATGGAAAGCGCAGACCATAAAATAAATCCAACAATTAAAACACACAGGGATAATACTACAATTGTTTCAATAAGCGTTCTTGTGCTATCTAGAGTTAACGGAATTATAAATACAGCGATGATGATCAATAGCGTAATTGATATGGTTACTGCAAAAAAATTATCTACTTTCGACCGAAAAACCATAGCCGTCACCTCCCATAGTCCTACTAACATTAAGTGCACTCGTTTATAGAAGTTCAAACATTTAATGACACATCCCAAATCGTACTTTATTTAAGATTTAAACTTATTCTCTATTTCTTTGAATTCTTTACTATCAGCATCAGGTGGTTCTTTATCGTTTTCACTTAGTTTCCAATTCAGGAAACCAGAAATCAATGCAAATAGGAATGCACCCTGTATAGAAATCTCAATATTCACCATAAACATGTCAAGTAGCCCGATTAACATAAACGTAAGGCCTGTATTTAAAATAAATAATAACCAGCCCTTACTTGACTTTATAATACCCACGGATTTCAAAGCTTTTGGTATCGCATTTGTAATGAGTGAAAGAGGTATTTCAAGGAAAAGATATAAAACAAAGAAAAAGAGTAAAGCACTAATTGAATTATATTGTAATCCGAGTAACCTTAAAAAAATATATTCAAAAAAAGTAATAGCAAACAAAATGACTAATATGATGGACGTACAGATGATGATTGTTTTAACCTTTTTTATAGTAAATCCCCCGTTTGTTTAAGTACATCGCTTCACAATCTTCAGTTCAGTAACTTCATTTACTTAGATGTTTTTATTTTTATTATTCTTTACCGAACTAAAACTTTAATCAAGAAGAAAAACTTCATCACCCACATTAATTTCGCCCGTTTTTATAACGGAAGCATATACGCCAAAATAATTATTCCTTTCTTTAACCACTGTTTTAAGCAAAGTTGCATCCTTTTCTGCATTTTCAGGATTAACGGTAATAATCATACATCTTTCACAATGCCTTTTTAGTTCTATTTCCACTTCATTTCCTATTCTAACTCGTTTACCAAACCATTGCTCTTCTATAAAAGGAACTTTTTCTTTTAATGATATAAGTAAATTTGGGCGAAAACGTCTATAATCAATCTCTGATTTTCCCCATATTTCTCTCAATTTATCTAATGAAGCGTCAGTAACAAGTTGAATGTGTTCTTCCTCAATGGCCCCTAAAGGTACATGCGAAGGGGTATATGTAATCGGTAAGATTTTCCGTCCAGATTTGTTCTCTATTTCTTTAGTTAGTTCCTCATCCCCCAAATTTAAAATCTTTCCTTCGGGTGATGTTATTTCAACCTTGGGGTATTTTTCCGTTAACTCTTCTCCTATAAATCTTGCTTTATATCGAACCATTTCTGGGAATTGAGTTATTGTTAAAAACTTTCCTGGTCTTGTATCGTCCGAAAAAGCATGGCTACGGTCTCCGTACAATCCATATTCCATGATCCTTGTTTTCTGTACGCCCTCCCCGTAAAAGGATTTTACGGGATGGCGAACAATTTCTTTGATATAACCGATTAACATTAGCTTGTCCTCCAGTTTTTGTATTTTTTGAAAGGCTAAATTGTAGTTAAAAAATCACAGTGTATTCTCCGCCATTTTCCACCTCCTGTCAATTAAAACAAGATATTAAAGAAACCATTCCCCTTGTGCAATCTTTACTACTTTGCCTCCAACATAAACGTTGATTTTCCCATTATCATCATCTGCTTTTAAAAACAATAAAGAAGGTCTTTCGATTTCATATCCTTGTTCTACTCGAATATTAATTTTATTTTTCATAAAATATCGGTATTTAATTAAATAAGAAGCTAAACATCCATTTGAACTTCCAGTAGCTGGGTCTTCGGGGATACCATAATAGTGTGCAAAGTCTCGAACATTTACATCATTTTCCGAATTATATACTTCAGGGGAAAAAACCATAATTGCTTTAGTGTCTAAATGCTCAATCAACTCAAAGTATTTTTCTTTATTTATTTTTACTGTTTTAACAGCTTCCAAAGATTTTAAAGGTACAATAATCACTGGAAGTCCAGTTGAAACCTCTTGGATAGGAAATCTACCATCTATGTACTCCGTATCAATACTTAAAACTTCATGAATCTGGTTTATATCTAAAATTTGACCAAAAGTTGGTTCGTTTTGTTTCATCCATAAAACTTCGTTCTCAGTATCAAATGAAACCGGTATTTGTCCAGCTTTAAAATTTAATATAATCTTATCCATTGGTTCATCTACTATTTCGTTTAGAATAACGTATGCTGTACCCAAAGCCGGATGTCCAGCAAAAGGGATTTCTTCATTTGGTGTAAAAATACGAACATCATAGCCGCCATCTCTTTTGGTATTTGATAAAATAAAAGTAGTTTCAGAATAATTAACTTCCTTTGCTATTTGTTGCATCTCACTATCCGAAATATCTCCACTACTTTTAAAAACAGCTAGTTGATTTCCTGTATATTTCCCTTGTGAAAAAACGTCAACAATCGAGTAATGAATTTTCCCCATAAGACTCTCCCTCATTTCCTTTTTCTACTTTTAACACTAAATTACTAGACTCTTGCAAAAAACGTGTCATATCGAAATTCGTCTAAAACTGTGTAATAAACAGAACCTTTGTCGTATCTGAAAATAATAAAAGGATATTCTACCCCTTTTTAGGGACTTAACCAAAAATCGCAAGAATTAAGCTAACTATTTATTATAAGAAGTTTTCAGATAATCGAGATGTAATAAATGCTTCTATAAAAGAAGCTATTAACAATAATGGAATGACAACGAATAGGTAACTTCTTAAAGATGGCTTTAATAAGTTCCCTATTGGTTCAGAATCTTTCTTTTTACGAAAAAATACTTTCGCTAAAATATTCTTATTAATGAAGTTTCCTATCGCTACACTATAAACAAGTGCTGTAAGTTCAAAGATGGCATGGGGTAAAAAACTAAAAGTAAATGCGTTTATCACATTGTGTCCCATTGCAAATAGTCCGCCAAACACCACACCAACAACACTAAATTGAAAAATTGTAAAAAAGGAGGATAATCGATAAAAAGGGATTATTCCTAATAATATTGTAATTGTAACTACTTTAAGATTGTTCCAAAAAATGAGCAGAAAGGTTTGTATATCTGATAGTTCATTTATTTCTTTACCAGACATTTTAGCCATATTGTTAGCTATACTTTCAGCAATATCTTCTGTTTGTTTTATAAAAAAATCGGCCATGGAAAAAGACAATGTGAAACAAACGATTAAAATAATAATTGAAATAATAAATGTCCACCAAAAACTTTTTTGATAACTCTTCTTATAAACCTCAAATTCTTTCAAATAGATTTCTTTCATTCTTAATCCTCGGATTCTACTTTATTATTTAAGTAATCTCGGATTAACCATTTTAAAAGCAAACTAATCAGGATAATATACCCAATCAACTTCGGATACGTAACTGAAACCATAGAGTTTTGAATTAGCAACGTGCCCATTAATAAAACAAGAATAGTAAACCAATAAATAAGATTTCCTGCAAATAAGGCATTTTCCCTTGTACGCTGGTCATGCTGAAGATTAATCTTATTCCAATTACCTTTTTTATGAATATCTAAACCAAATGTAATCAATTGAATTGTTGCTAAAATAGCAATGATTAGTGTTAATTTAGAGTGTGCAATGAAGAAATAACTAATAAACAAATACAGTGGAATCCCCATACGCAAGATAAAATTCGTTCGATACGATACATTCATTTTAATCTTCTCCTTCAATCCAAAATAATTTTTCAAGCGGACATTCTAAAACTGTAGCTAATTTGAGAGCAGTACCAATAGATGGTTCATATCGTTGTTTTTCAATCGCTATAATCGTTTGTCTTGTAACAGAGATACTTTCAGCTAATTGGTCCTGTGTTAACCCCTTTTCTTTTCTAAATTCCTTGACTGAATTTCGTACCCCATGCTTCATGAATTACATCCTCTCCGAAATGTAACGTACACATTACATAACTCAATATTATAAAACTCAAAATGTAATGTCAACATTACATTTTGACATTTCCCATATTATTGAACTAAAAAAGTCAGCTCCTATATAAAAGGGACTGACTTATATTAAGACAAATAAGCCTATAAACATTGATTCTATAATTGAAGAGACCCACACATTTTGAACAAAGATTGATCAAAAAGGGCTTGTTTAGTGTTTGATTACACAGTTTACAAGTTATTAAATTTCACAAATAAATATCTCTTTTGTTCAAAAAGTTAATCACTTAACAATACCAATATCACTTACAGAGAATGTCTTCTGCTCCGCACCTTGATATTTTTCAAAAAAGGCTTCATTAATTCCCGTTATCAAAGCTAAAAAGCCAATATCCACTTTTAAATCATCCATTATACTAGAAACACTATAAACCCCTTTTTCAAATAAAAGGATATCGTTATCCAACGGCTCTAATTTCCTATACCCCTTTTTATTAGTTGACATGAAGAAATATCTAAATTGTTGATGAGTTAAGATTTCTAATTTATTCGCTCGCATTGCCATAGCCTGTAAAGATACAATCCATTTCATTTTTAAATCAATATATGAATCGGGATTTGAAACTTTAATTATATTCGAACAATCTTTTCGAAACTCATCTTCTGGTAATAGAAATTCTGATGCAAAGTAATTTGCCTCATCTTCCATTTTCTTATATGTCTGTTTGTCCAAAATATTAAATTCAACCTTATAATGAAGTAATAAGTGTCCAAGCTCATGCGCCAAATCGAAATTATGCGATGGTGGAGAGTCCATACATAATATGCTTTTTAATTTTCTTGAAAATAATATAGCATTTCTTGTAACAAACATAGTTTTCATTCCATATATAAGTATCCCATCTAACATCGAAGGAAAGGAGGAATCAAGTGGAGGATTTAAGTGAAATTTATAATTCCTATGCAAATGGAGTAAAGCGTTTCCTCCTTTGTTTGACATCTAACGTGGATTTAGCAGAAGAGTTGACCCAGGAAACATTTTATCAAGCTGTTAAATCTATTGATCGCTACAATGGTGAGTGCAAAATGTCGGTCTGGTTATGTCAAATTGCCAAGCATACTTATTATGACTATTTAAAAAAAGCTAAATATCGGAATCATGCAAGTCTTGATTATTTAGCACAAGCTGGTATGGAAATTCAATCCAAAGAGGATTTACCAGATGTCTCTTTAATAAAAGAAACAACACTACTTGCAATTCATCAAGAAATAAAACGGTTAGATGAGCCCTATCGAGAAATTTTTTTGCTTCGAACAACGCTTAACTTGAAATTTAAAGAGATTGGTGACATCTTTGAAAGAACTGAAAATTGGGCAAGGGTTACATATTATCGTGCAAAGTATAAATTAGCTGAAAGGATAGATTTGAATGAACTGTAATATTATAAAAGATTTATTACCGTCTTATATAGACGGAATTTGTAGCGAAGAAACGGCTATCGAAGTGGAAAAACATATAGGAAATTGCGTTGAATGCAAGCATTACATGCATGCGATGCAACAACCAACAAAACACATAATCGAAACGAACGTTGAAGTGGCGAAAGAACCGTTTAAACGCATCGTCAAAAAGCGACGTTTGCAAGTAATGACAGCCATCGTGTTGACATTTATGATGACAGTAATCGGTTATCAAGTCGTGCAAAATGTGGGGGCTGTTAATCAATTCTTTTTCCCAAAAGTTTATGCAATAGCAGATATAACAGATGACAGTGAAGAATGGCGAAATATTAGTTTCACTGATTACAACTTTAATAATCAAGATTATGTAGTATATGATAGCCTGTTTTGGAAGAAGGAAGTTATTAGTGATGCAAATAATGAAAGTGATGTGCTACTTAGAGTAAAAGATGAAAAGGGTAATGTTATTCTTGAAGAATTTCATATATCACCAGGAAAAAGCTTCAAATTAGGAGATTTAAAGCGAAATAAAAAATACTTCTTTGAAATAAAAGCACCACAAGGGCGTTTTAATATTAATGCAACATGAAAAGCACAAAGATTTTTGTAATAAACTAAAGGGTTCTTAATGGAGGAACTGGACCTTTATCAAAGGATATGGTTTCCGAAGATTATATCAAATCAAAAAGAACCGAGACGTACCAACGGTACATGTTGCTTTGAAATAAAGTTTGATCAAAAGTTTTCAAAAATCCTTATCGGTGTTTCACTGAACGAAACTGTCAAGGCTCCCTACACAATTTACTTTTTGTTTGGTTTTTGACCAACTTTAAGAAGAGAAGCGTATTTCGGCTTCTTTTCTTTCTTAGTTCAAGTTCAGCCTTTTAAGGCTAGAGAACCTCCTTCTCAGCTTACTGACTACTCCTCAAACCCTAGAATGGTTATCAAGTGCTCTCCTTGACGACCATTCCCATAACAACTATGACAACAACATCTCGAAACTCACAGAAAATGAAAAAGAAGCCCGGTAAATCAGATTTTGCTGATTTTCTGGGCTGTTTAATTTTCCATAAAAGTATATCTTTGCGTGAAAGTCATTCATCGATCCACCAAGCAGCAAAAACAACTTGAATCCTTTTCATTTCCTTGTTTTTGGTTAGGTCCGAAACAAGAACAGAGAGTTATTAGCCACGGGAGGGGATCCAACCTCTCAGAAGTGCACCACCGTCCGAATGGTTACCTACCACTAGGTCACCCCCATGTCGCCTAATGATTTTTTTTGAAATAGTCAACCCTAACCCGACGCCTCCGGTTGAACGATTTCTCGATGCTTCCCCACGATATAGTGGTTCAAATACTCGTTGGAGGTCCTCCGAGGAGAAACCCTCCCCTGTATCATGAACAGTAAAGATCACCTTGTTATCATTCTTAACACATTGGACAAAAACCTTACCGTAGCATGGTGTATGTCTGACCGCATTATCCAATAAATTGTTCATGGCTCGCTCAAGTAAGTGCGAGTCTCCCATAATTACGCAATCCTCCCCAAAATGATCCACGATAATCGAGATGTGCTTTTTCCGAGCTAAAGGATTCAGGCTGTCAATTGACTTCTGTAACACAAGTGGAAGATCAACCGTGTTCTCTTTAAGTTCCGCATCTAAATATTCTGTCTTTGCAAATGTAAAAAGTTCCTCTACAAGTCGGTCCAATTGCGCTGACTTTTCCTTACAAACCGCCAAATATTTTGCCATTTTATCCGGCGAATTGGCAATGCCTTTCTCTAAGCCGTCCAAATAACCTCGTAAGGCAAATAACGGTGTCCGTAAATCATGGGCAACAGCAGCAATCACAAATCGTCGTTCATCTTCTAATTCCACTTGTTTTTGAAAAGATTCATTTAGACCATCTACCATCACTTTAAATCCGTCATGAACTTCAGCAATTTCCGTGATCCTAGATGAAGGTAACTGGACATCCAAATCTCCTTCTGCAATCTGCCGAGCACACTGGCTCGTTTTCTCCAGAGGTATGAGAATATATCTTCGAATGGCATATCCGACAATAAAAAAAGCCGATAATAGACCAACGAATGCCGCAATCATTTGAGTTACTTTTGAATTTGCTTGATAAATAGCAACCCTTCCAAGTACTTGATCATCCTGAATGATCGAAAAATGTTCTGCTCGCGTCAAGGAGGGCTCCCGTTCAGAGTCCGTTCGGAAAATCTCCTGATTGGAGTCAGATAGAATCGACACATCCATATTCATTTTCTCTAACTGTCTGTTCAATTGTTCCTGCCAAGCGGGCTCTGTCCATTTATCGGTGTTTGTCTCGATCAAATGAATCGTTGCTTCCAAATTCTCTTTTTGGGAATCATCCATTCCTAATCTGACGGTTTTCGTTTCAATAAAATGCGCGGCTACATAAAATAGCCATGGCAGAGTGAGGATAAGAAATAAGCTGAGTATTGTAAACTTACGAATGCGAATTGTTTTCATTTTATTCACCTTTGAAACGATAGCCGATGCCCCATACATTGACTATGAATTGTGGATCATTCGGATCGGCTTCAATTTTCTCACGAAGTCGGCTTAGGTGGACGCGAATGGTATGTTTGTCGCCAATTCCACTCCAAAATTTTTCAAGTAATTGATCATATGAAAAAACATATTTTGGATATTCGGCAAACAATAGAAGCAAATCATACTCTTTCGGTGTGAGTGAGATGGGTCGCCCCTCTACAAATACTTCTCTTGTGGACAAATCCAGCGTAAGACGTCCATAATCCAAGACCCTCCTCTTCAATTCTTGGTGAGGACTGGAGCGCCGTAATACAGCCTTCACTCTGGCGACAATCTCACCTGGTGAAGCGGTTTTAACTATATAATCATCTCCTCCAAGTGCCAAACCGCGAATCTTATCTACATCATCGCTGCGAGCACTCAAGAAAAGGATAGGTACATTGCTTTCCGTACGAATCTGTCGACATAACTCAAAACCATTCTTTCCCGGCATCATGATATCAAGTATGATGCAATGAATTGTACTATGCTTAAGCACAGCCAGTGCCTCAGTGGCATCAAAAGCAGTTTCCACATGAAAACCGTCATTCTCCAAGAAGTCCCTCAATAGTTCGGCAATGCTTTTGTCATCGTCCACGACTAGAATCGTCTGTAATTCCTTCATAAAAGTCCCATCCTTCCTCCAATGACTCCCCCTAGATAAACCAATCAATCAAATTTCATTTCTAGTTTATCATTTTTTCCATAAGGAACAAGAAAAGTTATAGGTTTGATAATGGATTGTGATTGTTTCGTGACTCTTTTGCGCCATTATTTGTGATACTAAAAGGTTATTCTTTCATTGTGAACGATCGGCGAACATCCACTGCAAACTAAGTGCAATGGTTCGCCCTCTATTTAACTACTTGAAAGGAGGATTTTCAAATGGGGTTCGAAAATGACAGTTTCGCATTCTTTCCATTCGGTGCATTGTTTTGCCTTACTCTTTTCTGTTTTGTGGCAGTTCGAATATTTGAAATTCGAAATCGTTATAGTGCTTCCAAACAAGGAGACCGAAACATCACCTCGATTCTTCAAAGCCGGTTAGCCAAGGGAGAACTTGACGAGGCGGAATATCAAAGGTTGAAAGATCTTCTTACAAAATAAGAAAACCTTAAGCGTAACAAAATCTCAAATGAAGTAGACCGGATGGTTTCGGCTAATCATTATTTTACAATGGAGGAATATGTATGCATGTTCAAATTGTTTTATTTGATGGATTTGATTTATTAGATGCCCTTGCACCATATGAAGTATTTTCTGCTGCTATTATGTTCACCAATGAGGAGATAACAGTAGAGCTTGTGTCCGCTGAAGGTGCAGGGATGGTTAAAAGTGGAATTAATCAGTTAAAACTTCAAGCAACTGGTAAAATTGATTTATCCCGTAAAGGGATCATTCTTGTTCCGGGAGCATCTGGTACTGTTCATGATAACGGACCAGATTCCATTCCCGTAAAATTAAAAAAAGCCACTGAAACTGAGTTAAGTAATCTACTACGAGAAGCAATGAAGAAAGCTGATATTTTACTTTCCACAGTTTGTGGCGGTTCTCTCATTTTAGCAATGGATGGTTTATTAGAAGGCCGCCATGCAGTAACACATCATATGGGAATGGGTCTTTTGAGTGCTACCAACGCTATTCCAGTTAATGCCCGTATCGTAGATGATGGCGATCTTGTTACTGGCGGTGGCGTTACTTCAGGACTCGATGTTGCCCTTTACTTAGTTGAACGAGAATTAGGTCCTCGGATAGCACTTGCCGTGGAACAATTATTTGAGTATGAACGGAGGGGTACAGTTTGGAAAGCTGAAGGAAATGCACCTAAAGAAAGCCAACAAGAAAATCCAATTGAAGCGACAAAAGATCATTCCTCTATCCAAGCTAATAAGAATGTTAATTTTCAAGGGAAATGGGATACTACAATCTCCACTCCTATTGGAAAACTTTCCGTTTTATTAGATTTAACTTCTAAAGATGGACAAATAGTAGGAACGGCAAAGCAAGGAGAAGAAATTGTCACTTTGGACAAACCTGTACTTGAAGGGAATCAATTAAAGTGGTCTATGAAGGTAACTAAGCCCATGCGTCTTACTTTAAAATTTATCGTAACTGTAGTTGAAAACAAGATGTATGGTGAAGCAAAAGCCGGAATGCTTCCCTCATCTAAACTAACTGGACATCGTATTTATTAAAATGGAGTGGGAACGATGTATTCAATTATTGTATTTTTTCATGTAGTTAGTACTTTATTTTTGGGAGGCTTGCTTGCTTTTCCTTTAGTAATGAATAGCTTTTCTTCTCGTACGGGTAATGAATTAAAGACAGCACTTAAAACGGCTTTAAGCTTTACTCGAGCAAGTCATTATGCATTAGTTCTTTTAATGATGTCAGGGGTTTGGATGGTCGTTGCGTATTCATCCTATCCTTCTATACTATGGATAGGGATTGCCATCCTGCTGCTAATCCTTATTGGTGGCCTGATAGGAATGATGCATAAAAACATAAAAAGGATCATTTTTGCAGAGAACCCCGAGAAGAAATTACTAGAACATGTATTAAAGTTAAAATGGTACAGCTGGATCACATTTTTACTCATCATTGCTTCTATCTTTATTATGACAAATCGTAGTTTGTTTTCCTAAACATTCAATGGAGGAATAAACGTAATGAAAAAAACCATTGGAATAATCATTCTAATCCTCCCAATCATATGGGTATTTCATACATTTTCAAAGAACTTTATGATTGATCCTACTTTCGAAAAATTTATTTCTAGAAAAGATCTGATTCTAACAGATAAATCCCTATGGATATTAATGATCCGTATTCATATTTTACTGGCTATCATTTCACTTCTCACTGGTCCATTAGGAGTTATTAAAAAAATACGAGTGAAATCTATCAAGTTCCACCGCTGGAATGGCCGATTGTATATCTTGTCAATCATTTTAAATTTCATTCCCGGGGTCTATGTCTCTTTCTTTGCAACTGGGGGATGGCCAAGCACAATAGGATTTCTTATTTTAAATACATTATGGCTTGGAACAACTATCCTTGGTTATTGGTATATCAAGAGACAAAAAGTAACCTTACATAGTCAATGGATCATTCGAAGTTTCTTTCTTTCCTTTGCGAATATGACTATTTATATAATTGTAGCCATTGCCCATAATGCTATGAATTTTTCCTATGGGAATGCCTACACGATAGCTGTTTGGTTATGTTGGACTCTTAATCTACTTATAGCAGAATTCATCATTAGAAAAAAAACATTCTTATAAAAAGTCACTTTCATCGGGACTCCTTTCTCTTTGTGTATATATATATTTCACATAAGGTAAAAAGCTTAATCAGAAAAGCTGACTAAGCCTTTTTTTACCTATAATTTGGAGGACGAATATTGCACCGATTAATGAAAACATGACAAGGAAATGTACAGATTCCCTACCTATAGTGTTCCCTTTTCTTCAATGATAAAAAAGTGCATGACGTTCCTTCAATGCCACGAATAACGACGACCATTCTTGACTACGTTACCGCACCATTAAGTATAATTTTTTTTTTTGCTCAAACGATCCCCTGAATGCCTGGCTCAACAGATAATGCATCCCAGACACACATCAGCTGAGTTATGGCAGCATCAATGGCCTCGTATGGAACACCGTCTCGGGCTTGTATGGAAATTCCTCGCAGAAAAGTTTCAAATAACATAACCACCATGGAGATATCCGTGGATTCGGGGAGTTCACCGTTAGCTACAGCTCGTTCTATACATTCTTTTATCCACCCCCGGACCCTCTCTCGTTCCTTGGACAGTAGGTCTCGGATATGTTGTTGCTTGGGCGAACAGTTTACAGCGGACAAAACTAATAGACAACCTGAAGGATGGGAGTTCTCCATCTGCATCTGCGCCGATTGCCGCAGTCCCCGTTCCATTGCTGCTTTCGATGTCAAGCTCGTATCCCTGAATGATTGCGAAACATGTCCATAAGTAAATATATATTGATCCACCGCTTCACGGAACAGCGCTTCCTTAGATTCAAACGCTGCGTAAAAACTCGCCGCCGAAATATCCCCCATCGCCGCTCGCAGCTGAGCCAGTGAAGTGGATTCAAAGCCGTATTCCCAGAACAAAAGCATGGCGGCAGCCACCGCCTTGTCACGGCTAAATGAGCGTGGACGTCCCGTTCGTGGCATAAGATGACCTCCTTTATTAATTTTATACTAATCGATCCGGAAGTCCTTGACAAGGGAGCACGGTAAACTTAATATATAGAATGATTGGTCTACAATTCAATTCGGCTTAACTGGAAAACTCATGGTTTTTGCTCAATTCTTCTGTAAGGGATGTGTCGACAGATGATAACCTTTAAAGACAAAACATATCGCTGTACCTCGGAAATTGTACTAGGCTTGGTCAGCGGCAAATGGAAGATATCCATATTAAACCAATTGACCAAAGGCCCGGTACGGTTTAATCAGCTGCAGCGGTTGCTTCCCGACGCGACCCAACGCATGCTTACGTTGCAGCTAAGAACGCTGGAAAGCGACGGACTCATTATTCGCAAGGTTTATCCGGTTTCGCCCCCAAAAGTGGAGTATGGCTTATCCGAGTTGGGCAAGCAATTGGCTCCCATGCTCACGATGTTATGCGATTTTGGCACCACCTATATCGAAAGTTATCCCGATGAAGTATCGTACACCAACCAAAAGCATGCTTAAGGAGTCGCTTCAAATATTGAAACTTTAAGAGGTACCAATGTGGGTACCTCTTCACCTTCTATTCCGTGATCACAAGCTTCCTTCGTATTGGCCGCGCGGACCATTCTCCCCTATAGATGCGCTGTTGCGAGCCCCCCGCTCCAATCTATGGGTGATCAAAGCCAGCGCCGCAGCCAATACGGCCACAATCCCCCCAATCCAGGAAAGATTAACGAGCTCCATGTTCGTCGTGACAAATCCGCCCAAAGCGGATCCCATCGCAATGCCGAAATTGACGGACACGGAAGTTAAGGACGAAGCCAAGTCTCTTGCCTCCGGAACATGCCGATCGGCCCAATCAATGAAGTAGAGCTGCATCGTTGAGTTCATAAGGTAAACAACGAGAGCCATAAATGAGATGCTGACGAGTCCACCTGCAAGTGAACCGGAAGTAAAGTAAAGTGACGCTAAAATGACGGCCTGAGCCAGGAATACATAGCGAATTTTTCCCATCCCGTCACCGGCAGCCAACTTACCCCCGATTAACGTGCTAAAGATGGACACGACGCCGTACAGTAAAAATACAAGGCTAATATAGCGTGTCGGAACAAAAAGTACATCCTGAAGCAAAGGAGCTAAATACGTATAGACGCTATATGTTGCTGCAATGCTTAATGCGGGAATAAAGAAGGCAAGCACAATTCTAGGATAGGCGAATAAGCTAAGTTGTCTTTTCAGTGAACTTCGCGCACCCTTTAGTCCCCTGGGAATGATTGCAAAGCTTGTTATCAGCGAAACGATCCCCAATAGCGTGGTAAACCAATAAGACATATGCCACCCGCCCCATTGCCCGATGAAAGTGCCGAGGGGGACGCCAAGGACGCTGGCCACGGTGAAACCCGTAAAGATGATGGAGATGACCGGCCCTCTTTTATCGATAGGCATCGTTTCACTGGCCACCGCCATCGCAAGCGCAATCAATACGCCGGTAACCACGGCCGTGATCACTCTGGACACCAAAAGCAAACCATACGATCCTGATATAGCCGTGACCATATTCCCAACAATAAATACGCCGATCAAAGCAAGGATGAGCGGGTACTTAGAAAATCGACTGAATAACGCCGTGAAAACCGGAGTACCTATGGCAAAAGACAGGGCAAAAGCCGTCACAAGGGAGCCAGCGGCCGATATCGCGATCTTCATATCCGCGGCCACTTCGGATAATAATCCAACCATCACAAATTCACTGGTTCCTAGGACAAAAGTCAATAAAAATAAATTCAAAGTCAGAAGCTTGTGTTGTCTAGTCAATATATATCTTTCCTCTCTTATCCGGATGGACAGTGAATCTTGTTTAGTTTAAATACTTACAGCACTAAAAATTGCGTTCCGAACCCCTTTCCGGAAACATAAGCCGCCTCCAGTTCCTCCTTATCCCCTTTGTCCAATAAAACTACATTTTCGGGATATAGTTTGCCTAGCAACGCCCATAACACAAGTTCATTTCCGCCGGTTGGAATGAAATGAATGCCATCTGTATTCGTCACCAATCCCGAATGCGAGAGGATGTCTGCCGCAAGGTGCCGGCTGAGGGAGTCTCGCTTCACAACTGCGGCATCGGTATTGTCGTTTCCATACGGACGATATAAAAACCGATGTCCCCTAAAAAGCTGACCGAGATCTACCGTAAACTCGCAGCCTTCCATTTCCAGGCTAAATCGCAGAGTCGTTCGATCGGTATCGGAATATGGCAACAACCGGGCGAAGGATGGTTCATCGTAATGCTCCCCTGAAACCGGAAATGCATCCTCGTTTACTGGTGCACCCTTTCCTGCCTCAATACGCGGCGCGGCATAATAATCGTCATATTCATAATCGAAGGAGACCTCGATCAAATCTTGCGTTTCATCTGTAGCTATCGTTTGTACTGGATGCCACTTCAGCAGATAAGGGGTCGCCGTTCGGGCCGACTCTCCTAAGCCAGCCGGCAAGACGGTTCCCAGAAGGTATTGGAAGCCGTAACCAGCTTTGCTTAACCCGGAGCTGACCACATCTTGCGCATACTGAACAATCGATTTGTGCGTGAGCTTTTTTCCGAGCAACTGCGTTAAAAAGACCTCCCGGACAGGCTCCAGAAAACGCAGCCCTTTAAACTCCGTATATTCCTTAACTTCAATCGGAACTGCCTCCCAATTGGAGAACGGAAGCAAAGCATCCCGTAGCAAAACGAATTGGTGCAAGTATTCATTATAAGGCTGCATAATCCTTGGGCCGCCCAATGGTCCCCAAACCAGTGAAATAGCTTCCGGAATCAATGAATGGCCATAACAGTGGCTTCTAAAATCCAGTTTACCAAGCGCTTCTGGGCCATATTGTGCGAGCACCCTCTTCTCGGAATTAATCTCCCGTGCCCAGCTTACCAATTGTTCGCCTATGCGCACCGCCTGGGCTGTAAGTTCGGCGCCAGCCTTATCTTCTAAAGCCAATGGCCCAAGTGGAAGCGATGACTGGTGTCCGGAAATCGCCAAATTGGCCTGAAGACTGTCCAACAACACCGTCGGATCGCCGTTTACCGGTTCGCCAAGCTTAACCAGAATCGCCTCAAGCAGCTTATCGAGCTCCATAACGACCTCTTTTGCCCGATATACACCGGCAGGCAAATTCCAATCCAAGGCCCCGTTCGTGCCCAGTCTGATGGAGTCGTTAGGATACTTGCCAATGAGAGGTTCAATATTGACAACCTTCCCCCATACGATTCGCTTATCTTTCAAAGTAAGTTGATATTCCTGCATGTTTCGCACCTCACCTAACCATTTATTAAACGATCATACCAATCAGTGAAATCCGGAATGATCATTCTATATGTAGGTTATCAGGTCCTCTTATGCTTGAATAGTACGCACTTTTTTGTATGATCCGATCATTTTTGTAAGGTAGGATACATTTTGATACTGGGATTATGAGGAGTCATCAAAGATCATCGGCGGAAATAGAAAAAGGCAGTGACATTTAACGCCATGAACCTTTGTCATACCAATTATTACTTATTCTGCTCAAACTCTCCCCTGCTCGACGACTGCTATCCAATATTAAACAATCTGGTAAGCTCGAAGAGATATACACGATATTTAACTCCACCGTATTTAAAAAGTATTCAAAAAGACTAATAACCATCACCTCGGATAAGACGCTACTCTTGACATTTGAATTCTTTTTAAATTAAAATAACGGATATAAAGAGTCCCTCATATCCCTAAATAACCTATGATTGCTTTTCTTGTTTGATAATCAGTAGCGGGGTAATATAGGAGGGAAACATATAGAAACGGAGAAGCGATATTAAGATGAAATATTCAAGATGTTATTCAAGCTATTGAGGGAACATCCTCGTTATTCTAGATCATGGACCAGAATGTTTGATTCAGCAGGTTTTGGTTGAGGCGGAAAGTAAGATGGAGTTTTTTTTGAGAGTGAAGATAATATCCGAAATTGCCAAGGAAGCAACAAATTTATGAGATGTAGGATAAAATAGTTCAAACTATTTTGTTTCGGAATTAATAGGGAGGGATTGTAATAGAAGCCTATTTATTAAATGATCCGGAGATATGGAAAAATGCATGGAAAAACGATTCTGAGGTAGGGGGTAATAGAATGCTGAGAGCGGGAATGAATCCGATTCATTCCTTTGATAGCTTTGAAAAAGCAAAATCTTTCCATGACCAAGCATTCAGTGAAGAAGGAAGAAAAAGAGCTACCAGAATTATGAGATGGATACAGTCGCAAGGAGTCTCATTTGACAAAAATTCAGTCTTGGATATTGGCGCGGCTTCCGGCGGTTTTAGCATTCCGTTTGCACAGCATGGGGCGAAGGTTACGGCACTTGAACCTTCGAAAATGTTAACAGCGCTTATGAAAAATCATGTCCCGTCATCCTTGAAGGGAAGTATTGACATCGTGCAAGTACCATTTGAGAATGTTGATGTTGAAGAACGAGGTTGGAAGGAGAAATTCGATTTGGTGTTTGCGTCCATGTGCCCTGCCATTTTTGGTTGGGAAATGGTAGAGAAAGCATTGGCCAGTGCAAGCAAATTTTGCTATATCAGCACGATAGCTGGTCCCAAGGAGCATAGTCTGATTCAGGAACTGCGTCCAGTTATAGGAGTGGAAGAAGAGCAAGTACAGACGTCAGATATGTTTTATATCATGCAGCTATTAAATATTTATGGTTATTCCTTCCAAACCCTCATTACTCGTGAAACGCAAACCGCCGTGATGTCCTTGGACGAAGCGGTAAAAAATACTCTGGGCTGGTTCTCATTTTTTGGATTGCCAACGGATAATGAATCACTTCAGAAGGCGGAAAAGTACTTAAGAAAAACCTATTCGGGCAAAAAAATAGAAGTAAGACAAGGTGGACGTTTTGGAAAAGTTTTGGTTCGACTAAAGGATCAAAGTATGGGGTGAGCATATAAGAGTTGAAAAGAATTGGAACTATCCTTTACTTTTTTATTTTAATTTCAGACTTAATATACCTACAAAAACTTTAATATAGATACTAAAAGTGACATTTCAGACATGTAATATCAACAATATTGTGTATGAAAATCACATTGCTTGAAAATACTAGGTGAACTTTTATTCCTATTATGGATATTAAGGGTCCTTAATAGAAGTGAAATATTTAGGAGGAATTTAAAATGGCTATTATTAACGCAACAAGTACTGATTTCCAGAGTATTCTTGAATCTAATTCAGATAAAGTGGTTCTCGTTAACTTCTGGAAAAGTGAATTAGAAAGAATAATACTTTGTTAAGAATAAGTACTATTATTTACTATAATTAAGGACTTTATAAATCTATAATATCCCCAAGGGAGGGAGTTAAATGAGTAAAATTATTGTTAATGAACTTGAAAGTAAAACAGTAGGAAAAATCAATGAACTAGAACAAAAATCGATCGGAAAGTTGCTTGCACATTATTCTATTCCTACAGTACTTGGATTGATTGTCAATTCTTTGTATCAGGTGGTTGACCGGATTTATATCGGTCATATAGAAGGGGTCGGAGCGTTGGCTTTAACCGGCATTGGGTATACGACACCCATAACTACTGTAATTCTGGCAATATCAGCTTTAATCGCTGTTGGTGCCAGTTCAACCATATCTATTCGACTGGGAGAAAAGCAAAAGGAAGCGGCAGAGGAAACGGCAGGTAACGCTTTCACTTTTGTTGCCATTATTAGTTTGGTAATCACAGTTTTATTTTTTATCTTTAAACAACAAATCTATGGATTGCTCGGCATTACAGGTCAAGCACGGCCTTATGCCGACAGCTATATTTCGCTTATAGTTTTAGGAACCATTTTCAATATGTTCAGCTTTGCATTACCAACCATCATAAGGGCTGACGGAAGCCCAACCATATCTGCCGCAATTACACTAACTGGGTGTATTGTCAATATCATTCTTGATGCGGTTTTAATATTTGTTTTGAACATGGGTATTGCCGGCGCAGCAATCGCTACCGTCGTATCCCAAGTTATCGTTACAGCAATAGGCTTTGTGTATTTTATAAGTAAGAACGCCTACTTAAGACTGGTATGGGATATGTTCCGCCCAGTTTTGTCAACACTCAAATCAATTGTGAAAATTGGAATTGTTCCTTTTACAAACCAGCTATCAATAAGCATTTCGCAACTCGTGGGTAATTACTCGTTGGCATTGCATGGAGGAGAATTGTCCGTAGGGGCGATGACTGCGATAAATTCTATTATAATGATATTTTTAATGCCTATAAATGGCGTTGGGCAGGGTTTACAGCCAATCGCAGGATATAACTTTGCAAAGAAAAATTATAGTAGAACGTTTGGCGTGTTTAAGTTGGCATTAGCGTGTAACGCAGTGATCTTATTGGTAGGACTTACTCTGATTCAAATATTCCCGACTTTTTGGGTTTCCCTCTTTATCAATGACCCATCTTTGGTGTCGCTTACTGTAGATGGTCTGCGTAAATTCACAATCCTGTTGCCACTGGCTACCATTGTTCCGACGAGTCTGGGTTTCATGATGATGACAGGCAAAGAGAAAAGCTCCGTATTTCTAAGTATTTTCTATCAAATAGGTTTATCAGCGATTATGATTTATTCACTGCCACTAATCCTTGGCATGGACGGTCTTTGGTACTCGCGACCTGTGGCTGATATAATTGGCGGTGCTTTGACATTATTCCTGTTCATGCGTGGTTATGGCTCCGTTATCAAAGAAATGAGAAAGGAGCAGATAGGATAGAGTTATGCCGAATATCTGCATTAAACGAATAAGACCTATTAAAAAATATCAATTATGTTGAGGAGATCCGTTAACGTTGTTGAAAATGGGGGAATCGTCTTGAAATAGGCTTAGCGTTGTAACCGCATTTTCCTGACGCTACCCCTTATTAAAAAGATATACAGTTTGTAAAAAAACTACAAAATAAGATTGACGTCTTACTATTACAGGTGTAGTACTATATACATAATCCAGTACTACATATGTAGTAATAGGTGAAATCTAATATTACACATGTAATCAATATTGATGAAAGGAGGAAATTCTTCTCCAGTATTTCGGGGAAGCATAGGGTTATGAAAAAGTGATATTAAATAGGATTAATAAGCTGCAAACTGAATATATTTTTCGTTGCAAAAATAATGAATTTGGATCCGCAAGTAATACACAATTTTTTAGAATCTGCTGGTTAATAGCCGATTGGTGTTAATCATAACATAATGATTAAACCCGCTTATCCAATTTTTTAGAACATCTATTTTGAATAGAAAGAGGTTAAGACTTTGAGGAAAACATATAATATTTTCCATATGCATAATTTTTATATTTGCCCTGCTTGTGTTAGTGGTTGCAATTGTACCTCTTGCAGGCTGGTCGATGACCACCGATAACCCTTCTGACAAGCCCAGAAAGGCTGTCACGAAAACACCAGCATCCCATATACACCGAAAGTTTGCAGATCTCGAGAGAAAATTTGACGCCCGGCTCAGAGTCTACGCTATCGATACAGGTACAAATCGGATTGTCTCCTATCGGCCTAATGAGCGGTTCGCTTACGCATCTACTTACAAAGCTCTTGCCGCAGGTGCATTGCTGCAGCATTACTCAATTGATCAACTCGACGAGTTAGTCACATATAATAGCGAGGACATCGTTTCGTATTCACCCGTCACACAGCTTCACGTAGATACCGGAAGACTCTTCGGGAAGTTATTGAGGCTGCTGTTCGATATAGCGACAACACAGCAGGGAACCTTTTATTAGAGAAACTGGGAGGCCCTAAGGGATTTGAAACAGCACTGAGGAAGATTGGCGATAACGTTACCCAAGTTGATCGCTACGAGATGGATTTGAACTCAGCTGTTCCTGGAGATAAGCGTGACACAAGCACACCAAAGGCACTTGCCACCAGCCTCCAGGCTTTCGCAGTCAGCAACTTGCTCCCTACAGAAAAACGTACGATCCTGATAGATTGGATGCGGGGAAATACCACTGGAGATGCATTGATCCGGGCTGGTGCACCAACAGATTGGGAAGTCGATGATAAGAGCGGGGCAGGAAGCTATGGAACACGGAATGACATTGCGATTGTTTGGCCGCCCAATCGATCTCCTATTGTCATCGCAGTTCTATCCAGCCGCGGTGCACAGAATGCCACCTATGACAATAACTTAATTGCAGAAGCTGCAAAGGTTGCACTTAACGATCTAAAGTGAATAGATAAGTAAATTTACTCATCACAATTCTAAGTTGCATCAATAAACATGTTTATCATTCAGTCATTCTATACAATCATTAGATAGGTTAGTATCTGCCGACTGATATTTTTTCTATACAAAGGAATGGACAACATTTAGACTGCGGCTGTAAATAATGACTAGTGTAGATGTTTATTTGTGGATTTTCTTTTATACGGTAATCCTCATTGGGCGGGGTTGGAGTTTATGCAGATATAAAATCCCATCATGTAATTGGATTTGGGTATAGAATCACTTAAACTATAGGGTGCAGTTTTCCAGAGTAACAAAAAAAGTCCAATTTCTCAATTTTACTGAGAAATTGGGCTTTTTTATATTTACTTATAGTGCAAAATAACTCCTAAACTGACACTTTAGATGGAAGGCTGGTGTTAGGGTTTAAAACAGCTTAGTGGAGTGCCTTTGCGCCCTCTTTAAATTTTCTTACATCTATATAGCAGTTTTTGGATTTATCTCGGACTTATCCCTAGTTACCATTGTTATTTTTGTTGCACGTCAATTATTTCTACATAAATACATTGATGTTCATAGTCTTTTAGACAATCAAATTTTTCAAACTTCTCTTGTGCCTCTTTTTCATCTTTCGCTTCAATAACCATTATATTTTCACATTCCTTTAAGTATTTAAATTCATAAATAGGCATAATCTAGCTCCTTTTCACCTGTTCTCCCCCCTTAACTGACTGATTCTTCCGATTCAGAAAGATTTTCTAAGTAGTGTTGAACATTTTGAGCAGCTAAAGAACCATCCCCTGCTGCAGTAATGATTTGACGAAGCGTTTTCTCACGCACGTCTCCGGCTGCATATATACCAGGTATAGCAGTTGCCATTTCCTCATCTGTTTTAATATAGCCTTCCTCATTCGTTATGCCCATACCTATAAAGTTGTCGGTATGCGGTATAGTTCCAATGTAAATGAATACACCATCTGCTTTAAGTTCCGTCACATCATTTGTTTTACGATCCCGCATCATAACTCCAGATACCTCCCCCCCGTGCTCCATAATTTGTATTACATCCTTATTCCAGATGAATTTAATTTTTTCATTCTTGAATGCTCTATCCTGAAGGATCTTCTGTGCCCGAAGTTTATCACGTCTATGCACTATAGTTACTTTAGATGCAAAACGTGTAAGGTAGACAGCTTCTTCAACAGCAGAATCTCCTCCACCTACCACTACAATGTGTTTGTTTGTGAAGAATGCCCCATCACATACAGCACAATAGGAAACACCTTTCCCCCTTAATTCTGTTTCACCTTTAACTCCCAGCTTTTTATTGTCAGCCCCAGTTGCGATAATAATGGATTTGGTCTTAAGAGATTCCGATCCAGTCCGAACCTCTTTCCACGTACCATGATCAACAATTTCTTTCATGTCTCCATATTAATACACAGCACCAAATTTCTTAGCATGCTTGAACATTTTCATGGCAAGGTCTGGTCCAATAATATGTTCATACCCTGGATAATTCTCTACTTCTTCTGTATTCGCCATCTGTCCTCCTGGCATGCCACGTTCAAGCATCAAAGTCTTAAGATTGGCTCTAGAAGTATAAACTGCGGCAGTCATACCTGCAGGACCTGCACCTATAATCACCACATCATAAAACTCTTCGTCCATAAGTAAATATCCCCCTTCATGAAATAGCAAGAGCAACCCTATGAAGATTGCTCTTTTAAGTTTAGTTTACTTATTTTGATTCAGCTTCTACCTTATTTTTCAATTCATCCAGATTTTGAATCCCAACAAGCGGTTGCTCAAACTTTCCATTTATGAAGAAACGAGAATTTGGGATCCCCTGTACACCAAATTGGTACGCTAAATCAGGATTTTGATCGACATCTACTTTTATCACTTGGATCCTATCTCCCATATCTTGGTCCAATTGTTCCAATACTGAGTGGAAGAAGCGGCAAGGCGCACACCAAGTAGCCCAGAAGTTAACGAAGACCACTTTTTCCGAATTAGATTCAAGCATATTTTTGAAATCAGCACTTGTTGCATGAATAATAGCCATTTTAACTCCTCCTAATCATTTGGTTCCATTATAGACCTATAATATCTATAATGGGCATTAGTATAATTGTTTAATTTTTACCAGCTGGATTTCTTCACACCCGGTATTTGCCCCTTTAGGGCGTGTTCACGAAAGGCAATCCGAGACATCTTGAACCTTTTTATATAGCCTCTTGGTCTTCCGGTTAGTTCACAGCGATGGTGCAAACGCGTGGGTGATGAGTCGCGCGGCAGTTTCCTTATTGCTTCATACTCTCTATTTTCTTTTAATTTCTTACGAAGCATCGCAAATTTCGCCACGATCTCTTGCCTCTTTTTTTCCTTCACAATCTTGGATTTTTTGGCCAAATAATGCCCCTCCATTTTTTTAATAAACTACCAGGTGATTTACAAAACCGGTTATTCAATCGGAATACAACTTGATGGTTTCCCCTTGGCTTCGCCCTTTATGGCCATTTCAAAAGGGATCTTTCACATCCAAAAGTTGATTCTGTAATATCTAGATTTACGGCAACGGCCGCCTTATAACCTTCCGCAGCAGCAATCATAAGTGAAGAAGGAGCGGATTGCGCAACCTCCCCGGCAACATAAACATTTTTCCGTGAGGTACGGTTAAAATCGTCTGTTACGATTTGTCCATTCTCTTGCATTTCGCAACCAAGGTTTTCCGCAAATGGATTCGGTCGATAAAATGTTGGTGCAATAAATCCTCTCTTTATATTGACCTCAGTACCTGAATCAAACACCACTTTATCAAGGTAACCTTCCTCCCCATATAAACCTTCTATCGATTCCGTGATGACCGGGATCCCCTTCTCCTCCAGATCTTTCTTTATATATTGAGATAGTTCGTGACCATTGGTTGCCACCAATAAATCTTTAGACCAATTTTGTATGAGTTTCGCCATATGATAAGCTGTATCTTCATTTTCTGCAATGACAATCAGTGGTTGATCTTTTAGTTCCCATCCATCACAATACGGGCAGCTAAACAAGCTTTTCCCGTAATAATTTCTGATTTCTGGAACTTGCGGGTAAACTTCTTGTATCCCCGTAGCTAGAATTATTCTTTCCGCAAAGTACTCCCTGTCCCCAGACGTTATCTTAAAGTATGGATTACTCGTTTTTGTGACTTGCTCCACAGTTTCATTGAAAAAATGAACAGATGGATACTTCCTCACTTCTTCTAATCCCTGCTGCCTCAACTCTGCTGGCTTCACACCATCTCGTGTTAAAAATCCATGTGCTTCTTGTGTGACTCGATTTCTGTTTGTCCCGTCATCAAATAAAGCAATATTTCTTCGTGATCTTCCAAGTATTAAGCTTGCCTGTAATCCTGTAGGACCAGCACCTAAAATGGCACAATCATATACCTTTTCCATTAATGTCATCCTCCTAATCGAATGGGATCTGTTTAGATTTATTTATTATAGATATAAAGACACCTTGATACCCGCAAATGCACAAAAAATATATTGTAGACTTAAAGGGTCGCCAATAACCGCAATTGGTGTTGAAACAACCGTGTTTTACAAAACTACAGTTGCTTCCTTGGCAAGATCAGAAATTTTTTGATGCCTCAATTCTTCCTCCATTTTTTCTTCTGCTAAAGCCATTACCTTTTGAATCAGACAATCTGGATTATTATTCAAACAACTGCCGAACAAAGACGCAGATCCTTCAATAGCATGAATGACGTCAAGAAATGAAATGTTTTCCCAATCCGGTTTTAGCCTGTACCCACCATTGGCACCGGAAGAAGATTCAATCATTCCTGCCTTGACTAACTTCGTCAGGATTTTAGACAAATACGTTGGTGAAAGATCCTGCTGTTCTGCCAACTGCTGCACACCCACACGTTGATTCGGAGAAGTGACTGCAAGATGGAGCATAATGTGAAGGGCATAGTTCGTTGCTTTAGAATACTTCATATGATATCACCTCCATTCGAGACCCTGTATGTCCACAATACACCTCGTAATATCATACTGTCAAATTTTCTTGCTTCAACATGCGAATCACCATGTGTAGGCTTTATTTCATTAACTTTCAGATTGTTGAAAAATCATTATTTATGCTAACAAAGGGTTTTTTCAACGCAAAGGGTACAAGACATTATGAAAATTTATCTAATAAAATTCCCGCCATATGTCGAATCCCTCCACTGCTATGCTTTGCTTTAACAATATTATTTCCTTTGGTTTCAATGTAATTTAATGACTTACTCTGCCAGCTTCTTTCGATCTCTCTTTATCTTGTATTTCTGGATGTAAAATTGAAATATTTTTATACGGAATATGCTTATTTTTTACATTAACAATTTGTAGAACTGTCCATGTATTACTTTTTTCTTTACCCGTGCAGTTACAGTGATTGGTTGTGTCACATTCCATTCGAATTTCAATAGCTGTTCTTGTAACCATGTGAAGGCAACACCTTCATGGATTTGTCGCAAATCACGTTTGGTTAGTAACCAAACTAATTGATAAATAAATGCTGTTTTGGTGTATTTCAACTCATATAGCGAAGAAAAGCTATTTGATTCATATGTTTCAGTAAAATACTGGGGAAATGAGTTCGATTCAAACAAGCGATATAAAAAAAGCCATTAGGCGCAAGTATACTTTTAACCTGTTGTTTGCTCATAACTTTCCACTTCCTGTTTTGTTGTTGATTTAAAATAAAGAAAAACTCACATTTTGAAAAAAAGATTGATCAAAATGTGAGTTTTATAAATTTTTATGTCATTAATTTTATAGTAAAGTTTGATTGTTTAGAAATACAAATAATGAAAATTACTTTCGTTTCAATGTGATCAACTGCAAGTATGAACTATTCACTTGTTTGTATAAGTTCCCTCGATTTAGCATCATAAATTTTATAACCTACTTCAAACTCATGATCCTTTGTGACAGTGACCTCACAATAGTAGGGAACTGCCCTTCCATAGGAATCCAAGTCAGGAATATCTCTAAAATAAAATACATCGTCTGTATCCGACATTTTAAATAATGCTTCACTGGATCGCCGAGATGAATCTATCTCAATGGTGCAACTCCCTTTTACAACATCATACTCTTTAAATATCATATATTTTAGGCTAGGGAGAGTTATAACTAACAATAATCCGCCCAATATTAATAACAAAAGAACTTTAAATGTATCGAAAAAGGCAAATTCTTTATTAATGCACATAAAAGTAAACCAAAAGACACCAATTAAAAATAATACCGCACCTATTATCAGTATGGCATAAAACATTTGCATCCTCATTCCCATAATGATTGAATAATTATATTTATAAGTATTTTCATTTATATAGTTTTCAATTCAGCTATTAAAATGCTTTCCTTCTGCCCTTATCTACATAAATATTTTATCAAACTTTATTATAAATAATCGACCTTTATTTTAAATAATCAACCTTTTTTATAAAACTACTGTAGTTGGAAAATTAAAATATACATACAGTACCCTTCCCTCACCACCTCTCTCAAACCCTTATCATTCCTGCATTTCCCCTTTCTTTCCCTGTTCCTCCTGCCTTCCCCCCGCCTTTTTTCGCCCTTTTTCTCATGCATATTTTCTTGGAAATGCTAATTTAACAAGCTATTTCATACTTTTAATTAAACGTTTAATTATATCTTGCTGACGTACTATCGGTACGTTTCCTTACTTTTTTCAGGCGATTTTCACTCGTTTTAGGGAACAACTTATTTTACTGAGAATACATAATGTTTTGCTACGAAACACTTTCAATTTCCGACAACAACTACAAAAAGAACTAACCCTAAATTTATCTATATCCAAAATGTTGGATAGTTTCTGTTACTACGCATGTTATTGATTAACAATGCAAAAATCACGATAATGATGGAGCCAATTAAAACGGGGGAAATTAAATAATTCCAACTATATGCCCCTATCATAACAACAAGTGGATCCGCCCCTGCTGGTGGATGTGTTGTTTTCGTTAGCATCATCATTGCAATCGCTAAACCAACTGCAAATGCAATTGCCCATGGTTCATTACCAAATAAATGATACATAAGTAAACCAATGAATGTTGATACAAAATGACCACCGATTACATTTCGAGGTTGTGATAGTGGTACGTTCCAAACACCAAATACTAACACACAACTTGCACCGAACGGAGCCATTAACCATTCAGTAGAAGTCATATTAGTTAAATAAATTAAAGTAACAATTGTTAGGAATCCGCCAGTTAGTCCTGTAAAGGAGTCCTTTACATTAACTTGCAATGGACTTCTTCCTTTTCCTTTCATCTTAGATAAGTACCGAACACTGATTAATTTTTTGTCTTCACGATTGATTGCCGTTTCACTACTTATTGTAATCCCCTCCCTTTATTTAAAATTTATTCTACATTAATAAAACTAACCTGTAAATATAATCTTTATAGGTTAGTTTAAATCGACAAATAAAAGAACCAACTCTAAAAAGTTGATTCTTTAGTTATCTTCCAATTTTCGATGTTGAAATCTTGCCACTTTTTTTCTATTTCCACATATTTTCATGGAGCACCATTTACGTCTTCCACTCACATCTATAAATAAAAGAACACACTCTGGGTTTGAGCATCTCTTGAGAAAAGTGAGTTTATTTTCTTCGATTAAAGTTAATATATCAAAAGCAATTAAAGACAAAAGGACATCCTCAATCTTTCCAATTGGAAAAGGAATTAATTTATGTTCTATCAGTTTATATGTAAAAGGTGCTTTTTCAATTTTCTTTTCTAAAAAAGTGATAAAATTATTTGAAATGCAATGTTGGTCTGCGATGGCTGCAAATTCTTTTCTTATAACCTTTCGCATTTCTAAAATATTTGATGTTACTTGGCTCAAACGTTCCTTAATTTCTATAAACAGTTCCTCATTCCAAAACGAATTATCTTCTTTTACCGCATAGAGCCAATCCAGTATATCTTCATCATTCATAAATAAATCATATCGTTGTCCCCATCTTACTACCTCAGTATTTACTAAATCTAATGAAATATTTCCAGATAAGAGTGGGAATTTATTTGTTTCTTGCATGGATTCATCGCTCATTTCATTGTTAATTTTTTTAACCCCCCAAGCGATTAAGAATAGGTTATATTTTATATTATACTTTATTTAATTCAGAAAATAAAAAATACCTCTTTATGCAACTTTTGTAGTTGTCAAACATAAACCTTCCCTGACCGTTCCCAGAAATCCTGCATTTCCCTTTCCTTTTTCCGCCCCTTTTCTCATATCTTTTCTCTTAAACGACCACCTGCTAAAGCAGGTGGATTTTGACATAAATGTCGTCGACTAAAGTCGATACTCAAAGCTGAAGTCCTTCTTAAAGCCTTTATGCTCAAGCATACTTAATGAGTATAGACTAAACTCATTCTTCAATTTTGAAGATATCATTTCTTTCTTCATTGAATTGATTGGCGATATAATTTCTGATGATTTCCTCTGTTACTGTACCAACAGTTGCACAAAAGTA
>DULJ01000097.1 GCA_012840465.1 Caryophanales bacterium
GCAAATCCATGAAAATGCACCTCGCAAATTGGTATTTTTGGTGGTTTAGCCACTTCCATTTTACCATTTTTCGCTAAGGTGCATTTTTGTTTTTTGAAAAATTTTTGGACTTTTTGAACACGCTCTACTAAGTGTATAGCTCTATTGTTTGTCCTAAAATTTTAATTTTTTATAGGCTCTCTCTCTAATACTGAAAAATCGGGGTCAATTTCGATCCTAATTGGTTCCTTGAGAACAGTCGCTATTTTCTTTAGCGTACTTAATGTTATGTTTTGATCCCCGTTTTCAATTCGAGAAATAGCACTTTGCTTCGTCTGAAGAAGCTGTGCTAATTGCTTTTGTGTCATACCCTTTTCTTTTCTTATTTTAATAATTTGACGAGCAATCTCATATTCAGCTCCGCTATTTTCCCATTCTTTTCTAAAGTTAGGGTCTTTAGTTCGTTCAGAAACATACCTGTCTAAAAAGCTCATTACTTGTCACCCTTTCTTTGAATGAAATCTTCTCTGTAGCGTTTGGCACGATCGATCTCTTGAGTAGGAGTTTTTTGAGTTTTCTTTGTAAATCCATGAGTTAAGACTAACTTATTATCATACCAATGGAAAAACAAAGACCTGAAGATATTCGAACTAAACTTAGTACGTAACTCGAAAATCCCATCATCCAACGTCCTGACATGAGGCATCCCTATCTCCGGGCCAAATTCCTCTAATAACTGAATTGAACGAACAACCTTAGCTTCGTGTTTTGGTGGAAGCGACTGCAAATAATCGACGATTGGTATTTCCCCATTTGGTTTCATATACTCTATTGTTTCCCATTTCATATTTAAATTATAACATAAAAGTTATATTTTAAAATATATGTATTGGTTTATTTTTTAAAGCCTTAAATATTCTCACAATGATAACCAAAATGATAATATTGATAAAGATATTAATAAAATAAATACAAATATTACACAAGATCAGGCTAAACAATCAGAACATGAATACATGAATACTTACGGCCAGTTGCTAAAAATAGAAATTTGTAAATATACTACACGTTTTTGAACTTAATGATAATGAACTTAAAATAGCAAATAGTATGTCCATTATTTCCCCTCCACTTACCTGAAAAACTTGTTCGACGATCTAGCATCTAGCACTTATAAATACTACTGGCACTAATCCTTATGAGGCAATAGCGCCCTTTAATGGAAAACTAAAACATAATCCCAATCTTAAAATCAATTAATTTTTCTTTCACTAAAGCACCTGTTCGTACAATATTTCACAAATTATCGTATTTATTTGCTCTTACTTTAATAATGTTATTATAGGTGAGTTGTATTGTAACTTCCTAACACATTAACTTCGTGTCCAAAAGCCTTTAGGATGGTAATAGCTTTACTTGTTTGAATGTCATTTAAACCAATTTCAGCTTCAATAAAAAAGCGATATGTTCCTAATTTTTTCTTAGTTGGACGTGACTCAATCCAAGTCAGATTGATAGAAAGGGCTGTAAATACATTTAAAATTGAAGATAATACACCCGAACGGTCTTCGCACGGCGTTATTAACATCATCATTTTATTGTTATTTTGTTTGAAATCATCCTCGTTTCGATTACTAACTACAATAAATCTTGTATGATTTTCACTATTATCCTGAATACCCCTTTTTGCAATATGTAAATCAAAAATTCTCGCTGCTGCTTGAGACGCAATGGCTGCAATATCTCTTCTTCCTTGTTTTTTTACAGCTTGTGCAGCAGATGATGTGCTGTCAAATTGTCTACTTTTCACCTTTGAAGCCCTAATGTATTCCTTGCATTGTGCAAGGGCTGGAGGTATAGACCATACCTCTCGAATATCACTCAATAAAGTTCCCTCTGTTACAAGAAGGTGCAAGGAGACAGGAAAAATTACTTCAGATACTATAAACAGATTATTTGTCAGCAAGCCATCCATTGTAATATTGATAGTGCCTTCAATGGAGTTTTCAATAGGCGCAATACCCGTATCAGCTTTAAGTTCAGCAACAGCTTCAAGAACTTCTAATATGGTATCACACATATACCATTCCACATTTTCTGTGATGAAATATTGGAATGCAGCCTCTTCCGAAAAACTCCCCTGTGGACCTAAATAAGCTACTCTCATACCGGGAGACACTCCTTTACTTTTTAACTTATTATATACTAATTTACTTAGTCTTTCGAAATTGCTATTAAACTAAACCCCTATAGTTTAAGTTCAATCTTTTACAAACACCATACTAGCATTACCATAAGTGTTCAATTTTTCTTGAGATTCTTCCTCAATTAAATGCACCCATTTGCGGAATAAAGTAACTTAACTGTTGTTAGAAAACCGATTTTTATAACGTTATGCAAACTAGAGCATAGAAAAATCGGTTCCTTACAACATTTAGGAACCGATTTTTTAATTTGGTTTCTTATACAGAAACACCCATTACTTTACGTATATTACTTCACAAACTGCATATAACTCCATCGTTTTCATTTTTCATCTTCCTTTAACTGTAAAACTGCTGATTCAAGTCAAAACACCATTAACGCATCCATATTCTAATTCCTTAATATCCTCTATCAGCATTTCAACATTTTCCTTTTTCGTAGCCCAACTGGTACAAAATCTCACAACACTTTGGGTAGCATCGATTTTTTCCCAAATTGAAAAAGAATACTTTTTGCCCAATTTCATTAACACATCATTCGGTAAAATGGGAAACTGTTGATTTGTTTTGGAATCATATCGTAATGAAAAGCCTTTTTCAACAAACGCCTCTCGAATCATCATCGCCAGTTCCACGGCATGGTTAGAAATTTCATAGTATAAGCCATCTTCAAACAAGGTTTCAAACTGGATCCCTAATAATCTCCCCTTAGCCAGCAATCCTCCCTTTTGTTTGATCAAATACCGAAAGTCTTTTTTTAGGTTATCATTTATGATGACTACTGCTTCCCCAAACAATGCTCCTATTTTCGTTCCACCGATATAGAACACATCACAAAGTCTAGCAATATCTGCTAAGGATAGATCGCTGTCTTTTGAAACTAGACCATATCCCAATCGAGCGCCATCCATAACCAACGGCAAACCACATTCTCGGCAAACTTTGCTTAATTCCTCCAATTCGGATTTACTGTAAGTCGTCCCTTTCTCGCTAGGGTGAGAAATGTAAACCAATCCTGGCTGAACCATATGCTCATGAGTGACATCATTCCAATGAGCATCATATAATTCTTTTACCTGTTCTGCTTGAATTTTTCCATCATCACTCGGTAAAGTAATCACTTTATGACCAGTGGCTTCAATTGCTCCCGTTTCATGTACTGCAATATGACCCGTAATTGCAGCAACTGCACCTTGATGTGGGCGCAATATGGAAGAGATAATCGTAGTATTCGTTTGTGTTCCTCCAACTAAAAATTGAATATCTGCATTCTCTACATCACACGCTTTTCTAATATAAGTTCTGGCTTTTTCACAATGTTCATCCATACCATACCCAGGAGTCTGCTCTTCATTGGTTTCCATTAGTCGTTTCAGAATTCGCTTATGAGCACCTTCTGCATAATCATTTTCAAAACGTATCATTCATAGGCCCTCCAACTTATCTAATTTCTTCCGAATCAATAACATAGAGTCATGTATTTCTTTTATTTCTTTTTGTGACAAACCTTGCAGTAATTTCACTATTTGTTCATCAGATTTTTCATTTAGTTGATTAAATAACGCAATCCCTTTAGATGTCAGTCGAATTAGACTCGTTCTGTTATCCAACGTCGAAAATTCCTTACTAATTAGTCCTTCTTTACTAAGCTTGGTAATGATTCTACTCATGTAACTGCGATCGATATCCAGATTTTCGACTAAATTATTTGCGATACACTGTTCCAAGAAACCAATCTCTAAAATTACCCGTGCCTCTGTAAAAGAATATCCGGTATTCAATACATGCTTATCCAATAAACCAAGTATATTCGTATAAAACCGATTGAATTGCCGTATATCAGGTATGATATTATCATTTAGGTTCATTTTAACCCTCCCTTTCTTGTGGACTATGTCAACAAATATTAATTTATTTTGTGGACTATGTCAACATTTTTCAGGACTATTATTTGAAACGAGTAAGTGAGGTTGTAATAGTAGGTGGGGCTCACGGTTTTTGAACTAGGAAAAAAAGAAGCATTACCGTTTTCCAGTAATGCCCCCGTTCACAAACTAATAAATCATTTTATGTGTTTAGATAAAGCAGCTGTTAGTTGAAACTTTGTCACTTGTTTAATCAAATTCGCCTTGGCGTATTTGCGCCCAGATTTTTTCGAGCTTGCTCGAAAAGCTACCTTTTAAAATCTGAGGCATCCGCCAGAGGCTTTAACTTTATTCAGCAGGGGTTTGTACCCCCACTGAATTTAAAATACTAATTTGCATTCATCTCACCACTTATGGAAGTGGAAGACTTCCGCTGAATGAAGTTAAATCCAATTCCAAATAGAGAGCTCCTTCAATAGGATTAAATCTATAAGGTTCAATCCTATAAAATCCCAGGGAGTGATACAGTGAGATTGCTCGCTTCATTGCCGGCAAAGTATCTAATCTCATAAAACGATAGCCACGAATTTTAGCTTCTTCAATGATAGACTTGGCTAGCATTTTCCCAATTCCTTGGAGGTTCCAGTCTGGTAGGACATACAACCTCTTCATCTCACAAATGTTATCATCTATCTTCCTTAAAGCCACACACCCTATTGTTTGTTCATTATCTAGAGCCAATAGCAAACATCCTCCTAGAACTCCATACATTCCAGGGATATTTTTCAATTCTTCATCGAAATTTTGGAATTCTAAGCTAATCCCTAATGATTTGGAATACTCTATAAAAAGTTCTCTTGCTTGATTAAAATCATTATCTGTAGAAGCCTCGATAATGCTTATCATATAATATCTCTCCTCATAAATCCCAATAGTTGAAGAAGCGACAGCCATGTTCAGCTATCGAGGAATTATATATAGTATCTCCAGAAAAGATTAAATCCACAGCCAAATCGCTTAATCATCGTTCGTGCAATGAGATTTATTTTGCTTTTTAGTACTTTTCTGTAATAACGCCAATGGACGAAGCTTTGATGAATGGCAAGTCATTTAATTGTGATAAGGTTTGTGCATCTCCTGTGACAACTGCTCCATAATATTGCAAGTCTTCTGAAGTTAAATGACCGTCTTCACCACTTAGAGTCTTATATAAGCGTTTAAATTCTCCTTGCCAACGGGTTTTAAATTGTTGATTTGCCTCAATCGACCCAATAAAGCGAAAAACTGGTTCTTCTTTTCTATCCCCATTTTCATCGAGCAGAGAAAGACCATAGACAGTGTGTTCTGAACGAAGTGACTGTTTATATCCCACCACCTTACCATTGTCGTCAAACTGTTCGAACTGAAAATTATCTTCCTCTTCATTAACGTCATCCACCCAAAGCCAAGTAAGTGTCACGTTTTCTGGAATTAATGACGCTACTTCTTTAAATGTATAGCCTTGATCAAAAGATAAGGCAACTTCCATTATTTTGTCCTCCCCAATGTCATCAAGCAATGCTAAATCATTACGATATGTTTTATATTGCAAAAATGGATAGAAAAATACCATTTCACGCTGACCTAATTCATTATAGTGTTGTTTTTGTAAATCTTCTTCATAAAAACTTTCCCCAATCAGGAGTGGCGACTCTGTCCCGATCCGATTTAAATTTTCATCACGGAAGGGTCCATATCCAAATCTTTCTTGACCTGTATAAACAACTTTTCCTTCAATGATTTTATAAGTTGTGTAACGATTTTCTCCCCCTAAAAATCCGTGATAACGTTCCAGTTTTCCCATAAATTCATTCGGTGCAGATATTTCATGAAATCCTCTAGCAGAAAATTGAACAGGTGTTTCCAATTTGTAGGTAATACTCCTGTTTAGAATGGAACCTACAATGATAACAACGATTAGAACAATAACGGAAATCAGAACTATTTTCCAATTTGCCCGCCGCTTTGCTTTTTTTATGGTTTTCTCCATTTTATTAACATCGAAAATATCATCTGTTTTATCGCTACTCATATCCTTTTTCCTCCCAAATCTTTTTAAAACTTTTACGTGCACGTTGTAAATACGTCTTTACATGTGTTTCTTTCACGTCTAAAATCTCACTGATTTCTTTATATGACAGTTCCATGTAATACTTCAAAATGAGTAGCTGCTGAAATGTTGGCTGAAGTCCATGCAACACTTCTTCCAATTCGCTTGCTTGCTCTTTCGTTAATATATTGCTCTCTACATGTTCAAACACTGGTAGTAAACGTTCTAAATCTTCTTCGTTTAACTTAACAACTGATTTATTTTTGTTATGAAGAGAATAGTAGCGATGAATTGCAACCTTAAACATCCATGCCCGCATTTTCTCAGGTTCAATTTGCCCTAGACATTCAATTGTTTTCATGATTGTTTCCTGTGTAATATCTTCTGCATCTTCTCTCGTTGCTCCAATTTTGATTAGATATTTAAATACAATTCTTGCATGTTCAAGGAGTATTTGCTCCCATACATTATTCAAAACTTCACCAACTTTTGGATATCCATTTTTAGTTCGTAGTGATCACTCACCTATATAACAATTGTAAAACAAAAAAGTATACAACTTTTTTATAATTTTTATAGAAATAAAAAAAACGTTTAATCATATGGAGTGACATATGATTAAACAGTTATTCATAATAATGGCCCAATTATGGAATAAAGATTAATCGTAACTGAAGCCAAATTCCTTAGCGTACAATATTTCCGAAATATTGATGGTACCCCTAATTGAAGTAATCAATTAAGATGAACTTCATGTATATTTATCGAAAGCTTCAACACTGGTTATTTTCAATGTTTAACCACTTATTACCATCATGCTATAATAGACTACTAAAACCTTGTTTTTAAACTTAATAAAGCTTCTGGGTAATCTTGATTACTACACATTTTAAAAGAAGACTAGCTTGGAGGTGTTCAGATGGAAGGCAAACGTTTCACACGTAGGAGTTATTTAGCGTTAATTACAAATATACTTCTATCACTTTCGATTATCGGTTTGGATTTTATAAGTGTCAACGTTAGTGATAAATTGGGTGTATCGTTAGTATTCATATTTTTGATTGTATCAACATTATTTACATTTA
>DULJ01000098.1 GCA_012840465.1 Caryophanales bacterium
ATCCGCTCTTGTTTTTAGACCATCTGTAAAATCAGTGCCTATTTCTTTAAAACTACTTATTGATTTACTTACAGGCTTACGTATTTCTTTTAACGTAGCTTTAGCACTCAGAACTTCCTTCTTCATGATTTTTTTGAATTTGTTAACCAAGTCTTTCTTCGTTAGGTTGTTCTTGAGCTTTCGGGCTTTGGTAAACACCTTTCCTGTTTTCTTCTTTATTTTCTTCTTTTTCTTTTTAACTTTGTTCTTTCCTTTTTTTAACACAGCTCTGACTTTTGGCTTTGTTGTTTGGACCTTCTTTTGAAGGGTTTTGGCTGCTTTTTTTACAGCCTTCGCCTTCTTTTTAACTTTTCCCACAAAAGGAATGCTTCCGTGTAAGCTTAAGGCCGCGCCTTTCCATTTCGATTTTTTAGCCACGGCCACCACCCCCAGCCACAGGGATCATGCCTGCCACATCTAATCCTAGCTTGAGGACCGCATCGGCATCCTCATTATCCTCTTCTCCAGCTACCTGCACAGAGCCTTTGGTCCAGCCTTCCGTTTTGACTACATTCCCTTGGATATCGGTGATTCCATCCATGACGATGCTACTCGAATCACATGTCATCCGGATGGACTCTCCTGCCTTGAATTGGATGGTTTCGCTGGAAAGCTCCAGGTCTTTTTCTGCTTGGATGTGAATCGGTTGTGAGCTTTTGATTTCAATACCGGCTTCGGCATCGAGCTGAAGGAAGATAGCACCTTCCTTCGCGGTAAACATGACCTCACTTGGGCCCATTTTCATTTCCTTGCCATGGTTCGTTCCCCAATAGTTGGTGTTGACTGTTTTTGGATTGGTGGCTCCACCTTGACGGATTGAGTTTGTCGCAACGGCTTTTTCCTCCTGCTCAGTTGGAAAATAGAGTTCAACCGTATCGACCAGCTCGGGCATCCAGTAAATTCCTCTGAGAATTATTTATTTTGGAAAATTTTCTTCAATACTTTTAACTTTTATTCTTCAATAAACAAATTACTGGTTAATTACAAAAACACAACTATGACTGATGGATTCATTCGATACTGGGTTGCCCTACAAAAAAAGGAAACCTTGACATGCAAGAAACGATATGCTTTTATTTTGGGCAACAGATTTTTCATTCAATCTGTCAACCTTTAGGGGAGCATATCATAATGCTAATCAAGGTTTTAATTGTATTATTTGATATTATTTCTTAACAGTTCTCGAACCTTCGCTAGAATTTTACCTAACATATTTTTTCCTGAACCATCCTTTCCACAACCCCAATAGTAATCATTAGACGTTTTTTCAATGATTACTTTATCTCCAGTAGAAAGTAATATTTTTTGTATGTCCTTATGCGTAGTAAACTTTTTTAGAACTCCTTTTTTTCATAACCTCATCTTTAATATCTTCCCAATCTTTCCTTAGTGGTAAATTCCTATCACGTCCCATTTTAGTGGCTTCCATTGGTGATACTAATAGTCTGATTTGTTCCGCATAGTCAGTTCCAACAAATTTTTGCGCCTGACAATAATGCTCACTTGTATTCCATATTTGACCATCTCATTCAAAGCAATGCGGTGAGAAATTTGAAAAACAGCCATATTCATCATTTACTTTGTAAAAAAATATTTCCATTATTCTACTCCTAAAATATAACCTACTAGAACTATTTAATTTCCGACTATTCATTTTTACAATCTAAGATTTTAAACTCTTTAACCAGCTAATATAATAATTGAACTGATCTTCAATTCCTACAAACTTTAAGTTCTCATCATACTCAAATATATCAACTATATCTTCTGTTTTAGCTGGTTTCCCGATATATAATTTATAAGCAAGACGGCCAACTCCTATTGATAATTGCATTGTCGATGGATAAACATTTACTGCGGCTCCATTACACATAACTTGTATATGCTGTTCTTCTAAATGCTGTCTAAGAGCTTGAAATAAAAGCTTCATTTTGGAAACTAATTGTATTCCCATCAACTGTTGCTCTATTAAAACCATCCATCATTTGGAGATTCTTCATATAACTTATTTAACTTAGTGGTAACCTTAAGTTATACATCAAAGTCAATACTAAATCTATCAACCTTTAATTTTACATATTTACTGTCACAATAACCATAATCATATAAATCTTCTCTATCTAAGTAAATATCAATCGTAGATTCAATTTTACTATTATCTATATTTAGTTTCCCTGTTATATAATATGCAAAAGTTTGATTTATGCATTGAATTTCTTTCACACATTTTTCAACTTCCTTAATTCCTAAATCATCAAATATCTCTACTTCAATGTCTGCATAGTATTGATTGCCCATTCCAATCTCACTTTCACTCCCATATGGCATAAAACATCTAATCTGCTGTCCATCAATACTTACTACAACTTCTTCCTCGATAAGACTATTAAAACTTTCAACAGTAACTAAATACTTCAAATAATTTCCTCCCTCAATAAAGTTAGTATTACCTCCCGAATACTCCATTTTTCTCATGACTTCATAAGTACCTAATAGTTGACACCTTTGATCCCATTGGGGGATTGGGGATATATATTGAAAATCTTTAAATATTTTACAGAAAGGAATCCATCCTAACGTCCAACTTGGTTTAAATTGGAAGTCTAAATATAACCGTGCGTAGATATCTCCACACAACTCACGGCCGCTAACCCTCCCATGTCTCACTGGATTTGGGTCCATACATTCCTTCGTCCTGCGTATCCTTGAGGTGGAGGTCGGATATGCTCCTTTGCAGGGTCATTTGCCCGAATGGAAAAAATAAACTCCGACTCTGCACTATTGGTATTTATTCTTGAGATTTCATAAAGTATTCTGAAGTAATTATTTAATTCAATTAATCAGCTTTAAGCAGCCTGTAATGCATTGATTTGTGGTAATCCTTGTAACAGCTTAGAACCATCAAATTCACACTGTTTTTGACC
>DULJ01000003.1 GCA_012840465.1 Caryophanales bacterium
TTTAAAAGGTAGCTTTTCGAGCAGATCAAAGACTAAGAACGCCACATCCTGTGGCAACGTCTTTGTGACCCACGTCCTGTGGGCCTAAAAAATCTGGGCGCAAATACGCCAAGGCGAATTTGATAAGGTCTACAGCCAACCCGGATCAATGGCGGGATTATCAGCTAATTCAAATGCTGCATTCGTGATCGCTTGTGCTAACGTTTCTCCGGTACCACAAACTCCGTTAAAGCAAACATTTTTTTCATCTTTTGCGGTGTACGTATACCCGAACTTTTCTAGTTTTTCAACGATTCGCATTGCATGGTTAAGTTCTTGTTCTGGCTTGAATTCAGATTCATGTATGAAAATCCCATTTTCATGATCATACCAACGATCCCATCTATTAAGCTTCCAACCAAGGATTCTACGTGCAATTATATCAATTTTATTATTCATTCATAAACTCCTTTTACCCCATTTTAGCCTATTTTAAAACATCATTATGAAAGTGTAAAATATAAAAACTCGAACTCTATTTATTTCCAATGAAAAATCCTCTTAACGGTCCTGATTCCAATTTTTTTTGCTTCAACACATCCGTCTTTTACATTACAATCAATAGGTACGTACAAACAAATTACCGGAAAGGGGAAACAAATGAAAAAAATTCTTGTATTCGCTGTTCTTTTATTAAATTTTTTCATAATTAGCAACAGCGCCTCGGCTGCACCTACTATTCAAGTGATTATTAATGGGACAGATCAAAGCTACGACCAACCGCCTATTATTGAGAATAACCGGACGTTAGTTCCTTTGAGAGGGGTGTTTGAATCATTAGGGGCTACGGTCCAATGGAATCCTGAAAAACGTGAAATCATTGCGACAAAAAAGACTCAAACAATCTGGCTGAAAATTGGTTCAAAAACGACGAAAGTAAATGGGGCAGTGAATGAAATTGATGTTTCGGCAGCCATCATAAATGGGCGGACGATGGTGCCACTTCGTTTTGTAGGAGAGGCATTAGGGGCAAATGTGAAATGGATTGCGGATAAGAGAATTGTTCAGATCACTACAGACCAATCCCACCAAGAAGTTTTACCGCAGTTCAAACAACTTCAAAGCGGTGATTCTGTTGTAACTATGAAAACAACAAAAGGGGATATCAAAATCAAACTATTTCCTGCCCAGGCACCAAAAGCTGTGGAGAACTTTTTAACCCATAGCAAAAATGGCTATTATAATGGATTAACATTTCATCGCGTTATCGAAGATTTTATGATTCAAGGTGGGGACCCGAACGGCAATAGCACAGGTGGAGAGAGTATTTGGGGTGAACCATTCCAAGATGAATTTTCACCCGAGTTGGCCCATTTTCGTGGAGCGCTTTCTATGGCTAACAGTGGCCCGAACACGAATGGAAGCCAGTTTTTCATCGTACAAGCCAATTCGATCTTTGAGAGTTCAATAAGTGAAATGGAACAAGCTGGATTTGATCCTGATATTATTGAAAAATACAAAGCAGTTGGTGGTACACCATTTCTGGATAATCATTATACTGTTTTTGGTCAGGTAATCGAAGGGATGGAGATTGTTGATCAAATCGCTGCTGTTGAAAAAAATGAAAGAGATATGCCTCTGACACCAATTTTAATCAAAGAAATAATGGTTCAATAGTAAGTCCATTGCAAATCCATATGAACCAACACCTCATACCATAATAATATTATGTAAACCAAAATAAAAAAATCAGAACAAAAATTACAGCCTGCCCACAACTTTGATAGTTTTCAGAGTTGTTGGGCAGGCTTTATTTTTATACTAGTATATGAATCAAAAGAAGCAAGAACTCTGTCTTGCCTCCAACATCATTTCATATAGGCTGTTTTATTTTCCTGAATTCTCTTGAAGTCATGCCGGTATGTTCTTTGAAAAGTGAAGTGAAGTAGGGTGTTTTTGCCCGTCCCCCCGAGAAGGTGGATTAAGGGATTTTCCGAAAAACAAATCCCTGTTAAAGATATAACACCTATTTATTTGTAACTGTGATATCTCCACTGACTGTTTCCAATTGAATCAAGACAGTCCCTTTTCCCATTTATGGCATGTTTAATTTCACTTGTTGATATAAAGACGTCACCATCAACTGTATTTGTAGTTATTGTCCCTTTTACATTTTCTAATTTAATATTTCCAGAGAAGGTTCGCGCATTGAATGATTTTAAAGGTGCGTCTAGCACATTTAAATCACCACTTTCTGTTACCATTACAACTCCTCCTTGTACGTGTTCCATATTGACGTCACCAGAAAAAGTTTTTACCGACATTTTTTCAGAGGTGATATTCCCCAATTTAACATCGCCACTATCTGTTATTAGATCAATCGTTTTCGACTGAAGGTTTTGTACAAGTACATCAGATGAGAATCCTCTTACTTTCACGTTACTGTACATTTTTTCTGGTGCAAATATTTTTAATTTCAAAGCAGGAGTATAGAAATTAAAGTTAAACCATTTTTTACTTTCAGACCGCAAAGAAATGGAAAGAGTTTGGCCTTCTTCTGTTATAGAAAAATCATGAATTGTTTTTTCTGTACCTGTGCCAATCAGCTCGACTCTTGCTTCATCCATATTAGGAACTGAAATGAACTCAATATCTGTGTTATCTACATTTACCTGTATGGAGGCGATATTCTCATTTTCAATCTGTTTTATATCATTAATTGCAACTTCTTTATTCATTGAACCATATGTTACAGCGCTTCCGATTGCACCTACAAGAAATAACAGGAGTGCTACTAAAGATAACTTTTTAATCATGTTTGTTCCCACCTTTCACAATGGATACATTGAATTTCAGATAACGAAGGAATCCATTTTTTACACCAACTGTCGCATAGTACATGCTAATCAAGATGAATAGACCAACTCCGCATAATCCGATCGAAAAGAAAACATCAAACCATTCAAAAATTTTAGGATTGACGATTGTATTAACGAATACTAATAACGGACTCATAACCTCAGCTAAGCCGGATATCCAACCTGCTCCTAAAAGGGCGAGTAACGCAATAAAAGTATACTTTTAAAACCTGTCTATTAAAAGCTAATTTTTGCGTTTATTAATCTATGAAACCCATTTTGTAAACGTTTATTAAAATCGATATACTTCCGAACTGTTCAGAGGAACATTACGGCAGCCAAAATGAACAAAAACTCCTTTACACCGCCTGCACGAGAGCGATGCATGAACTTTATATATTTTCTATAGGAGAAAAGAGTCGCTTAATAAGCGGGGTACCGAATGACTTGTATGAGATTTGCGGACCGGGGGGTGGGACAGAGGGTGAGACCCTGTGACCCAACTGGCACCAAGAATCCGGCCCTTTATCCCCTGATTCTTGGTCCCATTTGGGGTATACTAATTTTGAGGTGAAGATCATGTATAAACTATTGACACATAATGATTTGGACGGCGTAAGCTGTGGGATTTTAGCAAAGCTGTCGTTTGGAGATGAAGTGAATGTTCGCTATAATTCCAATGCCAGTCTTGATCGCGAAGTGGAATCCTTTTTAACAAATGAAGATAAGAATCGATTTTTGTTGATTACGGATTTGTCGGTTAACGATCAAAATGAAAAAGGGTTGGAGTTGTTTTTCCAAGGTGGCGGAAAAGTACAGCTGATCGACCACCATAAAACAGCGCTTCATTTAAATAACTACGAGTGGGGCTATGTTGCAGTTGAAAATGATGAAGGAAAATTGAATTCCGCAACGTCTTTATTTTACGAATATTTGATTTCAAAAAATTTAATACAGCAGACGGAAGCCCTGAACGAATTTGTTGAACTTGTCCGCCAGTACGATACGTGGGAATGGGAGAAGCATGATAATCAACTGGCGCGAAGGCTTAATGCACTCTTTTACTTACTATCGATCGAAGAATTTGAAGAAAAAGTGATAACTCGATTACATACTAGTGATCATTTTTATTTTGACGATTTTGAAAAGAAAATTTTAGATATGGAAGATGATAAAATTGTCCGTTATATCCGCCGTAAAAGACGGGAGCTCGTTCAAACCGAAATTGGCGGCTATTTTGCTGGAATTGTCTATGCTGAATCGTATCACTCCGAGCTTGGGAATGAACTTGGAAAAGGCAATCCCCACCTGGACTATATCGCTATATTAAATATGGGTGGGAAAAAATTAGGATTTCGAACGATTCATGATCATGTAGACGTATCCGAAGTAGCAAGAAAATTCGGGGGCGGTGGACATGCAAAAGCATCAGGCTGCCCATTGACTGCCGATACATACAAAAAATTTGTGGCAAATACATTTCCGTTGGTGCCATTACGAGTGGATGCCAGGGAAAACCGTTTTAATTTAAAAGATTCTCCGCTAGGTTCCTTATACAAGGATCGGAACGATGATATTTATTTTATTTATCCGGAAAGTGATAAAAATTGGGTGATTGAAAGAAATAAAACAAAAATCAAGCAACCTTTTAACAGTTTTGCTGAAGCAGAAAAATACATCAAAAGAAAACATGAAGCGTGGCTAGTTAAAGATGACGATTTTGTATCATTTTTAATGGATGAAGTAAGGCGTGGAAGGAAAAATCAATAGAGGATTTTTTTGATTATGGTACAATGTAGAAATTAAAGAGAAAAGTTCAGTCTTCAAAGTTAAGGGTGGGGTATATGAATAAAGAGATATTAAATGATAAATTTAAACATGCGATTGATTCTTGTGAAAGTGATTATGGAAAATACTTTCTGTCAAAACTATTTGATTTGGATATTACTTATACTGAAGACACTTGTACGATCGAATTTGATGTAGAGGATTTTATGTACAATCCAATGGAGACTCTTCACGGTGGGGTAATCGCGTTTGTTTTAGATGTTTCAATGGGACATTTATGCAAAAAAGTAATTGGGGCTGCTGTTACAGTTGAAATAAAAATCCAATATATGAAGGCAATTAAGACTGGTAAATTAACATGTACAGCCATGTTCTTGAAAAAAGGTAGAAATATTTCATTTTTGGAAACAAAGATGTTCGATGCAGATGGCAATATAGTAGCTTTTGCAACGGGGACATTTGCAAAGGTTAAACAACAATAATAAGCTTATCAAAAAACAGCGCCACATTTTATGTCATGTGGTGCTGTTTCTATGTCCCAAAAGAAAGCTATAGGGAATCAATTCATAGTAGAAATACTGCTAATAACGTCGTATCTTTTTGACAATTTTAAGAACTTTGGAGGTTTTCTTGATGTCTCATTTATCGCATTATTTTATAGCCATTCCACTTGACCATGCTTTGAAGGATTATTTTTCACAATGGCAGGATTCTTTGAAAGAACTGTTATCATATAAGCAATGGCCACATAAACAAGATTTACACATTACCTTAAAGTTCTTGGGGCCGGTTGCTCCAGAAACACTTAAAGGCTTGATTAACGAATTAAAATCAATAGAGCAACTTAAAGAATTTGAATTAAACCTCGGAACGATAGGTACATTTGGGAATCCGTTGAAACCTCGTGTTCTTTGGGCTGGAGTAGAAAAAACGGACGAATTAGTGGTTTTACAAAATCAAGTAGAGGAATGTGCAGGAAGGGCAGGATTTGCAAAAGAAAAGAGAGAGTGCCGTCCGCATATCACTCTTGCCAAAAAGTGGGCAGAGGGTAGTGATAATGGATCGTTGGCTAATATTAAAAATAACTATAACGATCAACGAAAATTATATGTAAACGAAGTGGTCATTTATCAAATCTTTCTGAATAGAAGTCCGAAATATGAGATTATCCACACCTATCATTTAGGTTAAACGTCAGTTGGCTATCCAATACTTGGTACTACAGGGGCTTTTTAGTTTAACTTGTTGAAAAAGTTTAAGAAGTATAAGATAATAAATAAACTAACTAGTATTTGGAAAGCCAATAGAAAACGTTTACATTTATAGCCTTAAAGGAGAAACAACGATGACAGTTATTGCTTTTTTGTCAATTCTTATAGCAATCATGATTTTTTTAAAAAATCGAATATTAAATAAACGTACACAAGAATTGAATGCAATCAATAAGCTATTAACAATCGAAAATGAGAATCATATGAGGACCGTTCAAAAACTACAAGAGGAAATGAATAAGCTAACACAACTTAAAACTGTTAGTGAAATTGCCGCCAGTATTTCTCATGAAGTAAGAAATCCATTAACGGTTACAAGAGGGTTTACGCAATTACTAAGAGACGGCAGTCTATCGGATGAGCAAAGGAACCAATACATTAGGCTAAGTTTAGAGGAACTAGACCGGGCGGAACGGATTATTGGAGATTATCTATCATTTGCGAAACCCTCTATTGAAAATGAAGAAGTATTGCATTTAAATGAAGAAATTGAATACATAGTGCAAGTCATTAATCCATATGCGACGATGAACAATATTACTGTTGAAGTCGATATGGAGGATTGTCAGTATGCTATTTTGGGAGAAAAGCAAAAGCTTCATCAATCCCTGCTTAACATAATCAAAAATGGAATTGAAGCAATGGACAACAAAGGGAAAATATCGATTCAATTAAAAAAATTCAATGAGCTCGCGCAATTAATCATTAAGGACAATGGGCAGGGAATGTCCGAGGAACAAATCAATAACATTGGAACAGCCTATTTTTCAACAAAAGAAAAGGGTACCGGTCTCGGTACAATGGTTGCCTTTAATATTATAAAAGCGATGCATGGTGACTACACAATTGAGAGCAAAATAGGAAAAGGCACGTGTTTTTGCATTACTTTTCCATTAGTTGACTCCTATAGTCGAATGAAGGAATAAAAACAAGACAAAATCCGATATGGGGTTTTGTTTTTTTGTATATCGATAAAAAAGGATAATAGAGCTTTTTCAGAGAATCATAATATAAAAAAGGAATTGAGGACATGTCATATTTTAATTTAACAATCTTATTCATGAACGGTGGTGAAATATGAAAATTATCATATTCGGAGGCAGTGGCTTCATTGGAAAACACTTAACCTCTTACTTCGTAAAAAAAGGAAATGAAGTTGTGCTTGTTTCTCGTTCTGAGCGGCAAAGCCAAGACCCGCTAGTTAGCTATTTGACTTGGAACGAACTTCAGGAAAATATAGGGCCCCTTGAAGGGGCAGATGCGTTCATCAATTTAACAGGGGAGACGATCAATCAATACTGGACACCAAAGGCGAAAACTAGAATCTTAGAATCAAGAATTAACTCAACCAAAAGCGTTGCTCAGTTTGTTCAAAAATTAAAACACAAACCAAGTGTCGTCATTAATAGCTCTGCTATAGGAATTTATGGTACGTCCGACAGTAATGAATTTGATGAAACCAGCCCGCTAAGTAATAATGACTTTTTGGCGCGTATTGTCAATGAGTGGGAGGGAGCAGCGGATTCGATGAAACCCTATAGTCGTCTTGTCAAGTTAAGACTGGGAGTTGTCCTCGGAACCGATGGCGGTGCACTTCCCAAAATGCTGCTCCCATATAAGCTGTTTGTTGGAGGGAAAATCGGCAGTGGCAAGCAATGGCTATCATGGATACATATTGAAGATCTTGTCCGGCTGATTGAATTTTGTATAATCAATGAAAAAATAAAAGGCTCAATGAATGCAACCGCACCAACACCTGTAACAAATAATGAATTTGGGCATGCTATCGCGAGCATAATGGAAAGACCTCATTTCTTTACGGTGCCGTCATTGATTCTACGCGTTATGTTAGGTGAAATGTCTCAGATGGTGTTAAATGGTCAAAAGGTACTGCCAAATAAAGCGATAGACTCCCGATTTACTTTTACTTATCCAACAATTGATGTGGCGTTAAGGGATTTGCTTTAGGAGCAAAAGTATATCAGCTAAAAAACAGGCGCCAATCCAATTAGAGTGGCGCCTGTTTTTTATTTAAGGTTTTGAAATATTTCAATACTTCCTCTTGCTTTACAACATCAGCGTAGCGTGCATTTAAATCAAGTAATGTTGAGCTATGCAAGGATTCTGATCGATCACCAACAGCCTCTTTCGGAATAATAACACGATAGCCTCGTTGCAATGCTTCAACAGCAGTAGCTCTTATACTCCCACTTGTTGTTGTACCTGCCAAGACGATCGTATCAATTCCCCGTTGGTTAAGGAATTCCTCTAGTGGAGATCTAAAAAAGTCATTAATATAAACAGTCGCATTCACCATATCATACGTAAATTCAGCTAATTCTGGATGGATTTTCACCCAGACACAATTGCGGTCAAGAATTTGTAGGGATGGAAACTTACTCCCCCATAGTTGTGAGAAAGCCTGAGTAGAATCATAGATGGTCTTTGTAAAAATGATAGGAATACCTTTAGCAATCGCTGATTCTACCATTTGTTTTGTGGCTTCAATTTGGCCGTTAATTTGAATCGTCAATTTTGAATTTGGATCCGTAAAAGCTAAAGTAAAATCACGTATAAGTAAGACAGGATGTTGGCCGAAACCTAATTTTCCTGAAAAACCTTGCTTGGTGTATAATTGTTGAACTTCATCCAATATATATCTTCGTTGGCCTCCGGGTGTATAGATCACTTTTAAACCATATTTTTCTACAATACCGTCTGATTCCATTCTACGAAGAGTACTAGGTGAAATCCCTAATAGTTTTGCAGCTTCAGATATGTTTAATAAGTTCATATTATAAAAGACTCCATTCAGTTAATTTGAGGGTATTATTTTTAATATCATTATTATATGAAAATTATAACCAATTGTAAATTTTAACAGTTTGGGCATTGTAAAGTTTTTGAAAAGTTTTCAATAATAATAATAATAATTGGTGATATAAGTAAGTTTATGATCTGGAAACTCGGATATTAGATATATTATATATTATTCTAAACTCCACAGGATAATAGTCATAATATCAGCGAAAGGGCAAGAAATTATAATAACTTTGCAAAAAAGGGGTGACATAAATTCCCTGATAGGCAATGTTTAAAATAATCGTGGTAAGTTTGGTAAGTTAATACTTTCAAAAAAACTACGAAATAGTATCGTTTCTGTGGTTAAATGAAAGGGTTGCGGTTGTTACTTCTTTGTAATCGCTTACCGAAAGTTGTCTGTACAAAACACTAGCGAATTATTATCAAAAAACATTATTGGAGGGTTCTAAAGTGAAACAGAAAATTATGTTGAAATAAGGATAAACGCCAACGATATTGAATATTACACGGTTACGAAGAAAGCTAAGAAAATTGGAAGGAAATAGATGCCAAATAAAGAAATTAGTAAATTTCATACACTTTCCAAGTCTCTTGTTTATGATAGGAGCATTCCTGTAATGAAGAAATTTGAGGTTTGAACAAAAAGAGCCCCCTTGGTATGATACGAGGTGTCCAAAGCTTCGAAGCAAAAAATGGACCCTTAATTAATACCCAAGGAGGACTCAAAA
>DULJ01000099.1 GCA_012840465.1 Caryophanales bacterium
AAATCTTGGATTACTGTCCGAACTTCGGTGAACTTCGGACTCAAATTGCTCAAATCTTGGATTACTGTCCGAACTTCGGTGAACTTCGGACTCAAATCGTTTAAATCTTGGATTACTGTCCGGACTTCGGTGAACTTCGGACTCAAATTGCTCAAATCTTGGATTACTGTCCGAACTTCGGTGAACTTCGGACTCAAATTGCTCAAATCTTAAATTATTGTCCGAACTTCGCTGAACTTCGGATTCAAATTGCTCAAATCTTGGATTACTGTCCGAACTTTACTACGCAGTAGACCAATATAGCAACATAAGAGAACGGACTTACTGCTTATAATATTGGATATTCATTCACACTGAATCAATTTTATAAAGTATTTTTTTATGATCGAATTTGGAGGTGGAAGAAATGGAATTTATTCAAATTTCAGAAAGTAATATCGAAACTGAACACATCTGCTGTGCCTTGGGAGCAAAACAATATGAAGAAGCAGTAAATGAAAAGAAGAAATGGCTAACAAAACGAATGGATGAAGGATTGGTTTTTTATCGCTTAGATGAACGGGCAAAAGTATTTATGGAATACTTGCCTGCTGATATGGCATGGGTTCCTATTCAAGCATCAAATTATATGTATATCAACTGTCTATGGGTGTCGGGTAGACATAAAAATAACGGATATGCAAAGCAATTGTTAAATTATTGCAAAGAAGATGCAATCAGTCGTGGTATGGATGGGATTGTACATATTGTAGGCAAGAAAAATTACCCGTATTTAAGTGAGAAACGTTTCTTTGAACATATGGGGTTTGAGGTTGTAGACCAAGCAGACCCTTATTTTCAATTAGTTGCATTGAAGTGGAATGAACAAGCTATTGTACCTTCTTTTAAAAAACAAATAAAAACTTGTTCTAATGATGAAGGTATATCCATTTATTACACAGCTCAGTGTCCATTTGCTGTTGGTATATTGGCCGAGCTAAAAACAATTGCAGAAGACAAAAGTGTTCCTTTTAAAACTTATAGAATGACAACTAAAGAGGAAGCGCAAAATTCACCGACAATATGGACAACTTTTGGTTTATTTTATAACGGGGAATTCATTACACATGAAATAATCAGCCCAAATAAATTTGACAAATTACTAACAAAACTATTGAGTGAGAGCTAAACCATGTTGTTTGCTATTGCATCACCCTGCCTGGTACGACTCATGATTATCAAGTAGACTGGCAAGCAGATCGTTATCATATTGGTGGAAAGATGTTTGCAATGATAGGTGGAGATTCTGAAGGGAAGCCTATTATAACTTTAAAATGCGAACCTAAACGTGCTGAAGAGCTAAGAGACACCTTCCCTGGTTATTATATGAATAAAACGCATTGGAACTCTATTTATCTTTATTCAAATCTTCCTACTAATTTAATAGAAAATCTAATTCGGCATTCATATGATTTAGTTTTTGAAAAATTAACTAAAAAGGTTCAAAAAGAAATTAGTATGGAGTAGTTATTAAGTTTTATACCTCTATTTTCAGTAAACTTAGTATTGACAACTCAAGTTTATCGATATATTATTTTGTTTAATTAAATAATAATTAAGTAAAGATTGGAAATAGTAAAAGGATTTATAAACTTGTCAGAGAGCCGATGGTTGGTGAGAATCGGTAGTTGTGGCCTTTGAACTCATCCATAAGCTACTCCCTGAACAGAATCAGTAGGGGATGTCGGTTTTCTACCGTTATGAAGATAGGTGGTGATTGCCACCGAAAATGAGTGGGTTAATTATTATGATGATTAATCAATTAGAGTGGTACCGCGAGTAATGCCTCGTCTCTATATTTTATTAGAGACGGGGTTTTTTTATTTTAAATAAACGAACTATTATAAATGAAAAGGCGGGAGTCAGGATGAAAAACATTGAAAAGTATTCTAGAGGTTACTTTATGCCTCCAGTGAAAAGTTTGAAATGGACAGAGAAAGAGTATATTGCGGAAGCTCCTACATGGTGTAGTGTGGATCTTCGAGATGGAAATCAGGCTTTAGTTATCCCTATGAGTCTGGAGGAGAAGTTAGCGTATTTTCAATTGCTTTTACAAGTTGGTTTTAAGGAAATAGAAGTGGGATTTCCTGCTGCTTCGGAAACAGAATATGTCTTTTTACGTACTTTAATTGAAGAAAATTTGATTCCGGATGATGTGACAATTCAAGTTTTAACACAGTCAAGAGAACATATTATCAAAAAAACATTTGAAGCATTACAGGGTGCGAATAGAGCTGTGGTGCATTTGTACAATTCCACATCTGTGGCACAGCGTGAGCAAGTATTTAGAAAATCTAAGGAAGAAATTATTGATATTGCTGTAGCTGGGGCAAAAATGCTTAAGAAATATGCTGCTGAAACCGAAGGGAATTTCCGATTTCAGTATTCCCCAGAAAGCTTCACGGGAACAGAAATGGAGTTTGCGCTTGAAATTTGCAACAAGGTACTTGATATTTGGAAGCCGACAGCTGATAACAAGGTAATTATCAACCTTCCAGCTACGGTATCAATGTCCATGCCTCACGTTTACGCAAGTCAAATTGAGTATATGAGTGATAATCTGAGCTATCGAGATCATGTAATCCTATCACTTCATCCACACAATGACAGAGGAACTGGGGTGGCAGATGCCGAGTTAGGAATGCTAGCTGGAGCGCAAAGAGTTGAAGGAACATTATTTGGGAATGGAGAAAGAACAGGAAATGTGGACATCGTTACGCTTGCACTAAACATGTTTTCACATGGGGTGGATCCAAAGCTGAATTTTGAAAATATCCCTGCCATTATTTCTAAATATGAAAAATTAACAAGAATGAAGGTTCACGAAAGACACCCCTATGGCGGTGAACTTGTCTTTACTGCATTTTCAGGCTCCCATCAAGATGCTATTACCAAAGGCATGAAATGGGGTGAGGTAGAAGAACGTAAATATTGGACTGTTCCTTATCTATTAATTGATCCGATGGATATTGGAAGAGAATATGAAGGAGATATCATCCGAATTAACAGCCAATCTGGTAAGGGAGGAATTGGTTACATCCTTCAGCAAAAGTATGGAATAGATCTACCTGCCGAAATGCGTGAGAGCTTTGGATACAGTGTGAAAAATGTTTCGGATCAATTGCACAAGGAGCTAATGCCGAATGAAATCTATGACATTTTTATCAATGAATATGTGAATATTAATACCCCTGTTGAATTTATTCGCTACAAAGACACTCAAAATGGTCATTACGAAACAATTGTATCGATCAATATAAATAATGAGGAACATGAATTATCTGGTGTGGGAAATGGAAGATTTGATGCTATCAGCAATGCGATTCAAACGCAACAAGGTATCGATTTTACTGATTTGGTCTATAAACAGCACGCGCTGGAAACAGGCTCAGGCTCAAATGCTGTGTCTTATGTAGGAATTACCGCAAAGAATGGTGATGTTTATTGGGGGTGCGGAATTGACACTGATATTATGATTTCCTCAGTAAAAGCTCTGTTTAGTGCCGTTAACAAAATAATATCTAGCTTAAAACTTCCTGTTGAAAAAGAATTAAACTACTCAAAAAAGTAAAACAAGTAGAGACGAAATAGATAATATAACCTTCGATTGAATTGTGAAAGCGGCTAATGAAAATCTTGAATCTGTTCAGAAATCGAAAAATGATATGGAAAATTTAATCTTAATTCTTAATGAGATTGGGTCTGCTACGCAAAAAATTGTATTATCTACTGAGCGATTGAATGAAGCAGCATATTGAGCCTAGAAAAGTAAACTAAACATAAAAAGAGCAGGAGTTCCTGCTCTTTTTATGCTCTAACGATGCTTTCAAATTGTTCTTTATGGGCCCCATCACAAAATGGTTTGTTTTTTGAAAGGCCACAGCGACATAGGTAAACCTCTGCTTTAGAATCTAATTGATTTCCTTCACCATCAACCAGAGTAACTCCAGTTGCAACAATCGGACCATTGTCCAAAAATTTAACTTCTGCTATGATAAACACCTCCAATTCCATTGTTTCTTTAAATCCATTTTTTATACATAGCTAGCAACTCAATGTTAACTATTTAGCTGCATCCATTTTTTGAACAAAAATTCCATCACCTTCAAGCCATTCAGCCAAGAAAACATTTTTATAATCGGATACATCATAAGCTAAAAGCTGCTTCTTTAACCATACTTCATCAAAACCAATATCTTGCAATTCATCCCATAACACTACCCCATCACGGATAAATGTAACCGGAATGTATGCTGGTTTTCCAATTAGCTTGAAATCTTCCAATGTAGTTTTTTGATATTTGGGTTTCTTTAAAATGCTAAGCGACCCATTTGCCTCTAGGTAACAATAGGCTACCTCTCGAACGGAAAAAGTCTCGCTTTGCCGAAGTAAGCTTTGTAGTTGATTAATATTTATTCCGCATTTTTTAAGTTGTTCCCGATCAATGACCCCATTTCTAATAAGTACAGCTGGTTTTCCTTCTACAAATCCACGAAACGTTAAAAACTTTTGACTAAGGAATTCGATGGTATAAAGTAATAGCCCCCATAAACCCATCGAATAAATGACATAGCCAATTCCAATGTTTTGTTCATAGAGAGCATTACCTAATATTTCCCCAAGAACTATAGAAGAAATAAAGGTGAATGGGGTTATTTTGCGTATAATTTTTCTGCCAACAAATTTGACAATAAAGAAAAGTAGAAAAAAACCAACTACAAGCTCAATTGTTAAATGTGATACTTTTATCATTTCAACTCAATGCTCCAATCCATGTATATCAACTATAACTATTTATAACCAAGTGGCAAGAAATCTAACAAGGATATAAATGAAGTATGGAAAATTGAAGAAAATAGGAACAATGAACTGCGAATAAAGTAAATTGTGGTAACCTTTCCCACTAGAGAGTGGTAATTTCCTCCTTATGAATTCGCCAAAAATGCTAATATAACAGGGATTCTGTATTTCATTCTATTACATTCCAGAATTTGGATGCCCATTTACCCTTTTTTATTTGTTAACCTACTAGTGTCCCAAAAAAATGACAAAAACAACTAGGAGGTTAACTAAATATGAAAACGCTAAAAAAAATAATGGTGGTTGCATCCCTTTCATTGTCATTATTTGGCTTAAACTCCCAAGCTGGTGCAGCTACGACAACACATTTTGTAAAAAGTGGGGAAACTTATTATAAAATTGCTCAAAAGTACGGATTATCAGTTAATTATTTAAAAAGTATTAATAATAAATCAAGTAACGCATTATATGTTGGTCAAAAATTAGTTTTACCACATACACCTATTACGCAGTCTGATAAGGAACTTATGGCACGTCTTGTTTCAGCAGAGGCAAAAGGGGAGCCATATGCGGGAAAAGTTGCTGTTGCAACTGTAATTCTTAATAGAGTTGATAGCGTTGAGTTTCCGAATACTGTAGAAGGAGTAGTATATCAAAATGTAAGTGGGTATTATGCTTTCACACCAGTTCAGAATGGTGCCATCGGTCAAGCTGCTGATGCAGATTCAAAAAAAGCTGTAGAAGAGGCACTAGCGTATAGAGGCAAAGGAAACGGTTCATTATATTTTTATAATCCGAAGACTTCTACAAGTAAATGGGTTGATTCACGTGAAGCAACAGTATGGATTGGTCAACATAAATTTGCTAAATAAACTTAGTAACGAATAAGCTAAATTTGACCTAGGGATTAATTTCCCTAGGTTTTTTAGTTCCAGTCTTTTACTGCAGCGTTTCTGCATTTATTATGATTTTTTATCATGCCACTCGATTTCATTTACAATAATATCAGACCTTGGCCCGAAGCCTTCTTCATACTCCTCTGGGAAGTAGTAATAAATAGTATAATCATCATCACCGTGTTTGAAAAAGGCCACGTGCCCAATCATTCTATCTTTTTTGAGAGAGAATTCTTTATCAGCGAAATCAAAGGCTTTTGTTTCCACCTTTCTAAGGGTGAACCCGTTGTCTTGAAGGTCTTTTGTTACGTCTTCTTCGGTTTGACCAGTAATTTTTAACGTTGCATCCTTATTTTCCGTTCCACTGAAGTTCGCGAATACATTAAATATTTTAGGGTTTGATTCGACGATCATGTCATCAGGCACATAGGTTGAAAAACCCAACTCCTTATGATGATAGAGCTTCACAACCTTGTCTTCCGGCATACCCTCAAGCATCATTTCCACCGTTTTCTGTTCTGGCAAATCAGGCAATGCCTGTTCTGAATTTTTTTTCTCCACACCACCTTTATTTTGGGTTTGTTCCGTTTTATCTCCCTTAGCCTTATTATCTTTTTTGTCATCATTATTATTACAACCAACCAAGCCAATGATCAGGCTAGCTAAAAGGATAAAATATAATATTTTTTTCATAAGCTCCTCCTTAATTTTACAAATGCTACTTTTACTATATTTTCCAACATTTATCTTTTTTAGGCATCTTAATGCTGTTTCATATAAATTGTGCTATAATATAAAAAAGGCTACCAAAAAGAAAGAGTTTCTTTAGGCAACCTAAATATAGATTTAATATCTTGGTTCTTTATTCCTAAGAGCAAAAGTTATAAAAGCACCAGCTAGACCTCCAGTAATAACATTAACAACCGTCAACACTGTTGCACTTCCTGAGTATTTTTCAAATAACCAATAGTAAACAACAATCCAAAAAATTCCGATTAATATTGCGACAATATTGCCAATTACGGGGATCAAATTAAGAACAATTGCTCCAAGACAAATAATCAGAAGCTTGATTCCACCACTACTACCAACTGTAAACCACTTCAGTCTTTCGTCGATTAGTTCACCAACGATATAGGCATTACCAATAGGAATGAATGCAAGCCATTCATTATTGATATTTGCCCGCTTAGCCATAGAATATAAACCGATTGCACCAAACAGATAGACAACTAAGAAAAAGATCAGCAAAATAAATAGTGTTCCAAAACCAACCGCTAATAAACTGGCAATCTCATAATCAGTCATTTGGCAACCCTCCAACTTATTAGGATGGAAAAAAGGTAAATCCCTATATTATAGATATTATAACTTGAATTATGATTAAAATTCCATTATTTTGATGACAAATAAAGGAATAACATTACTTCAATTTGCATACACATGGTAATTGTAGATGTTTGCTTTGTGATTAATTCGATTAATTCGTGAAGGCGTGATCATGATGAAAGGGGTTATTATTGCCGGAGGAAGAGGAAGTAGATTATGTCCATTAACAAATGAAATGCCCAAACCCATGATTCCTATTCTAGACAAACCAGTAATGGAATATTGTATTGAGCATCTGAAAGAGCATGGTATTACGGAGATCGCGGTAACCGTCCACTATTTATCAAGTAAAATCATGGACTATTTTGGTGATGGGCGAAAATATGGTGTGAATCTCACTTATTTTGAGGAAAGAAGACCTTTGGGAACGGCAGGAAGTATTAAAAATGCTGAAGAATTTTTAGATGAATCTTTTGTTGTTATTTACGGAGATGTTATTTCTAATTTTAATTTAACAAAAGGGATGCATTTTCATCGTTCAATGAATTCTCTTGTAACGATTTTTATGACAACTGTTCAAAATCCAATGGATTATGGAATTATTAGGACGAATGAAACTGGCAAAGTAACCCGATTTTTAGAAAAACCGGCACGACCAGAAATTTTCACAAATCAAATCAACACGGGCATTTATATTATGGAACCGGAAATACTTCATTATATAAAAAAAGGAGAAACCTTTGATTTTAGTTTAGATCTTTTCCCACTGTTATTGAAAAAAGACTGCCCAATATTCGGATTTAAGACAAATGGGTATTGGTCTGATGTTGGGAATATGGCAAAATACGAAAAAACAATTCATGATTTAACTTCATTCAGCAGAAGTCTTCCACTTCCATAAGTGGTAAGATGAATGCAAGTTAGTATTTTAAAATTCAGTGGGCGTACAAACCCCTGCTGAATAAAGTTAAAGCCTCCGGCGGATGCCACAGATTTTAAAAGGTAACTTTTCGAGCAGATCAAAGACTAAGAACGCCACATCCTGTGGCAACGTCTTTGTGACCCACGTCC
>DULJ01000114.1 GCA_012840465.1 Caryophanales bacterium
AGAGCCCGAACCGCGTCGGCGGCGTATCCGGCTCTCCCGTCAGCGAGAAGAAGCCGGCCTCGGCCTGCATCATATAGTCGTATCCGGGCCAGCCCGCCCGCTCGCCGGTGCGGCCGTAGGCGCTGATATGCCCGCAGACCAGCTTGGGATTGAAAGCCTTCAGATGATCGTAGGTAAGGCCGAGTTTCTCCGGAACGTCGCCGCGCAGATTGCCGACGATCGCGTCCGCATTCTCGACCAGGCGGTGCAGAATCTGCCTGCCGCGATCCTGCGTCAGGTCGATGGTCATGCTCTTCTTGTTGTGATTGAGACCCTGATAGAAAATGCTCGCCGAGCATTCCGGCATGTCGTCCAGAAAGAAGGGGCCGACCGAGCGCGAAATATCTCCGCCATCGCGCGGATTTTCGATCTTGATGACTTCCGCGCCCATGTCGACGAGATACTGGGTGCCGATCGGCCCGGCGCCATATTGCTCTACGGCCAGAATGCGGACGCCGTTTAACGGAAGCATGATGAGATTCTCCAGGAATGAGCGTGAGATGCCGGGGGCCTCATGGGGCGGGCAGACGGGACGATGGCGCCCGCGTCATGAACCGGGAGGGCGGCGAGCGACGCTTTCATGAGCAGACGCGGCGATCATCCGCTTCCCGTTGCAACAAGGCCGAATGGAACCACGCATAAACCCTCGCCAAAGCTTCCTGACACACCGCGCGCAGAGGCGACCTTCTTTGGCTTGTGATGGGTAAGCCTTTGAAAATCACCGGGGTTGGGCCCTTCACCATGCCGGTCCCCTATCATGTTTTCAATTAAATCCGGTTCTATTAATTGTCAAGCGCCAAGAGCAGCGCGCATAGGCCGCCGCATAGGCGCTCAACTTCGGGTAAATCCTATGATATGGGGCGGTCGCAACGGGGCGGAAGCGCCCCTCAAAACCTTGGAAAATCATGGCTCAGAAACCGAACCAGCGAATTGCACAGAAGGGCGTGCCGCTTTACCAGCAGATCGCATCATGGCTGCGCGAAGATATCGACAGCGAGCTGTATCCGGTCGGGTCGCTCCTGCCGCCGGTTCCCGAGCTCGCGAAGGCGTTCGGCGTCGGCAAGCATACCGTCGGCAAGGCGCTGGAGCAGTTGAAGAACGGAGGCGTGATATCGATCCGCCGCCGTGGCGGCACGCGGGTCGAGGCGACCCTGGCGACGACCAGTCCCTATGTCGTCCAGGCGTTCGATTCCATCACGCAATACTCCAACATGGCAAAGCTGAAGATCACCGACAAGAATCTGATCGTGGCGCGAAAGGATGTGGCGGAGATGCTGCAGTGCCCGTCCGCCCAGGAATGGCTGCATATCGAAGGATATCGGTCGAGCAACACGTCGGAAGAAGTCGTCGGCTATACCCAGGTTTTCATCAACCGCGCCTTTCCCAAGATTTACGAGCGCGTTAATAAAAACACGCTCATCATCTTCAAAATGTTTCAGGAAATATACGACGAGAGCATCGTCGAAGTTCGTCAGGAGATGCGCGCCATCGTCATTCGCGATAAGGCGGCGAAGGTTCTGAAGGTTCCCGAAGGCACGATCGGCATGCGCTACATAACGCGCTTCTACAGCGCAA
>DULJ01000100.1 GCA_012840465.1 Caryophanales bacterium
ATTTTAAAAGGTAGCTTTTCGAGCAGATCAAAGACTAAGAACGCCACATCCTGTGGCAACGTCTTTGTGACCCACGTCCTGTGGGCCTAAAAAATCTGGGCGCAAATACGCCAAGGCGAATTTGATTTCAGTGGGTTAAGTCTAACCCACGCTGAATGAAGGTAAGCCTTGGGCGAGCCTAGCGATTTTTAAATTTAAAGGTAATTATCGAGCAAGCTCGATAAAATGCTTGTTCAAATTAAGGGTTTATTGCCCACTTGAATACTTGAGCGGGGGAATGATGAAGGTGAGAAATCGAGTCGATGATGTAAAAAGGAGAATAGCAAAACGGAAGAAGGAGCGCAGTTCAATTGGTGAATCACCAACTGTATCAAGAAGAAATGCATATTCGCTGCTTAAGGATGAGGAGCGGTATGGGGAAGCACCGTTTTATGATTATGAGCCGGGTTCAAACTCGAAGCATCCAATTTTTCGATCTGAATTTATTATTTTACAAGTTTTACTTGCAGTATGCTTATTTTTAATAGTAGGAATTCTGTTTAAGGATTCGTCTCCACGCTGGGAAAAGGCACGTACGTTTGTTAGTCAGACGATGGAAAAGGAATTTCAATTTGCGGCCGTAATGAATTGGTATGAAAATCAATTTGGTAGGTCGGTTGCGCTATTACCGGAAATGAATAAAGGGCAAATACCTAATCAAATTGATCAAAGTGAAGATATTCAGCATGTTTATGCAGTGCCAGCGGCGGGGCGTGTGCTTGAGCCATTTTCAAAGGACCGTCAGGGGATTATGGTTGAAACAGGTCGCGATTCCTTCGTTGAGTCCATTGATGATGGTTTTATCATCGATGTTGGTGTTAAAGAGGATATTGGCAAAACAGTGGTTATTCAGCATGCCGATGGCAGCGAAACATGGTATGGAAATTTAAATTCAATTAACGTAAAGTTATATGAATTCGTGAAAAGTCGTACCCAATTAGGCCAAGTTACTAATACTGAAGATGGGCAAGCCGGAACTTTTTATTTTGCAATTAAAGAGGGTGACTCTTTTATTGACCCAATTCAGGTGATCAACTTTGACTAGGGTTGGTGAAGTCATTGTCTAGAGTAACAGAGATCCTCAGTAAAATTTCAATTCATCCTTTATTTTGGCTTGTTGTAGGTATTGGGGTACTAACTGGACGATTTTTAGAAGTCATCATGCTATTTACGATTGTATTTGTACATGAAATGGGCCATGTGATTACCGCAAATCATTTTCGCTGGCGAATAAAAAAAATCGAACTATTGCCATTCGGTGGCGTTGCTGAAATGGATGAGCATGGCAATCGACCTTTAGAAGAGGAGCTGCTTGTAATTTTAAGTGGACCGCTTCAGCACCTTTGGATGATGGCGCTCGCTTATATTCTTTTTTTTGTCGGATGGATTGATCAAAATACATATGATTTATTTTTGAAGCATAATCTGATGATTTTGATCTTTAATCTTTTACCGATTTGGCCATTGGATGGAGGGAAGCTTGTATTTCTCGGGATGTCGCTTAAGTTTCCGTTCAGCTTAGCCCATCGCTATTCATTGATGATATCGATTAGTATTGTATGTTTGTTAATTTTAACAACGCTAGTTATCTATCCATTTCATTTGAATTTGTGGATTGTGGTTGCTTTCGTTATTTTCGCCCATTACATTGAGTGGAAACAAAGAAAGTTTGCTCATATTCGCTTTTTATTGGAACGATATTATGGGAGAAGCCGGGAGATCAAGGATTTGCGACCCATTGTCGTCAATGAAACCGACCACCTCGTGGATGTTTTTGCCCAGTTCTGTCGAGGATGCAAACATCAAATTATTATGAAAGGTACCGACCGCGAGCAACTCACCTTTGATGAGAATGAGCTGCTTCACGCTTATTTTACCGAAAAGAGAACCAACGGAACGATGAGAGAAATATTTGGGTAGGATGGGGCATGGGGGACTGTGTCCTGTTTTTTGTTTTGCGGAAGACAGAAATGGATTAAAGCCAGACAAATGGTTTAGTGACTGAACTTTGTCCTCAAAGCCGGTGATTGACACCCGAACCGAGGCAAAAGCAGTTTCTCCTGTCCCCAAAGGTGGTGATTGCCGCCCGAACCGAGGTAAAAGCAGTCTCTCCTGTCCTCCAAGCGGCTGATTGACCCCCAAATCGAGGCAAAAGCAGTTTCTCCTGTCCTCAAAGGTGGTGATTGCCGCCCGAACCGAGGCAAAAGCAGTTTCTCCTGTCCTCAAAGCGGCTGATTGACACCCAAATCGAGGCAAAAGCAGTCTTTCTTGTCCTCAAAGCGGCTGATTGCCGCCCGAACCGAGGTAAAAGCAGTTTCTCCTGTCCTTAAAGCGGGTGATTGCCGCCCGAACTGAGGGAAAAGCAGTTTCTCCTGTCCTCAAAGCGAATGATTGCCACCCGAACTGAGGCAAAAGCAGTTTCTCCTGTCCTCAAAGGTGGTGATTGACGCCCGAACCGAGGCAAAAGCAGTTTCTCGTGTCCTCAAAGGTGGTGATTGCCGCCCGAACTGAGGGAAAAGCAGTTTCTCCTGTCCTCAAAGCGGGTGATTGCCGCCCGAACCGAGGGAAAAGCAGTTTCTCCTGTCCTCAAAGCGAATGATTGCCGCCCGAACTGAGGTTCAAGTTGGAAATCTTGTCATTCAGAAGGATCGTAAATCTGAACTAGCTTAATCATCTATTATGCCCCGTTGATCTATTGTTCCCCCACTCCCCCTATAGTACAATGATTCTACAATTACCCTTACAGTAAAGGAAGAAATCGTTTGAGAAAAATTATTTTGAACTGTCGTCCATTGGAAAAACGGGCTGCGTTGGTAGAAGATGATAAATTAGTAGAGCTGTTTATAGAATCGTCCGAAGGTGAGTCAATTGTTGGCAACATTTATAAAGGGCGGGTTGAAAAGATTGTAGCGGGGCTACAAGCAGCATTCATTAATATCGGGCTTGAACGCAATGGATTTCTGCAAATTGATCAACTTGCAAATTATAAGTCGTTGGACCCCGACGAAAAGCGTAAAGTGTCAATTTCTAACTTGCTTCATGAAGGGCAAGAGGTTGTTGTTCAAGTAACAAAGGACAGTTTCGGAGAAAAGGGTCCTAGGTTAAAAACCTTATTGGAGCTTTCGGGTAGGTTCCTCGTGTATATGCCCAATGATCCGCAAATTGCCGTATCAAAAAAAAATGATGAAGCAGAAAGAGAAAGTTGGCGTCGTTTTGGCCAAGCTATCTGCGATAAAAATAAGAATGAAGGTTTAATTTTTCGAACAGCATGTGCCACAAAAGCCAAAGAAACAATTCAAATGGAAATTGAGTTTTTGAAAAAACGCTGGAGCGAAATCACTAAAGAACAACCACAGAGAAAAACGCCATCCCTTCTTTATAAAGATGCGGATCTCTTAGAATTCATTGTACAAGATTTAATTGGTGATGAACCAACTGAGATTATCGTTGATGAGGGCACCACTTTTCGAGCTCTTAAAGAAAGAATTTCTATATACGATGACAAAGCCACTGTAATCAATCACTATATGAAAAAGGAAGACATATTTTCCAATTTCGGAATTGAACAGGAAATCGAACGGAGTCTAAATCCGTTTGTTGAACTTGAAAATGGCGTTAGTTTAATGATTGAGCAAACGGAGGCTATGACTGTAATTGATGTTAATTCAGGGAAATTTACAGGAAAACATCATGCTAAAGACACAATCCTGAAAACAAATGAACTAGCGGCTGCAGAAATCGCTAGGCAGCTTCGGCTTCGAAATATCGGTGGAATCATTATCATTGATTTTATCAATATGGAGTCTCAAAAAGATCGTGAATTCATCAAGAATAAGCTTAACGCCGCATTAAGACGAGACCGCAACTATACAAAGGTATACGGCTTTACTCAGTTAGGTCTCTTAGAAATGACTCGGAAAAAAGAACAAAAATCATTGCTTGAAAAATTAACGACGACCTGTCCAACCTGCCACAATGTAGGCAGAGTTCTTTCCCCAGAGCAGGTGACCCATCAAATGGAAAGAGCACTCTGGGCATACAAAGGGATGGATCACGAAGCTGTTTGGGTGGAAGTCCCTACGCCAGTATTGGAGTTATTCAAAGCAAACGCGAATGTCAAACTGAAGCAGCTTGAAGAAACTTTAGGCTACAAAATATTGCTGACCGGCAGTGACCGGCTAATTGAGAAAATGGAGGTAAGGCATCTTGGTACTGAAAGTGAGATTATCTCTAGGATTTCTAAGTAAAAGGAATACTAAATGTAATTGACAATTTTTAATTCAATATGCTATGATTTTCATTGTGTTTAACTTCAGTCAGCAGAAGTCTGACATTTTCATTCATCTAGGTATCAAGCTTGCCGAATGAAGGTAAAGCCTTTGGCGGAGGCCACAGATTTTCTAGTGGTAATTTATCGAGCTTGCTTGATAAAAATCTGGGCGTAAATACGCCAAGGTGTATTTGATTGTAGCGCACCACAGCTACAACCGCACAGAACAGGTTGTAAACTGACATCCAGTACCTGGGATGGCGAGTCTTAGTATAAGAGGAGGTGCAGAGAATGTACGCAATTATCGAAACAGGCGGTAAACAAGTTAAAGTTGAAGAAGGACAAGCAATCTACATCGAAAAGCTTAACGTTGGAGCTGGTGAGACTGTAACTTTTGACAAAGTGTTAATGGTAGGTGGCGAAAACGTAAAAGTTGGAAGCCCAACTGTAGAAGGTGCTACTGTAACAGGTAAAGTTGAAAAGCAAGGTCGCGCTAAGAAAATTATCGTTTTCAAGTATAAGTCTAAGAAAAACTACAAGCGTAAGCAAGGTCATCGTCAACCATACACTAAAGTTATTATTGAAAGAATTAACGGTTAATAGGTTGATTGAATGATTAAAGTTATCATTACGAGGCGCGCAGACCATTCAATTGAGTCGTTTGAAATAAGCGGACATGCAGAATCTGGTCCATATGGACATGATTTAGTGTGTGCAGCCGTATCAGCTGTTTCATTCGGAACAGTAAATGCGGTTTATAGTTTATGTCAGACAAAGCTTGAAATTGAACAAGGTAAAAAAGGCGGCTTTCTCCGCTGTGTTGTTCCAGATCATCTCGATCAAGACAACAATGAGAAGGTACAACTATTACTTGAGGGTATGCTCGTATCTTTACAAACGATTGAAAATGATTATGGCAAATACATTCAGATTCAAGATAATTAATACTAAGGGTAACTAGGACCGAGAAGTTCTGGGCGTCGAAGTCACGAGTACCGGAGCGTATTATATACGTGAGGAACAGAGTGGCGAGACAACGACGAAATTCTACGGTCATAGTTAGCCGTAATAGGAGGTGAAACTGATGTTAAGACTTGATCTTCAGTTTTTCGCATCTAAAAAAGGGGTAGGTAGTACTAAAAACGGTCGTGACTCTATCTCTAAGCGTCTAGGCGCCAAGCGTGCTGATGGCCAATTTGTTAACGGTGGAGAAATCCTTTACCGTCAACGTGGTACAAAAATCTACCCAGGAAATAACGTGGGTCGTGGTGGTGACGACACATTGTTTGCTAAAACAGCTGGTGTAGTACGTTACGAGCGTGTTGGTCGTGACAAGAAGCAAGTAAGTGTATACCCAGTAGCTCAATAAGATCATTATATCTTACCCGAGAAGAGAGGCTCTAACCAGATATGGTTGGAGCCTTTTGAATTATCGGAAACCCCTATAGATCCAATATATCCATTAAGTGAAATATTTGGTATAATGCTAACATCAAAACTTATAGGGGTAAAATTATGGAAAAAGCATGGGATGCAGTTGAAATTTTGAGGCATTCACGCCACGATTGGTTAAATAAGCTGCAATTAATCAAAGGTAATCTCGCTTTAGAACGATTAGATCGTGTTAATGAAATTATAGAAGAAATCATTATGGATACGAAAAACGAATCCAAACTTACGAATTTAAAAGCACCCCAACTGGCAACGTTATTGATGCTATTTAATTGGGAAGAGCAACATTTTTTTCTTGAGTTTGAAGTTTTGGGTGATGAGCGAAACCTATCTCAACTCGATCATGAAATAACAGCGTGGTGCAATGCTTTTTTAAACAAAATTAACAAGGTTATTAAACCATTTGCAGAAAATCATCTGATTCTTTCATTACATTTATCTGAACAAGAAGTTCGTTTCATTTTCGATTTTAGAGGAATAATAGAAGATCAAAGTAAAATTTCAAGCTACCTCGAAGAACGAAAGAATGATGCTTTGATTCAAGTAGTAGAGTATGAAGTACATAATGAAGAAATGGTAGTAGTAACTGCTTTAGCTTTAGATTGAGAGGTGACAACAATGTTCGTAGATTATGTCAAAGTATATGTTAAAGGCGGAGATGGTGGGAATGGTATGGTTGCCTACCGTCGTGAGAAATATGTTCCAAAAGGTGGTCCCGCAGGGGGCGATGGCGGTAATGGAGCAGATGTTGTTTTTGAAGTAGATGAAGGCTTGCGGACGCTGATGGATTTCCGTTATCAGCGGCATTTTAAGGCAGATCGTGGTGAACATGGGATGTCTAAAAGCATGCATGGAAAAAATGCACAGCCGATGGTTGTCAAGGTCCCACCGGGTACCGTCGTAAGGGATGTAGCTACAAATGAAAAGATAGCCGATTTAACGATCAACGGTCAAAGGGCGGTAATTGCCAAAGGTGGTCGTGGCGGTCGTGGCAATACTCGGTTTGCCACACCGGCAAATCCAGCTCCGGAAATTGCAGAAAATGGGGAGCCAGGCCAAGAACGGGATGTAATACTTGAATTAAAAGTGCTTGCTGATGTTGGTTTAGTCGGTTTTCCAAGTGTTGGGAAATCAACGCTACTTTCCGTTGTTTCATCCGCAAAGCCTAAAATTGCAGAATACCATTTTACAACGATCGTGCCCAACCTGGGAGTTGTCGAGACAGAGGATGGACGTAGCTTCGTTATGGCCGATTTACCCGGATTGATCGAAGGGGCTCACCAAGGAGTTGGATTAGGGCATCGATTTTTGCGTCATATTGAAAGAACAAGGGTTATTGTTCATGTAATTGATATGTCAGCAATGGAGGGCCGTGACCCCTATACTGATTTTGTCACAATCAATGAGGAGTTAAGGCAGTATAATTTGCGCTTAACAGAAAGACCACAGATCATTGTTGCGAATAAAATGGATATCCCAGGTTCTGAAGAAAATTTAGAAAAATTTAAAGAGCAGTTGGAAGAGGATTTACCAATTTTCCCGATTTCTGCTGTAACAAGACAAGGTTTAAGAGACCTGTTATTCAAAATTGCAGACCTATTAGAAACAACACCTGAGTTTCCATTGGAAGAACAAGAGGTCGAAGAAACCCATATTTTATATAAACATGAAGCGCAAGAATTACCGTTTGAAATTACAAGAGATGATGATGGGGCATTTGTGATATCGGGTGCATATATTGAGAAAACGTTTAAGATGACTAATTTTTCACGAGATGAATCCATCCGTCGTTTTGCCCGTCAGATGAGAGGACTTGGAGTTGATGAAGCTCTAAGGGAACGTGGTGCGAAAAATGGTGATATCGTCCGGCTGTTGGAATTTGAATTTGAATTTATAGAATAGTCTTGGAAAAGACTGTCTTTAACGGGCAGTCTTTTTCTAACATTGTCGAGGGGTTATGGGTGAAATCTAATAAAGATCATATGGAACAAAGCTATTACTTAATCCGGGAAGACTTTTTACCCGAGGCTATGAGAAAAACGTTGGAAGCAAAGGCCCTTATTGAAAGAGGAAAGGCTGACTCCGTTGCGGATGCTGTCCAAATGGTTGGCCTAAGCCGAAGTGCTTTTTATAAATATCGAGATGGGGTTTTTCCTTTTCATACGATTGTGAAGGAACGGATTATCACACTTTTTTTTCACCTTGAAGATCGTTCAGGTACGTTATCGCAAATGTTGGCGATGGTCGCTGATGCGGGCTGTAACGTATTAACGATCAATCAAAATATTCCCCTTCAAGGGAAAGCAAATGTTACACTATCATTAAACACTTCCGGATTGCAGGAAGATATTAATGTGTTAATTCAAAGATTAAAGGGGCTGGAATTTGTAGAAAAGGTTGAGATCTTAGGCTCCGGTGCTTAACGTCATTAGTTTATAAGGGGGAGAAACGAAGTGTCTACTAAAGTTGGCTATCTTGGACCAAAGGGAACTTTTACAAAAATTGCTGTTAATGAATTATTTCCTAATGAAGCAAAGGTTCCATATGAAACCATCCCGGCAAGTATCGATGCTGTCACAAGAGGTGATGTGGAATTTGCAGTTGTACCACTTGAAAACGCAATTGAAGGGTCAGTTAATATTACGATTGATTATTTAATCCATGAACAAAACCTGCCCATCGTTGGGGAAATTGTAGTACCAATTCGCCAGCATCTTATGGTTCATCCGCGGAATAAGGAGCAGTGGGAAGAGGTTACCTCTGTCCTTTCTCATTCACATGCGATTGCCCAATGTCATAAATTTTTGCATACAACAATGCCTAAGGTGGACATCCAGTATGTTAAATCAACAGGAGCGGCTGCAGAATATGTTAATGAGCATCCAGAAGAATGCATAGCGGCAATTGGTAATGAATTAGCTGCAAAGGAATATGGCTTGGACATTGTTAAGAAAGATATCCATGACTATGATAATAATCACACTCGATTTGTTATCTTACATAAAAACGAGGTAGAACTCAGCACTGAGCATCAATATTATGGCGGAGACCGGACGACATTAATGGTTACCTTACCATCGGATTATGCAGGTGCTTTGCATCAGGTATTATCAGCCTTTGCATGGCGTAAATTAAACCTATCAAAAATCGAATCAAGACCAATGAAAACTGGTTTGGGAAATTATTTCTTCCTAATTGATATTGAAATGAAGATGGATGATGTTTTAATACCTGGAGTTGTGGCTGAACTTGAAGCGCTTAACTGTTCAGTACGGGTGTTGGGAAGCTATCCTTATTATTTTATCGGTAAAGAACAAAGCACTATTCCAAAGTAATAAAATGCGACTTCAATCGGAAGTCGCATTTTCTTTGATGAAACCCGCAGCTGTAAGTTTTTGAACAGCCTGTTCAAGCTGCTCTTCATTGTCTGCTTCAATGGTATGGATATGGGGTCCTCCAGTAAGCTCTAACAAAAGCGGTGCTTTAGTTGTTTTTACTTTTTCATAAAACTGGTCAACCTCACTTCGATTGCTAACACCGATCGGTGCTGTTAAATTACCATAGAGTGGATGTTCAACCTTGACGTCCTTGACGGTAACCCCGCAATCAACAATTAAATAAAGCTCATCTTTCATTTGCTCGGGATTATGGGTGCTGATGATCACTCGAGAAGGCCGACTGTTCTGTTGTTCTTTTAAATAAATATAGCCTTGCGATGTCGCAATGATTGGTTCATTCCGGGCTTTAAGTAATGTTATATCCTGGCTGATCACCTGCCTGCTTACGTTAACCTTTCCAGCGATGGAGCTTCCCGTTAGTGGCTTGTCAGTTTGCTTCAACCAATCTAGGATCAGATTGCGTCTCTCTTCTCCAAGGACTTTTTTTCCACCAGTCATGAATTTCGCCCCCTTATAAATCGTTACAATGCTTTTTTAAAAAACTTTGAAAAATATTGATCGTGTTTTCTATTTCCGCATCAGTTGTTAGTTTTCCAAGCGACAGACGAATAAATTGTTTCGCCTCTTCCGTCGACTTTCCAATGGCAAGAAGTGTTTTTGAAGGTTTTTGCATGCCAACTGAGCAGGCACTGCCAGTTGATATCGCTACTCCATAACGGTTGCACTCAAGCATGATATATTGACCTTCAATTCCGGCTATTGACAGTCCAATAATATGTTCCAACCGATTGCTGGTTGGTCCTATTTGTGATACTTTCCAGGAGTCCCCTTGAAGGCCATGAACAAGTTTTTCTCTTAATCCTTGAAACCTTTTCTGCTCACTGTTCATGATTGGAAAAATTTCTTCAGCAGCAGTAATGAAAGCTGCAATTCCTGGAACGTTAACCGTTCCGGGTCTAAATCCGTTTTCGTGGGTTGTACCTGGGATGACAGGCTTCCACGTTCGGGTTGGGTTAATATAGCAAGCACCAACCCCTTTAGGACCGTAAATTTTATGGCTAGAAACTGAGATGCTGTCAAGATTGGCTCTGTTAACATCTATCTCAATCTTACCAAAGGTTTGGACACAGTCGCTATGAAAAATAATATCATGTTTCTTTAATATCGCTCCAATCGAAACTAAGTCTTGAATCGTCCCTATTTCCGAATTTCCATGATGGATAGTGGCCAAAACAGTATCAGGGCGGATCGCCTTAGCCAATGCATCTAAGTCAATCCTTCCTTCAGTATTGACCGGAACAAATGTAATTTCATAACCGTCGTTTTGTAAATCTGCTAACGTATTAGCAATAGAGGAATGCTCTAATTTAGTTGAAATGATGTGCTTTCCCTTTTTATTATTCCCTTTAAGCAAGGAATGGATGGCAAAATAATTTGACTCTGAGCCGCCACTTGTAAAATAAACTCCTTTTGCCTCTCCATTAAGAAAATCAGCTATCGTTTTTCTTGATTCTTCTAAAATAGTCTGTGACACTAGGCCCATATCGTGAAGGCTGCTTGAATTGCCGTAATAGTTAGTAGCCACTTGACTATATATATTGATTGCTTTTTCACTCATAGGTGTTGTTGCTGCATAATCTAAATAGATCATAGGGGTCCTCTCCTAACCGAATTTTAATTAGTTGAGAAATTTGTCAACTAACGAATTTTTTTGTAATAATGTCAGAATTGTGACAATACCATAAAAAAACTCTTGTCATTAGTTTAAATTTGTGTAAATATAAGTGTCAAGATAATACGATTTTTTAAATAAGATTTCATTAATAAACCTAAATTGGTTAGATGTGGGGGTTCCAGATAATGACTAAAAAACATATCACAGATGTTGTCATTATTGGAAGTGGCATAGCTGCGTTGGTAGCGGCAGAGTGTTTAAGCTATCATAAGAATGTGATTGTTATCACAAAGTCAAAAAAGGAAAATAGTAATTCAAGCCGGGCACAGGGCGGTGTTGCAGCTGCAATAGCCCGCAACGATCATTGGTCAAATCATTTTACTGATACAATGGTTGCCGGGAATTTCCATAATGATGAAGATGCCGTTGAAACTCTAGTACAAAGAGGCCCTGAATTACTTCGTGCCTTGATTGACAGAGGAATGTGTTTTGATAAAGATGAAAAAGGGCGTATTGTTCTTGGGCAGGAAGGTGCACATAGTATGCGAAGAATTCTTCATGCCGGCGGGGATGCTACCGGAAAAGCCCTTGTTAACTTTATGCTGAATCGCCTTCGTACTAATCAAAAGGTGAAAATTATTGAAAATACGTTAGTTGTTGATTTATTAGTGGATGAGAATCGTTGTTTTGGGATCAAGGTAAAAACAAATTCCAGAAGGACCGAAACAATCTATTCAAGGGATACAATTTTAGCAGCAGGTGGTAGTGGCGGCTTATATTCATTTACATCAAATGACCCAACGGTGACTGGTGATGGAATCTCATTAGCCTACCGTGCAGGTGCTAATTTAGTTGATTTGGAGTTTGTTCAATTTCACCCAACATTACTTTATGTAAGTGGAGAAGTGAAAGGATTAATTTCAGAGGCAGTCCGCGGAGAAGGTGCAGTTCTCATTACAAAGAATGGAAGTCGTCTAATGAGTGGTGTTCACCCACAAGAGGATCTCGCTCCCAGAGATATCGTGGCAAGAGAAATTAACCGTGCTGTTTTAAATGGAGAACAAATATTTTTAGATATTTCGATGATAAAAGATTTTAAAAAACGCTTTCCCACAATCACTGGGCTATGCGAAGAAAATGGAATAGATCTAACAGTGGGGAAAATTCCAGTTGTTCCAGGTGCCCATTTTCACATGGGGGGCGTTGAAGTTAACCAACAGGGACAAACATCGGTAGAGCATTTATATGCGATTGGTGAGGTTGCTTGTACGGGTGTACATGGTGCGAACAGGTTGGCAAGTAATTCGTTGCTTGAAGGCATTGTATTTGCAACTGAATTAGCTGAACACCTTGCTTTTGAACGATCAGAGGACTTTGAAATTCCGATGAATCGATCTGAAGATAAAGCGTGTAAAGAGCTTCATTTGCCCGAGAAGGAAGAAATCAAGGCCGTTATGATGAAATATGTAGGTATTGTTCGTGATGAAGCTGGTTTAAAGATCGCAAGAGACTGGTTAGAACAGTACTTGTCTATTGAAGATAATAACTTTGACCCAGAAACTTTAACACATGAACAAATTGGTGTTTATAATATGCTACAAGCAGCATGGCTGATTACTACATCAGCTTTAATGAGAGACGAAAGCCGCGGTGGACATTACCGTTCTGATTTTCCAGCAGAAAAAATAGATTGGACAAAGAACAAAATCATTCGTAATTGCCATGTTCCTGCTCATACCGCATAATAAACAAACGAACTGAATTTTGAAATGTGAGGTTTGCTCAAAAATGAACAAGGTAAAACTACGTAAACAATTACAAGAATTTTTTATAGAGGATTTAGGAGAATTAGATTTAACAAGCGAGTATATATTCCCGTTAGAGGAAGTATCAAAAGGTCATTTTCTAGTTAAAAATGATGGTGTATTAGCGGGAGTCGATATTATCAAAGAAGCATACGCCCTTTTTGACCCAGCGATTGAAGTGACCCTATATAAACAAGACGGAGAGCTTGTTAAAAAAGGAGAGGTAATCGCTTCCGTTAATGGAGCTGTCGCTTATTTATTAAGTGCTGAACGGGTTATTTTAAATCTTATGCAGCGGATGAGTGGCGTCGCAACAGCAACTAATGCGGCTGTTAAAGCTCTTAATAGTGACCATACAAGAATTTGTGATACAAGAAAAACAATGCCAGGCCTACGTATGTTTGATAAATATGCAGTTCGCTGTGGCGGCGGCTATAATCATCGATTTGGGTTATATGATGGTGTCATGATAAAGGACAACCATATTACATTTGCAGGTGGAATTAAGGAAGCTGTTTTAAAGGTGCGTTCACAGGCTGGACATATGGTCAAAATTGAAGTTGAAACAGAATCAAAAGAGCAGGTGTTAGAGGCTGTTGAAGCGGGTGCGGATGTCATTATGTTTGATAATCGCTCACCAGAAGAGGTGGCTGAGTATGTAAAGCTCGTACCTAAAGGAATCGTAACAGAAATTTCTGGTGGTCTTACACTCGAGACGATTGGAACTTATCGCGATACAATGGTTGATTATATTTCACTGGGAATGTTGACACATTCTGTGACGGCATTAGACATTAGCTTTAATCTTGAAGGGGGAGTGAAATAATGGGGATTTTAGATGTTTTATCAGCTAAATATAATGCAATGATTCCTGAACATTATAAAAATATGAATGTTGAAGAAATGGAAAATCGTGTTCGCGAAATAAAGGAAAAGTTTGGCGAAAGATTATTTCTTCCCTGTCATCACTATCAAAAGGATGAGGTAGTTCAATTTGCGGATGCAACAGGGGATTCATTACAGTTAGCGCAATTGGCAGCCGAGAATGATAAAGCTGAATATATCGTATTTTGCGGTGTCCACTTTATGGCTGAAACGGCTGATATGTTAACTAGAGACGATCAGATTGTGATTTTGCCTGATATGAGAGCAGGCTGTTCAATGGCCGATATGGCCGATATGGACCAAACAGAAAGAGCCTGGAAGGTGCTCCAAGAAACATTTGGTGATACGGTCCTTCCGGTTACTTATATTAACTCAACTGCAGCCATTAAAGCGTTCTGTGGCCGGAATGGCGGTGCAACTGTAACATCCTCAAATGCGAAAAAAATGATTGAGTGGGCATTTACACAAAAAGAGCGTCTGTTATTCCTACCTGATCAGCATTTAGGACGTAATACATGTCTTGATTTAGGAATCCCATTGGAGCAAATGGCAGTTTGGGATCCGATCCATGATAAATTTGAATATGATGGCGACCTTCAAAATGTAAAAGTAATATTATGGAAGGGTCACTGTTCCGTGCATGAAAGCTTTACTGTAGAAAATGTGGCAGAAATTCGTAGAACGAAGCCGGATATGAATATTCTTGTCCATCCTGAATGCAGTCATGAAGTTGTGAAAGAATCTGATTACACTGGTTCAACAAGTTATATTATTGAAACAATCAAAAAGGCCCCAGCTGGCAGTAAATGGGCGATCGGGACAGAAATGAACCTCGTGAAAAGAATGATTGCTGAACACCCGGATAAAGAAATTATCTCACTGAATCCGAATATGTGTCCTTGTATGACGATGAATCGAATTGATTTACCACATTTATTATGGGCACTGGAAACGATTGAACAAAAGGAACAGTTCAATCAAATCACTGTTGATCAAGAAATTGCAAAAGATGCGTTGCTTGCATTAGATAAAATGTTAAAAATCGTGTAAAGGCTGGATACATTTGTGTCCGCCTTTTTTCTATCTAACATAAAATAAATATTTATAGCATAAATTGTTACGAAAGAAGATAAATAAAAGTAGCATTTTGCCCGTGAGCCCATATAATGATAAAGACTTTTTTAGAGGAGGTTTATGCACCGTGAAAATTCATATTGTTCAAAAAGGCGATACACTATGGAAAATCGCTCAAAAATATGGTGTAGATTTTAATGAGCTCAAACATGTAAATACACAGCTTAGCAATCCAGATATGATTATGCCTGGTATGAAAATCAAAATTCCAACCGGTAGTGTACCAGTACAGAAACACGGACATCCGCATTCAAAAGAAGAGGTGTTCTTATCACATTTTGCACCGAAGGAAATGCCATTACCAATGCCACCAACACAAATGCCACCAAAGGAGATGCCGAAGCCAATTCAGCCAACGCCTGCACCGATGCCTGTTGTGCCAAAAGAAATACCACAACAAATCATACCAACACCAGTCGTACCGAAGGAAATGCCTGTTCCTCCAGTGATAAAAGAAACGCCAATTGTCCTGCCACCAATACCACAAATGCCTATTGAACAATCTGAAATTGATTATAATATCGAACAAAATATGTTTAACTATACATTCAACATCCCTACTTTTCCAATTAAAGAGGCACCAGTGAAGGAAAAACCGGTTGAGAAAGTAAAAGAAAAACCAGTAGTGCCACCGACAATGCCAGCCCTACCGATGCCGGAACCTCCACCAGCTTATCCTTGTGTACCTATGACAGGCTTAATGCCTGGCTCAGGATTACCGTGTGGTTTTCAGCCAATGCCATGTCCACCGATGCTGTGTCCGCCATATCCATGTCCACCTGTTGCTGTCCCTTATGGAATGCAGGCGCCAATGTTTAATCCAGCAGGATACGGTGCGATGCCAGCAATGCAAGGGGCACCTTATACACCGCAACCAATGGCTGTTAGCCCGGCGATGTTTGATGATGATAATGATGGTTCTGAACAAATGTATCCAGGCCTTTCACCAATGAGTGCACCGATTGCCCCTGTTGCACCAGTTGGTCAAATGACGGCTGCTGGTGGGGATTGTGGCTGTGGTGGACCTAATATGGACCCTCCAGCCATCGGAAGTATGCCAGCGGGAATCGGTAGTGTGCCGACCGGATATAGCGGCATGCCAGTAGCCGGTTATGGGGGAGTACCCGGAGCCGGATATAGCGGCATGCCAGCCGGTTATGGGGGAGTACCCGGAGCTGGATATGGTGGCATGCCAGTAGCCGGTTATGGAGGAGTACCAACAGCCGGATATGGTGGGATACCGGCAGGTGTTGCAGGAGTCCCTGCCGGATACGGCAGTGCCCCAGTAGGCAATATGGGTGTACCGACAGGTTTTGCAGGTATGCCGCCAACTGGCTATGGTGGCTTCCGAGGAGGCTATGGCGGCATGCCGACGGGCTTTGAAATGCCAGCAGGATTCGGGGCACCACAAACAGGTCTCGCAGGTGCAGGATCTCAAGCACCTCAAGGAACATTTGCGCCGCCGGAATTTCCGTTTGCACAATTCCAAACGCAGATGCCTACAACAAATTTTGGAGAACCCCCATTTAGAAATGATGTTTTAGATGATGAAGAAGATGACTGGTAAAAATAAATAGAAATTGATTAAAGAGGCGATTATAATACCATCGCCTCTTTTTCTGTGATAATATGGATTAGAAAAATACGTAATTTGCCCATAATGGCAAATTGCGATATTTTTTCTTATACTTTAAACGATAACAAAGTTAAACGTGCTTAAAGTACAAAAATAGCACCGGTTGAAAGGAAGAAATATATGAAGCAAAAAATAGAACAGCTTGTAAGTTGGCTCCAAGAGCAGGTAAAAGATGCAGGTCTAAATGGTGCTATCGTCGGGATTTCGGGAGGGATTGATTCTGCCGTTGTCGCTTATCTAATTCAAAAGGCCTTTCCAAATGATTCAATGGGGGTTATCATGCCGTGTAAAAGTAACCCAAAAGATCAAGCAGATGCAATGCTTGTCGTTCAAGCTAGTGGAATAAAAGCCCTAACAATCGATTTAACTGAAACACATCAGCAACTTTTCACACAAATTCAAGATCAACTAAAGGGAATTGGAGAACTTAATGAAAATTCGCTTACATTAGGTGATGCCAATCTAAGGGCACGTCTTAGAATGAGTACCCTTTATACTGTCGCTAATAATTATCGATATTTAGTTATTGGAACAGATAATGCCGCTGAATGGTATACAGGCTATTTTACAAAATATGGGGACGGCGGAGTTGACCTCGTTCCCCTTATACATTTAACTAAAGGCGAAGTAAGGGAAATGGCTGAGAAACTCGGTGTACCTGAGCCTATCATTACAAAATCACCAAGTGCCGGCCTTTGGGAAGGACAAACGGATGAAAATGAAATGGGGACAACCTACGATACGATTGACCGTTATCTAAATGGTGAAGAAATCCTGGAAAAAGACCGTGAGATTATTGAAAGGCTCCATCGCCGTTCAGAACATAAAAGAAACTTGGCTGCCCACCCGCCAAAGTTTTGAAGTAATCTTATGAAGAGATTACCAGCTGAATAAAAGAGTAAAATAAGTCTCCGTCTGCCAACCTAACAGTGGGACCAAAAAAATGTCCCTAATCCTCTAACAATGGCGGGAGGCTTTTCGGCATGAGAGGCACACTTTTATCGCTTTCAACAATGTTCATGATTGGCTTTGCTCTTACAGGCTGTGGTTTCAATGATGCGAGTCAAGATGTGAATTCAGCCTTAGATCAAGTCGCTTTTTATTCGAATGATAAAGATGCAAATCGAGATTCCGGGGCATTTCGTTTCATCAATGATCGCGGGTTTAATGATCAGCAGATGGTTACCCAAGTACGGACGCAACAAGTGCGAACACCAAATGAAGGAAACGACTTAGGCGAGCAAGACGGAGCTCTTTCAAAATATGGTAATGGGAATTATGGCTATGACGACTATAATTATCACGGTCATTTAAATACCACCCTTAACGGTGTTCCAACTAGATCATATAATACTGGTAATGATAACGTCATTGCCCAAAGAATAACAGATCGCATTGAACATGTTGCCAATGTAAATGATGTTGCAGCCATCATTGATGGGAATACGATTTTAGTTGTCATTGACACGGATGATGACAACCAAGCTATCGAAAAGAAGGTCCGCCGAATTGTAGAAGGAATGGCAAATGGGCGGGAAGTAAGAGTGGTCACTGACAAAGGAATGTTCGATTATAGTAAATAATTGATTAGAAAAATTCTACAGTATTTAGGATAAAACTTCTATTCCATGGTGAAACTAATAGTGACACCAGAATAGAAGTTTTTTCATCTAATCAAAATCGAGGTGACCCTTATGACTCCTTTATTTAAAAGAGCTCATGTCGTAAAGTATTTAGTTGTAAGTCTAGTAATCGCAGGTTTTTCTATCTTCTTTTTGCTCTATCAGACGGCTGCTGAGAATACTGAAGTAAAAATCGAACAAACAAAAGAAGAGATCCAAGCGCTCGAAGTTACAGGACCGCTAACAGTAAACGTAATCTTACAACAACAATATCTTGATGGGAACACAAGTGAGAAGACTGTCACTGAAACGATCTGGTCTATGGAGGACTTTTGGGCACAATATCGTGATTGGCAATTGGTAGACCAAAAGGAAGGACAAATGATATTTAGAAAAACAATCGATGATATCTCTCCACTATTAAAAGCAAATGGCTACTTTGGCATATCTGAGGACGGAACATTAACAATATTCAAAGGCTTGCCAGCAGAATCTGAAGAAGTGATCCAGTCTTTCTTCCAAATTGATATTAGTAAACTTGAAAGTAGGCAGCAAGAGGAATTAAAGCAAGGAATCCCTGTCGTATCAAAAGATCATTATATTCAGGTTATCGAAAGCTTTAAGACACTTTCCATTAAACAATAATGGACTTGGGTTAGGCACAAAAATTTTGTGTCTAACCCTTTTATATGTCTAGCTCCAGCGCCCAGCGACTCGTAAACTTCGCTCATTTCCCTACGGTAAGTCAATGCGCTCCAGTTTATACGTCGCTAAACGGGCGCTTGCATTTTCTTCGTGTATGTTTCTTCTACTATGCAAGCGAAATATGGTAGAATGGTTAAAGTATATATAGAAATGCACGTTCGTATAGGGAGAGGAATCTTTTGATTGAATTTATTAATGGAAAAGTTGATTTTATAAGCCCGGGATTCATAGTTGTAGATGTATCAGGAGTTGGATATCAAATTTATACACCAAATCCGTTTTTGTTCCAAAAGGATTTAGGGCAAATGATAAAGATATACACGTTTCAGTATGTCCGTGAAGATGTGATTGCTTTATATGGCTTTGAAACAAGGCAGGAACGGACTCTTTTTACCAAACTATTAAATGTTTCCGGAATTGGTCCAAAGGGGGCAATGGCAATCCTTGCCGCCGGACAACCAGATGCAGTTGTTCAAGCGATTGAAGATGAAAATGAAAAGTTTTTAGTAAAGTTTCCGGGCGTAGGTAAGAAAACAGCCAGACAAATGATCCTGGACTTAAAGGGTAAACTTAACGATTTATTACTGGATTTAATGCCCGATTTATTTGAACCTGAAAAGGTTGTTACCAATATAGGGAAATACTCACATGACTTAGAGGAAGCAATTGAAGCATTAAAAGTGTTGGGCTATGCTGAAAAAGAGATTACAAAGGTGATTCCACAATTACAACAGGAACAGTTGCCAACCGAACAATATATAAAGAAAGCGTTGCAGCTCTTACTTAGGTAGAGGAGGCGTTTGAAGTGGATGAGCGCTTAGTTTCAAGCGAATATACAGCTGATGAGGATTTATTTGAACAAAGCCTCAGGCCTAAGCTGTTAACACAATATATCGGGCAGGAAAAAGTGAAGCAAAATTTACAGGTCTTTATTCAGGCGGCAAAAATGAGAAGTGAATCATTAGATCATGTTTTGCTTTATGGACCTCCAGGACTAGGGAAAACGACATTAGCAACGATCATTGCGAATGAAATGGACGTTCAAATAAGAACAACTTCAGGTCCTGCGATCGAACGACCAGGAGATTTAGCGGCAATTTTAACAGCGCTTGAACCCGGTGATGTCCTGTTTATCGATGAAATTCATCGATTGCCCCGTACGGTGGAGGAGGTTCTTTACTCAGCATTAGAGGATTTTTGTATTGATATTGTGATCGGTAAAGGGCCTGGTGCAAGGTCTGTGAAAATTGATTTACCACCATTTACTTTGGTAGGGGCAACGACAAGAGTAGGGCTATTAACAGCACCGTTGCGCGATCGTTTTGGAGTGCATTGCCGTTTAGAATATTACAAAGTAGAGGAATTAACTCATATTGTTGAACGGACAGCAGATATTTTTTCAATAGAAATAGAGGAACTTGCCTCAATTGAAATAGCCCGCCGTTCAAGAGGGACTCCAAGGATTGCCAACCGTTTATTAAAAAGGGTTAGAGATTTTGCGCAAGTACAGGGGAATGGCACAATTACTGCAGATTTAGCCAATCATTCGCTTGAAATGCTTCAGGTTGACCGATTAGGATTAGACCATATTGATCATAAATTATTAATAGGAATTATTGAGAAGTTCTGCGGCGGCCCCGTTGGCCTTGATACGATTGCTGCGACAATTGGGGAAGAATCACATACAATTGAGGAGGTTTATGAACCGTATTTGTTACAAATCGGCTTTTTGCAGCGGACTCCTAGAGGGAGAGTTGTTACTCCGCATGTATATGAACATTTCCAGATGGAGGTGCCGAAAAAATAATGGGGAAAATGTTAATGCTCATGGGAGTAGTCCTCATCGTAGTCGGATTTCTATGGCAATTTATCGGGAAACTGCCTGGTGATATCGTCTTTAAAAAAGGGAATACTACCTTTTATTTTCCGATTGTAACTTCAATCGTGGTCAGTATTGTATTATCACTAATTTTTTATGTAATTGGTCGATTTAGATAATGTGAAGGAGACAACTAGACAACTATGAAAGTTGATTTATTTGATTTTAATTTACCTGAAGAACTTATTGCCCAAACACCTCTCACAGAAAGAACCGCTTCAAGGTTAATGGTGCTTAATAAACAAACAGGTGACTTTAAGCACGAACAGTTTAGAAATATTATTGATTATTTACATGCCGGGGATTGCCTTGTTTTAAATGACACACGTGTGTTACCAGCAAGACTTTTTGGGATAAAAGAAGATACAGGTGCAAAAATTGAAGTGCTATTATTAAAGCAGGTCGAAAATGACATCTGGGAAACGCTTGTCAAGCCAGCGAAACGAGTCAAAGTAGGAACTGAAATTACATTTGGCGAGGGCCGCTTAAAAGCGAAATGTATAAGTGAAGGTGATCATGGTAGCCGCCATTTTGAATTTTTCTATGAAGGCATTTTTTATGAAGTGTTAGATTTGCTTGGTGAAATGCCGCTGCCCCATTACATAAAGGAGCAGCTCGATGACAAGGAACGCTACCAAACTGTGTTTGCAAGAGAACGTGGGTCAGTAGCCGCACCAACAGCGGGATTGCATTTTACAGATGAACTTCTCGAAGAAATTAAGCAAAAAGGGGTTCATGTTGCTTTTATTACTTTACATGTTGGCCTTGGTACATTCAGGCCTGTAAGCAGCGAAACAGTAGAAGGTCATGATATGCATGCGGAATTTTATCAAATGACGAAGGAAACGGCAGATCTATTAAATCAAGTGAAGGCTGATGGCGGTCGAATCATTTCCGTAGGGACCACTTCGACAAGGACGCTTGAAACGATTGCCTCCCCAAATGATGGTCAATTTCAGGAATCATCAGGTTGGACAGATATTTTTATCTATCCGGGCTATGAGTTTAAAGCCATTAATGGGATGCTGACAAACTTCCATTTGCCAAAATCTACGTTGATGATGTTAATCAGCGCACTCGCTGGACGTGAACATGTCCTAAGGGCATATGAAGAGGCAGTTAAAGAAAGGTATCGCTTTTTCAGCTTTGGCGATGCAATGCTTATCATTTAGTAAAGGGGAATTTCAGTGACGGCTATTCGTTATGAATTGATTAAAACATGTAAACAAACAGGAGCAAGACTGGGGCGGGTTACGACACCGCACAGCACGTTTGAAACACCTGTATTCATGCCAGTAGGGACCCTTGCCACAGTCAAGACGATGAGTCCTGATGAGTTAACGGAAATGGGTGCTGGGATTATTTTAAGTAATACATACCACCTTTGGTTAAGACCAGGGGAAGAGATTGTGCAGGAAGCGGGAGGTCTCCATTCATTTATGAATTGGGACGGTTCAATCTTAACAGACTCTGGTGGATTTCAAGTATTTAGTTTAAGTGATCTTCGTGATATTAAAGAAGAAGGCGTTCATTTTAGAAACCATTTGAATGGAGAGAAGCTTTTTCTTTCACCTGAAAAAGCGATGCAAATTCAAAATGCTCTTGGCTCAGATATTATGATGGCGTTTGATGAATGCCCGCCCTATCCGGCAACACCTGAATACATGAAAAATTCAGTGGAGCGGACAAGCCGATGGGCTGAACGCTGTTTAGAAGCCCATTCAAGAAAAGAGACCCAAGGATTATTTGGAATCGTTCAAGGCGGGGAATACGAAGAGTTCCGTAAGCAAAGTGCGAAAGATCTAGTCTCACTTGATTTCCCAGGGTATGCGGTTGGCGGTCTATCTGTTGGTGAACCAAAAGAAGTGATGAACCGTGTCTTGGAGTTTACAACGCCATGGCTTCCAGAGAATAAGCCGCGTTATTTAATGGGGGTAGGATCACCGGATTCCTTAATAGATGGGTCTATTCGCGGCATTGATATGTTCGACTGTGTGTTGCCTACTCGTATTGCTAGAAACGGTACGGTCATGACAAGTGTTGGCCGACTAGTAGTTCGAAATGCTAAATATGCTAGAGATTTTACACCTTTAGATCCAAATTGCGACTGTAAAGTATGTAAAAATTATTCCCGTGCTTACATTCGTCACTTAATCAGATGTAATGAAACATTCGGTATAAGGCTTACTACTTATCATAATCTATATTTTCTGTTAAAATTAATGGAGAATGTTCGACAAGCCATCCGTGAGGACCGTCTAGGTGATTTCCGTGAAGAATTTTTTGAACAGTATGGGTTCAACCGACCTGATGCGAAAAATTTCTAATCCGGTGTGGTTTCCGAATAATGTCATACTCCCCTTCGGGGGATGCCTCAGATTTTTTAGAGGGATTTTTTAATACATAGACAAGCAGTGAAAGGGGTGAAATAAAAATATGAATACACTTGTTCAATTATTACCATTAATAGCAATGTTTGCGATTTTCTACTTTTTGCTTATTCGTCCGCAACAAAAACGCCAAAAGGCAGTTCAAACAATGCAATCAAACCTTCAGAAAAATGATCGTGTCGTAACAATCGGTGGACTTCATGGGATCATTGATTCAATTGATGAAGACAAAGTTGTCATTAAATGTGGTGACGGATCAAGATTAACGTTTGACCGTAATGCTGTTCGTGAGGTAAAACAGGATTAAAAATAAAGCGGAAGTGCCTGTTGGGTGCTTCCGCTTTTCATTGTCCAGCTTCCGCTTTTCCTATTATGCTCTCTTCCCTGTCATATTAACCCCAATTACTCCTCCTAACACAGCGATAATAATGTACCCGATGTGGTAGGACATCTGCTCAATCGAAAAGCTGGCCTGATATCCCAAAAATTGAACTAGGAATACCAACAACGTAAATAACGCTCCGGTACCGCCGCCGACAAGCCACCCCTTTTGTTTCCCTTTACCACCTGAAACGAATCCACCGATAAATAGGGCGAGGAAAGAAAGGGCTAAAATTACCCAAGTTAAAGAAGATTCTTGGATCTTAGTAAAACGAAGTAATAAGGATAAAACAATACTAGATGTTAGAACGATAACAAAGGCGGTTATTACTCCATATAAAATTGCCGCAAATGAGTTTTTTGCCATTAATACGCCTCCTCAGGTTTCATAGAGGTTGTTCAACCCTTATTAAAAATTTATTCAAATGGACAAATTTTAGAATAGAAAGTTGGAAAAACCTTCGTATCTAAGTAGGCGTTTTATCGTTTTTTACTATTTGGAATTAGTTCTGATAAGCGGGGTCCAATATAAGGAATTCTATTTATTTCTTCCTTTGAAACTAATTTTAAAATAATAAGCAATAAGAAATACAAAATAGAGGTACACATAATGGCTGTTAAAGTTCTTATTAAAAGCGATGCATCAACAATAAAATGTGTGAAAATAGATCCGCCAAATACAGCGGAAGCGACCATTGTAACCACGCTCTTAAGAAAATCTTTTACGTAAAAAGTGTAACTAATTGTCTTTATAATCGTTGCGAAATGCAAAAGGGTAACAAGCAATATTCCCAGTACAATCGCAATGGCTACACCCATAATCCCGAATTCTGGCCTTGATGCAAAGGCAAAGATCGCAACTATTTTTACAACAGCACCAATAAGACTGTTAATCATGGCTGCTTTTGCTAAATCTAGCGCTTGTAATGTAGCCTGCAAAGGACCTTGGAAATAAGATAATAGAAAGAATGGAGCCATTAACTGTACATATACAGCGGGTTTAGATGTATTAAACATTAATTCCATGAGTGGTGTTGCAAATACATATAATATGATAATGGAAAGTCCACCCGTTGCTAATGATAACCGTAATGCTTGCTGCAAGCGATGTTCGATAACCAATGATTGCCCCTTGGCAGCCGCTTCACTAATGGCAGGAACTAAAGACACTGACAGAGATGTTGTAACAAAGGATGGCAGCAGTAGAAGTGGAATGGCATATCCTGTCAATTGCCCGTATTGCATCGTTGCCAATGCCGTTGCTACACCGGCAATGGCTAAACTTTGGGAAACAACGATGGGTTCGATAAAGTATGAAAGCGAGCCAATTAAGCGACTTCCTGTTGTCGGAAGGGCGATTCGGAGCAAATCATCCAAAGTGCTCTTCCCTGCTTTCATTTGTTTAAAAAAGTTACGGCGAACCTTCATTTGTTTTCTGATTTTAAACATTGTCAGCATAAATAATAGCGATGCCAATTCGCCTAATACCGCTGAAATCATCGCACCCGCAGCTGCAAATTCTACACCATATGGCAATAAGGCTTTTGTAATAACAGCTACTAAAGCAATCCGAACAACTTGTTCAATGACCTGTGAGTAAGCAGCTGGACGCATGTTTTGCAGTCCTTGGAAATACCCGCGTAAAACGGAGGACAAGGCGATAATCGGAACGACTGGTGAGATCGCTATTAACGGGTAATAGGTTCGTGAATCCGTTAATAATGTATTTGATAAAATGGGAGCAAGGGCAATCATTCCGGTTGTGAAAATAATACTTGTAACCCCGGTAACAGCAAGGGAAACAACGAGTATTTTCTTAATTTTATGGTGGTCACCTTGTGCCTCAGCCTCGGCAACCAGCTTTGATATGGCAACAGGCAGCCCTAGTTGTGTAAGCGTAATGGCTAAGATAAAAGTGGGCACGGCCATCATGTATAGTCCGACGCCCTCCTCACCCATAATTCTTGCGACAACAATTCGATTCACAAATCCCAAAAAGCGGGTAACGAGCCCTGCTAAAATTAAAATGAAAGTCCCTCTTAAAAAACTTTGTTTATATTTATTAGACATTTTCGCCCCTACCTTCAAAAATCTAACGATAAACGATACAATAATTTATATGCTAATAAGAGGGGCAAGCATGACAAGTTTATCTTTGGTTAAATCTTAGGGAGGGATAAAAATGGAGGTAGAGAGACATCCTGCTGATTTTTATAAACAACAAGTAGAGCCGGCTTTGCGAAGCAAAGTGGAAGAGTTTGTATTAATGGGGTATGATCGCGTAACCATCCAAGAGGTATGGGACTGTTTGCATAAAAAGAAATGGAAGAAAAAAGAGGATAAGTTTCTCCATGAAGTTGTTGCTGATATCATGACACTCAGTGTAGGCGAGTATATGAGTTATTTAACAATCGAAGCCTTCAAGGGTCCTGATTATTTTAGCCAATTTGAAAATAAGAACTAAATGAGAATTCTAGGTAACAAATTGACATCTGTTACAACATTTTTCTATAATGGACATATTGTTATTATATTTACATAAACAGATACCTCAGGTTTTTAATGGAAGTTTTTCGAGCAAAGATCAAAGACTAAGAACGCCACATCCTGTGGGCCTAAAAAATCTGGGTGCAAGTACGCCTTGGCGTATTTGATTTGTAACGGGATTAAATCCCGTTGTTTTTTCGTGCAGGTTAAGAAAGAATAGAAGCCGCGCCTTTTCGCGCTTTTTGTTCTTAAAAGGAGGAGCATTTATGGTTAAAAGAGGACGGATTTTAGCATTTTTCTTGATCGTCCTACTGGTAGGAAATCTTATCGGCTTCACAACAAACGGAATTCTGAAAAACATTAAATTAGGACTGGATCTTCAAGGTGGTTTTGAAATTTTATATGAAGTAAAGCCTATTAATGAAAATCAAAAGGTTGACCGTGAACTCTTATTAAGCACAGTCAGCGCTTTAAATAAACGGATTAACGTACTAGGCGTAAGCGAACCCATCATCCAAATAGAAGGAAATGATCGCATTCGCGTGCAATTAGCGGGTGTAGAAGACCAAGAAAAAGCCCGTGAAATTCTTTCAACACAAGCAAAGCTTACATTTAGAGATGTGTTTGACCAGAAATTATTGGATGGAGCGGATTTACAAGAAGGCGGTGCTACTCAATCCTTCGATGATAAAAACAGACCTATCGTCACCCTTACTCTGAAAGATGCTGATAAATTTGGACAAGTTACACAGCAAATTTTAAGCATGAAGCCAAACAACCTGATGGTAATATGGTTAGATTTCGAAGAAGGTGTAGACTCGTTCGCCGCTGAATCACAAAAAGGCCCTAAAGAACAAAAGTATTTATCAGCTGCAACAGTTGACAACGTATTAAATACGAAAAATGTTATGATTAGCGGTAACTTTACGATTGAAGAAGCCAAACAATTAGCTGACCTTTTGAATGCTGGATCATTGCCGGTTGAATTGAATGAAGTGTTCTCAACATCAATTGGAGCATCATTCGGTGAGCTAGCTTTACATGATACAGTCGTTGCGGGCTTAATCGGGATTGTATTAATTTACTTATTCATGCTGTTATATTACCGCTTCCTTGGATTTATTGCGGTTGTTGCGTTATCTATCTATATTTGGCTAATCCTCCTAGTGTTTGACTGGATGAACGCCGTTTTAACATTACCAGGTATCGCAGCGTTAATTCTCGGGGTTGGTATGGCAGTCGATGCTAATATCATCACCTATGAACGGATCAAAGAAGAAATTCGAGCGGGAAAATCAATGATGTCGGCTTTCCGTGCCGGTAGTAAAAACTCCTTCGGAACCATTCTTGATGCGAACTTAACAACAATATTAGCAGCCGTTGTTTTATTCTTCTACGGTACAAGCTCTGTTAAGGGCTTTGCGACAATGTTGATTATTAGTATCTTAGTCAGTTTCCTAACAGCTGTTTGGGGATCAAGGATGTTATTACAATTATGGGTCAATAGCCGTTTCTTAAATAACAAAGTTAGCTGGTTTGGCGTGAAAAAGAGCCAGATTCGCAATATCAATGAATATCAGGCAGAAGAACTTGTTGTTCAAGGTCCATTTGCAAAAGCGGATTTTATCAAACACCATCGGAAGTTCTTCGCTTTGTCAGGGGTTATGGTTGTTCTTGGTACAATCGCACTTTTAACAATGGGTCTCAATCTAGGTATTGATTTTGCTAGTGGTACAAGAATTGAAATACAAGCACCTAATCAAACCTTAACGAAAGATGTCCTAACTAAGGAATTTGCTGAATTAGGCTATGAGCCGGAAGATGTTACGTTAGCTGGTGATAAGAATGAAATGAGCATCTCGCGCTTTGTTGGTATTCTTTCCAAAGAAGAAATTGCTAAAGTAAAAGCCCATTTCGTTGATAAATACGGGGTTGAACCAAACATTAGTACCGTATCACCGACTGTTGGTAAAGAGCTTGCCAAGAATGCTTTCAAAGGAATTATGTTTGCATCAGCTGGTATTGTTTTATACGTAGCAGTCCGTTTTGAATGGTATTTCGGGCTTGCGGCGATTGTATCGCTATTGCATGACGCATTCTTAATTATCGTCGTCTTTAGTCTTCTAAGAATTGAGGTTGACTTGACATTTATCGCGGCAATTTTAACAATTGTCGGTTATTCGATTAACGATACCATTGTTACCTTTGACCGGATTCGTGAAAATATGAGAATCAAGAAGCGTGTGAAAACCTATGATGATTTAGCGGAAATAGTCAATAAAAGTTTGATTCAAGTAATGAGCCGTTCAATCAACACAGTTTTAACCGTTGTAATTGCTGCAGCAACTTTATGGATTTTTGGAGCTGAATCAATCCGCAACTTCTCATTTGCTTTATTAGTGGGCTTAGTTGCAGGTACGTATTCGTCGATCTTCATTGCAGCACAACTTTGGTTAGTATGGAAGTCTAAATCATTAGGTAAAATGAAAAATAAACCAAAAGATAAAGAAAAAGATTATGATCCTGAACCACAAGTTTAAGGAAAAGCGGTAGCACTAGAGAAAAATCGGCATTATGCCGATTTTTTTTTATCCATTTGCCACTAGTTTGCCTTTTTTGTATAATTAACAAGTTAAGGAGTGGTATTTTTGTTACAGTCAAAATCACGTTGGATCATACAAAATTGTGATCGAACTTTTTCACAAGCATTGTCAAATGAACTTAATATAGCACCTCTTGTTGCAAATTTATTAGTAAATAGAGGAATTGTAACAGCGGAAACGGCAAATCATTTTTTAAATAAAGATGCAGCGAACTTTCATGACCCGTTTTTACTAGATTCGATGGATATTGCCATTGCAAGAATTGAAAAGGCTATTGAAAACAATGAAAAAATTCTTGTGTATGGTGACTATGATGCGGATGGAGTCTCAAGTACAACGGTTATGGTTCGAGCATTAGAAGAAAAGGGAGCAAGGGTAGACTTCTATATCCCTAATCGTTTTACAGAGGGGTATGGACCAAATGAGGCTGTTTTCAGATGGGCAGGTGCTGAAGACTATCGTGTAATTATTACCGTTGATACCGGGATTTCCGCTTTGCATGAAGCAAAGGTTGCAAAAGAAGTAGGAATGGATTTAATCATTACGGACCATCATGAAATTTCTCCCGAACTACCGGAGGCCTTTGCAATTATCCATCCTCGAAAACCGGGTGGTCATTATCCTTTTGGTGAACTGGCTGGAGTTGGAGTGGCCTTTAAGGTAGCCCATGCGTTACTAGGGGAATTACCGAAGCATTTGCTTGAATTTGCGGTTATTGGTACGATTTCAGACTTAGTCCCGTTAAAAGATGAAAATCGATTAATTGCAAGTTTAGGATTAAAAGCGATGCAACACACAACCAATCCAGGTCTCCGAGCCCTTCTTCAAATTGCCGGTATGGACGACAAGGAAATAACCGAAGAAACGATCGGCTTTGCAATTGGACCTAGGATCAATGCAGTTGGAAGACTGGGGTCGGCTGATCCTGCTGTCGAATTGTTAATGACTGATTCAGAAGAAGAAGCTAAAAGGATAGCGGCGGAAATAGACGAAATCAATCGTGATCGCCAAACGTTAGTAAATGAGATCACTGAAGAAGCGATACAAGAGGTCGAAAAACATTTTCCTCCTGAAGAAAACTATGTATTAGTAATCGCGAAGGAAGGCTGGAATCCGGGTGTAATCGGAATCGTGGCTTCGAGGCTTACAGAAAAATATTATCGTCCTACAATTGTGTTAAGCATTGACAGGGAGAAAGCTGTTGCAAAAGGATCGGCAAGGAGTATTGAAGGGTTTGATTTGTTTGAAAATCTGTCCACATGCCGTGACATTCTTCCGCACTTTGGTGGTCATGCAATGGCAGCGGGAATGACATTAAAATTAGAAGATGTTGAAACACTAAGAAACCGATTAAATCATTTAGCAAGGGAGATCTTAACAGAAAAGGACTTCACCCCATTAATGAACGTCGATATAAGATGTTCATTGGATGACGTGAGTGTTGCAACGATTGAAGAAATGCTGCAATTGGCACCATTTGGGGTTGGTAACCCAAAACCGCTTGTTTGTTTAGAGGAAGTTTCCTTACAGCAAATTCGGAAAATTGGCAGCCAAATGAACCATTTGAAAGTCATTTTTGAAAAAGAAGGACAGGTCCTGGATGCAGTCGGTTTTGGCTACGGATATTTAGCTGATGAGATCTCACCATTGTCAACCGTTAAAGTAGTCGGTGAATTATCAATCAATGAGTGGAATGGCTTTAGAAAACCGCAATTAATGCTGAAGGACGCCGCTGTGGAGGAATGGCAGTTATTTGACTTTAGAGGTAAAAAAGAAATAAAAAAACAACTGCAATCTTCTAAACTAACACAAGAAACGATGATTGCGTTTAGAGAAGAAACCATTGCCCGCCTACAATTAGAGGATTGGAAAAACCAAATTGTCCTCGTTCAGGATTTAAAATCGATTGACCAGGTTATAAATAGTAGTAAATCGCTTGTCATATTAGATTTGCCTTATGATTCAAACATGTTAAAAAAGCTTTTAGAATTCACGATGCCTGAAAGAATCTATGCCGTTTTCGACCATGAAGATGAGCATTTCTTCAGCACCTTACCGACCCGAGATCATTTTAAATGGTATTATGCCTTTTTATTAAAGCAACAGCCATTTGATGTTAAAAAATATGCAGATGCACTTTCGAAGAAAAAAGGTTGGTCAAAAGAAACGATTCATTTTATGACGAAGGTGTTTTTTGATTTGGAATTTGCTAAAATAGAAAATGGTCTCATTACATTGGTAGAAAATCCTATTAAAAGGGATTTTGAATCATCAAAAACTTACAACCAGAAACAAGAGTTATTAAAGATGGAGACAGAACTAGTCTACTCTTCTTACCAATCTTTAAAGGAATGGTTTGATAGAGTAATTGGAACGTCCTGTATAGTAGAGGAGGAAATCGTAATATGAATTATAAAGATTACATCGCATTAGTACCAGATTGGCCTAAAGAAGGAATTCAATTTAAAGATATTACGCCATTGATGGATCATGGTCCTGCTTTTAAAAGTGCGATAGATGATATTGTTGCCTATGCGAAAGATAAAGATATTGATGTCATTGTTGGTCCAGAGGCACGCGGATTTATTGTCGGCTGCCCTGTTGCTTATGCACTCGGAATTGGCTTTGCCCCGGTTCGTAAAGAAGGAAAACTTCCAAGAGAAGTGATTCGCGCAGAATACGGGCTTGAGTACGGGAAAGACATATTAACCATGCACCAAGATGCAATTAAACCGGGACAAAGAGTCTTGATTGTCGATGATTTGTTGGCAACTGGTGGCACGATGGATGCATCGATTCGGTTAGTAGAACAGCTTGGCGGGGTTGTTGCCGGCTTAGCGTTTTTAGTTGAATTAACATACTTAGATGGTCGTTCAAAGCTTAAGGGATATGACGTTTTAACCTTAATGGAATATTAATTATTTATTGCAAGGGGTGCTCACAGGGTGCTCTTTTTTTTTTACCAAATAACGGTTGGTTCATAACCAGAAATTTTCGGATAATAATTAGTTTTCCCCGGATTTAAATAAATCGAAGAACCCTCCCTCCGTATTGTCAACCTTTTCATAAAGTACACACCCTGATTCAACATCCATCAAAATGGCAGTTTCCGCTGAAACATTTGAAAAAGCTACAGCCTTATATGGAATAAAAATGGAAGGTTGTAAAACAATAACAATATGTAAAAGTATCATTTTTTAAAAATATGACATGAAAAACTACACGTCCCTTCACCCGGTGTTTGTACAAATATACGAAGGACATGGGTGGATATGAATAAAAAGTAAGGGACATTAACCGAAGGTGTATTTCTCCGGATGGTCCATGGCGCAAGGAGTATCTTCAAGTGGAGGTGCTTATCAAGTATTATTACGAGTGGATTATAAGGAGCAAGCTATAAATAATGGGCAGCCGGATTGGTTTGGTGCTAATTTTAATAAATACGATCACCCATGGGAATATACGGAAAGAAGCGTTGTGATCCCCAATGCTTTTAAAAGCCTAGGTATCTATGTGAAATTAGAAAACCAACCAAATGCAACGGTGTGGTTTGATGAAATTGTCGTTCGAGCATCCAGCGTTTCAAATGCGATCATGAGTGAATACAATTTGGCACAAAACAATAGCTTTGAATACGATCAGGAAAAGGCTGGTACACCCGATCAATGGCAATTATATATTCAAGACAAGACAACAGCGAACGTTCAATGGCTAACATCTAATCAAGATAATAAATCTTTTATTGGCGATCATTTTGTTAGTTTCTCAAATACAGGTGGCTGGACTTTCTATGGAAATAAACAAAACGAACCCCTAAAAGCAGGAGAGACATATGTTGCTACTGCGATGATTCGAACAGCAGCAAAGGTAACCAGTGGTGGCGGTATCATTAAATTTGATTTATATGATGGAAGTGGCAATTATTTAGGGGAAAAAGTGAGTAAAACGATAACCAAATCGGAAGATTGGACGCGTGTTTTAGTTGTTTTAACCTATGATGAGGCTAAAAGGATAAATGCTGCTGCAATTAGTATCAAACTGTCGATTGGTACACTTGCCCCTACAGCAGGGACTCTCTATTTTGATGCCGTTAATTGGTTGACAAAGCCGGTTCTAACTCGACTTGGATACGATACGAATAAAAATTATGTAACATTGATCACGAATCCGTTAGGATATTCAGTGTCACTTGCACGAAATTCCCGAGGAAACTTAGCAAGTGTCATTTTGCCCCGCGGGGGTAAGATTATATACGGATATGATACTTTAGATCGGCCAACGTATATCGAAAACCAGGCAACAAATGCCATCTATCAGATTATTTACGATAAAAACGGAAACATCCTCAACCTTGGATTTTATGAGCTTGTAAATGGCAATGTGGTCTGGAAAAGTCAAATGAAACAAACGTTCAATGAACGAAATCAAATCAGGA
>DULJ01000101.1 GCA_012840465.1 Caryophanales bacterium
GAATAAAGTTAAAGCCTCCGGCGGATGCCACAGATTTTAAAAGGTAGCTTTTCGAGCAGATCAAAGACTAAGAACGCCACATCCTGTGGCAACGTCTTTGTGACCCACGTCCTGTGGGCCTAAAAATCTGGGCGCAAATACGCCAAAGCGAATTTGATACTAGGGAGTTTTTTCAAATGAGAATGGTTGATATAATTGAAAAGAAACGGGATGGCTATGAGTTATCAAAAGAAGAAATTCGATTTATGATTGAAGGCTATACTAATGAAACAATACCAGATTATCAAATGAGTGCCTTCGCCATGGCTGTCTATTTCCAGGGAATGACGGAGAAAGAACGGGCGGAATTAACATTAGCGATGGTTGATTCCGGTGATAAAATTGATCTGTCCGCGATCGAAGGGATTAAGGTCGATAAACATTCAACAGGCGGTGTTGGAGATACAACGACACTTGTTTTAGCTCCGCTTGTAGCGTCAGTAGGTGTCCCAGTTGCAAAAATGTCTGGACGTGGTTTGGGACATACCGGTGGTACGATTGATAAATTGGAATCAATTGAAGGTTTCCATGTTGAAATTGACAACAAGCAATTTATCGATTTAGTAAACAAAAATAAAGTTGCTGTGATCGGTCAAAGCGGTAATTTAACACCAGCCGATAAGAGGCTCTATAGTCTTCGTGATGTGACTGCAACCGTTAATTCAATCCCACTGATCGCAAGCTCGATTATGAGTAAAAAAATTGCGGCAGGTGCTGATGCGATTGTCTTGGATGTTAAAACGGGAGCGGGCGCCTTCATGAAGGATATAGAGGACGCCAAAAAACTGGCAAAAGCGATGGTTGATATCGGAAATAATGTCGGCCGCATGACAATGGCTGTGATCTCGGATATGAGCCAACCTTTGGGATACGCAATTGGCAATGCATTAGAAGTTGAAGAAGCAATCAACACGCTGAAAGGGAAGGGACCAAAGGATTTACACGAACTTTGCCTCACACTTGGTAGCCATATGGTATTCCTCGCAAAAAAAGCAAACTCCTTAGAAGAAGCATACAAAATGTTAGAAGAAGCGATTCAATCCGGAAAGGCACTTGAAAAGTTTAAAACATTCATAGCAGCTCAAGGCGGAGATCCATCAATAATGGATGACCCAATGAAGCTTCCAAAAGCAAAATTTCAAATTGAATTAGAAGCAAAAGAAAGCGGTTGGGTTGAATCTATCATTGCTGATGAGGTCGGAAAGGCTGCGATGTTGCTTGGAGCCGGTAGGGCAACGAAAGACTCGAAGATTGATTTAGCAGTTGGGATTGTACTTCGAAAAAAAGTAGGAGACAAAGTTGAAAAAGGAGAGTCACTCGCAACGCTTCATAGTAATTTTGAAAATGTTGACGAAATAAAAAAGCTGCTCTATCAAGTCTTTACAATTTCTCCTAACGAAACAATAGCACCACCATTAATTTACGATAAAATTTCATAAACGGCAACGGACATTCCAAACGGGATGTTCTTTTTTTTGAAAAATAAATAAATGTAAAAATTGGTATAAAACGATAAATTATGGAAAAAATGTCGTGTATGAGGATTTTAACCTAAGGTTAGTATGTTTTCTAAAAAAAGGAGGGAGATAACATGAAAAAACGAGGTTCAAAGATTTCAATATGCTTTATATTTTTGTTGGCACTATTTGCATCGACAGGATTTGCAGAAGAAACAAAAGTTGATTTGGCAGAAGATGCATCATCTGCGATTTTAATCGAACGTGACACCGGAACCGTCCTTTTTGAAAAGGAAGCAGATAAAAAGCTGCCGCCAGCCAGTATGACAAAAATTATGACGATGTTACTGATCATGGAGGCGCTGGATAAAGGGAAAATAAAGATCAATGATAAGGTAAGAACAAGTGAATTGGCAGCATCAATGGGAGGCTCACAGATTTTCCTCGAAGCGGGAGAAGAAATGACGGTTGATGAGATGTTAAGAGGGATTGCGATCGCATCTGGCAATGATGCGTCCGTCGCGATGGCTGAGCATATTGCTGGATCCCATGATGGTTTTATTGAAATGATGAACAATAAAGCGAAGGAACTCGGATTACAGAATACTAGCTTCAAAAATCCAACAGGATTGCCGGCATCTGAGCATTATAGTACAGCACGGGATATGGCAATCATGGCGAAAGAGTTATTAAAGTATGATTCAATTACAAAATACACAGGTGTTTATGAGGATTATTTGCGTGAGAACACCGATAAAAAGTTTTGGTTAGTCAACACAAACCGTTTAGTCAAATTTTATCCCGGAGTCGACGGTATTAAAACAGGGTTCACAAGTGAAGCTAAATATTGCTTAACGGCAACAGCGAAGAAAGACGGCATGAGAGTGATTGCTGTGGTCATGGGGGCACCAACACCGAAGGACCGAAACAGACAGATTACAAAAATGTTAGATTTTGCATTCAGTCAGTATCGGACTCACCCGATGTATGAACGCAATCAGCCACTATCAAAAGTTAAAGTGTCAAAAGGGAATAAATCTACGATCAATGTTGTTACATCGGAGCATATTTCACTTTTAACAAAAAAGGGCGAAAGTATTGATGATGTAGAGCAAGAGGTAATAATCAATGAAAATATTAAGGCGCCAATCAATAAAGGGGATCAACTAGGAAAGCTAATACTGAAAAAGGGCGATAAGATTCTGGTTGAAAGCCCTCTAGTTGCGAACACTGAAGTAAAGGTTGCCACCTGGTGGAATCTACTTAAGAGAACAGTTGGCGACTTTGCTAAATATTCCAATTAGCATTGCAAAAGTAATACGAATAAACACTAATATACACTAATAAACACTAGTTTTGTCGTGTTGCAGGAATTCTTTAAAAGAATAGCGAAAAGACTCACTTAAGACTTTCAGATTAGGAGGAAATTGAGTTGAGTCTCGTCATCAATTTGGAAACAAAAAAAGATGTACTGCTCATCCGTTTAAAAGGTGAGCTTGACCACCACACAGCAGAGAATTTACGTAATAAAGTTTCAGACAAAATTGAACAAAATAATATTCATCACATTATTTTGAATTTGGAAGAGCTAGCTTTTATGGATAGTTCTGGTTTGGGTGTAATCTTAGGCCGCTATAAACAGATACAAAGTCAAGGAGGGGAAATGGTTGTATGTTCCATTTCACCTGCTGTAAAAAGACTATTTGATTTGTCAGGGTTATTCAAAATCATCCGCCTAGTAGATGATGAGCAATATGCCCTAAAAACATTGGGGGTGGCCTAAGTGAAAAATAAAATGGAATTGAAATTTTCTGCACTCAGCCAGAATGAATCATTTGCTCGCGTTACGGTTGCAGCTTTTATTGCACAGCTAGATCCAACTTTGGATGAATTAACGGAAATTAAAACGGTTGTATCTGAAGCGGTTACGAACGCCATAATCCATGGATATGAAAACAATCCGGATGGTGAAGTGTATATTTCTGTCACGCTTGATGAAGGAGCAGTTCATATAACAATTAAGGACGACGGCATTGGAATTGCTGACTTAGATGAAGCCAGACAACCATTGTTCACAACAAAACCTGAGTTAGAGCGTTCAGGTATGGGCTTCACGATTATGGAAAATTTTATGGATGATATAGTAATTGAATCGTCTTTACATGAAGGAACAACGATTCATTTAACTAAATACTTTGCTAATAGTACAGCTTTATGCAATTAAGGAGATCTGCCTATGGATGTGGAGGTCAAAAAGCAAAAGAGTGAAACGTATTTAAAAGACCACGAAGTAAAGGAATTAATTGAGCGTAGTCAAGTTGGCGATCAAGAGGCCAGGGATTTAATCGTTCAAAAAAACATGCGCCTTGTTTGGTCGGTTGTTCAACGCTTTATTAATCGCGGATATGAACCAGATGATCTGTTTCAAATCGGTTGTATTGGTTTACTTAAATCAGTAGACAAGTTCGATTTATCGTATGATGTAAAGTTTTCAACTTACGCTGTTCCTATGATCATTGGGGAAATTCAAAGATTCATCCGAGATGATGGGACCGTTAAGGTAAGTCGCTCTTTAAAAGAAACCGGAAATAAGATTAGAAAAGTAAAAGATGATTTAACAAAAAGGTTTGGTAGAGCACCAACCATTACAGAAATTGCGGTAGAGCTTGAAATTACTCCAGAGGAAGTCGTTTTAGCTCAAGAAGCAAGCCGTACCCCCTCTTCTATCCATGAAACTGTATATGAAAATGACGGTGACCCGATTACGCTTCTTGATCAGATTGCCGACCATTCAGAAGCAAAATGGTTTGACAAAATTGCTTTACAAGAGGCCATAAGGGGTTTGGATGAGAGGGAACGGTTAATCGTTTATTTACGATATTATAAAGATCAAACACAGTCAGAAGTGGCTGGAAGATTAGGGATTTCTCAAGTACAGGTCTCACGCCTTGAGAAAAAAATACTTCAACAAATGAAAGAGCAGATGGATATTTGACGCTAAATGTCAAATGTCCCTTTTTTTGTTTCCAAGGCCAACTATTGGATACATGATTTCCGAATGAGACAACTACTCCACATCCATACTACATATACAAGGATTCAGCTTTATAAAGTGAGGTGGACCAGATGAAAGAGGATACGATATATCTCAGGATGCGACTTAGAGTACAAACCAAACCTGATTCAATCATAAAAATAGATGATATCACTCAAGTTATCGGTCCCGAAAATATTGTGAACCAAATCAGGAATCTGTCGTTATACCAAATTTCCAAAAGCGACAAAAATATTGTCGTAATTGATCTTATGCATATTATCAGTACGATACAAAGCTTTAATTCTGCCATTGATATTCAAACAATTGGTCCAACGCAAACAATAGTGGATGTGATATATAGACCGAAAAAGCCGAACATTGGATTTATAATACTCGTTTGGCTCTTATTATTTATAGGCTCAGCGATTACAATTATGAACTTCCATGAGGATGTGTCGATGCAGCAGGTTCATCAAAAACTTTACTATATTATAACCGGGGAACAACTTGTAAAGCCGTTACTATTACAAATCCCTTATTCTCTAGGATTGGGAATTGGGATGATCTTATTTTTTAATCATCTATTTAAAAAGCGTATAAATGAAGAACCAAGTCCCCTTGAAGTTGAAATGTTTAAATACCAACAAGATTTGGATCAATATGTAATTATTAAAGAAAATAAAGAAACAGTAAAAAGGGTGGGCCATGACCCTTAAAATATTGCTGACCATATTTATCGGATTTGCAGGGGGACTTGCTGTTGGTGCTGGCTTTGTTGCTTTTCTAACCGTTCTTGGTGTTATTCCAAGATTGACACAATTAACAAAAACGATGAAATGTATTCATTTATATGAATGGGGTGTTGTTCTTGGAGCTATAGCGGGCGGTTGGATTGGCTTAAGGGAAACAATCTACCAATTTTCATCTTTGTTTGTGATTCCAATTGGATTAGCAAATGGAATTTTTGTAGGAATGCTGGCAGCTGCTTTAACGGAAGTATTAAATGTATGGCCGATTTTAGCAAAAAGGATTGGTGTCCGAGATAAATTAATAATTTTACTTTCTGCCATCTTTTTTGGGAAAATTTTTGGATCGTTATTCCATTGGATCTATTTTGTTGATCTACTAAAACATTCATGAAATTAGGTGACGTGAATTGGGGGAGAAATTCTCAAAAGCTAAATACAAACAACAGATTCAATCTTTCCAACCTAAACAATCTATGTTTGTAAACTGTCTCAAAGCATTTCTCATAGGCGGTTTAATCTGTATGGTCGGTCAAGGGATACAAAATTTTTATATTTCGTTTTTTAATTTTACTAAAGCAACTGCAAATAATCCTACGATTGCGACAATCATTCTTCTGGCAGCGTTATTTACCGGGTTAGGGGTATTTGATAAACTGGGTCAATTTGCTGGAGCTGGAACACTAATACCAGTGACAGGGTTTGCGAATTCGATGGCAAGTGCGGCACTGGAACATAAAAGTGAAGGTTTCGTTTTAGGAGTAGCAAATAATATGTTTAAAATTGCGGGAGCTGTTCTTGTATACGGAGTGGTTGCAGCAGCAATGATTGGGTTTATCCGTTATTCAATAACAACTTTATTGTCATAAAAGGGTGATCCTGATGGGAAGATTAGGTAAGCAATCCTGGTTGTTTCAAAATGATATTTTTGTAAACTCAACCGGTACTGCTGTCGGTCCGACTGAAGCAGAAGGACCGCTTGGTTCAAGTTTTGATATAAAGTATACCGATCTTTATTGCGGTCAAAAGACTTGGGAACTGGCAGAGAGGCAATTAATGGAGGATTCAATTAATGCCTGTTTGAATAAAGTCAATTTAAAACATGAAGATATTGATTTCTTTTTGGCGGGAGATTTATTAAATCAAAATGTTACCTCCAACTATGTGGCTAGAGGAAATCAAATTCCATTTTTATGTATGTTTGGTGCTTGTTCGACATCAATGGAGACCCTTGCAGTCGCATCCTCTTTAATAGATGGGGGTTTTGCTAATAAAGTGTTAGCTTCAGTTAGCTCCCATAACGCAACAGCAGAGCGTCAGTTTCGTAATCCGACAGAGTTTGGCGCCCAAAAGCCTGATACAGCAACATATACAGTTACAGGCGCAGGTTCTATTCTAGTTGGGAAAGAAAAAGGGCTTATTAAAATAACAGGAGCAACCATTGGACGAGTTATTGATTATGGAATTGGTAATCCTCTTGATATGGGCTCCGCGATGGCTCCGGCAGCGGCAGATACGATAATGGCCCACTTTAATGATTTTGGAAAAACACCACAGGATTATGATCTTATAGTGACTGGAGATCTGTCGGGTGTAGGAACGCCAATTTTACGAAAAATGCTGACAGATGAAGGTTACCATGTTGGCGCAAGTCTTAATGATTGTGGTCTCATGGTATATCATGCTGAACAAGCTGTATTTGCAGGTGGAAGTGGTTGTGCATGCTCTGCCGTTGTCACCTATGGTCATCTAATCCATGAACTTAAAGTAGGTAATTTAAAGAGAATATTGGTAGTTGCTACGGGTGCATTATTAAGTCCGATTATGATCCAGCAGAAGGAGACCATTCCAACGATAGCACATGGTGTTGTTTTTGAAAGGGTGGAATAATATGACTGAATACATGACTGCATTTCTAGTCGGCGGCATTATTTGTACGATAGGGCAGGTTCTTTTAGATAGATTCAAACTCACGCCTGCCCACGTTTTAAGTTCATTCGTTGTGGCAGGAGCAATTCTTGAGGGGTTTGGGTTATATGATAAATTAATTGACTTTGCAGGGGCAGGTGCTACTGTACCAATCTCAAGCTTTGGCCATTCTTTAATCACTGGAGCAATGGCTGGGGCGGAGGAACATGGTTTTTCAGGCATTATTACGGGGATGTTCCAGCTTACATCGGTTGGCCTTTCTTCCGCCATTTTGTTTGCATTTTTAGTAGCATTAGTCTTTCGTCCAAAAGGGTAAGGTGATAATCTTATGAAACGAAGAGTCATATTGGTTACTGATGGTGATGAATACGCCAATAGTGCAATTAAGTATGCAGCCAAAAAGGTGGGGGGACGTTGTATCTCCCAATCAGCAGGAAATCCAACCCAATTGTCAGGAAAAGAAATGATTAAATTAGTTCATAGCGCGCCCAATGACCCGGTATTTTTAATGTTCGACGATAGCGGAATAACCGGGGCAGGCTCTGGGGAAAAAGCTTTAAAATATGTCGCCACTCACCCTGATATAGAAGTATTAGGAGTTGTGGCTGTTGCTGCCCGGACACGGCATAATGAATGGGCAAGAGTGGATGTTTCGATTGACCGGGATGGAAACTTAACAGAATATGGTGTTGACAAAAATGGTTTGCCGGATATTGAAATTGGCAGAATAAATGGTGACACTGTTTATGTTTTGGATGAAATAGATGTTCCCAATATCATTGGAGTCGGTGATATTGGAAAAATGGCGAGATATGATTCCGTCAAAAACGGTTGCCCGATAACGATGAAGGCTGTCGAACTGATCTTGGAAAGGAGTGGATTCGCGTGAACGTCGAAAATAAAGAAAAAATACCGATTTCCTCCTCTATTAGTTCAAATGAAGAATTCCTAAAGAAAAGGATTGGAATAGGAACAAGCTTTGATTTAGGTGTTCGTAAGATAAAAGTCTTAAAAAAGGATATACAGATTTATTACTTAAATGGGCTTTGTGATTCTGCCTATATTATTGAATTAATGAGGGAATTAGTAGAAATTAATGATAACGAACGATCCTTTAGAACAAATACAAAAGAGGTTATTCACAATCGTCTCATCCATCAACAAGTTGAAGAAGTGCGAGATCTTGACAAAGCTGTTGATCAACTACTTTCTGGACTTATAATTATTTTGATAGATGGTGAGAAAAGCGCTTTTATCGTAGATGTTCGAAGCTACCCTGGCCGTGATCCGGAGGAACCGGATACTGAAAAAGTGGTTCGTGGAGCAAGGGATGGATACACAGAAAATATAATTGTTAATACGGCCTTAACAAGAAGACGTATGCGCGATGAACGTTTACGCCACGAAATCTTACAAGTAGGTGAACGATCTAAAACAGATATTTGCGTGTCTTATCTTCAAGATGTTGCCGATCCGAACCTGGTCGAAGTTATAAAAAAGGAACTAAAACAAATTGAAATTGATGGGATTCCAATGGCGGACAAAACTATTGAGGAATTTCTTGTAAAACAGGGATGGAATCCTTATCCGATGGTTCGCTATACAGAAAGGCCAGACGTTGTGGCTACCCATTTATTAGAGGGACATGTTGTCATCATGGTTGACACATCTCCAAGTATTATAATTACACCAACAACCTTTTTCCATCATGTTCAACATGCTGAGGAATATCGTCAAAACCCGGCTGTTGGAACCTTTTTACGGTGGGTACGCTTTATTGGCATGATAGCATCTGTTTTGTTAATACCGCTTTGGTATTTATTTGTGAAAAATGACAACTTATTACCTGATACCTTAAATTTTATTGGTCTTAAAGAAGAGTCTACAATCCCTATTATTGTACAGTTAATCCTTGCAAATTTAGGTATTGATCTGTTGCGGATGGCAGCCATACACACGCCAACACCGCTTTCAACTGCCATGGGTTTAATTGCGGCTGCGTTAATTGGACAGATTGCCATTGATGTAGGGTTGTTTTCAGCAGAGGTTATTCTGTATGTTGCTGTCGCCGGAATTGGATCTTTTGCCACACCAAGTTATGAGTTAAGTGTTGCGAATAAACTCGCCCAAATTTATTTACTATTTGCTGTCTTTTTCTTTGATGTACCAGGACTAGTAATAGGCCTTACGATTCTTATATTATATTTGGCATCTTTACGAGCCCTTAATACACCATATTTATGGCCATTTATCCCATTTGATCCAAGAGGAATTGTCCAGATAATCATTCGAGTAGCTATTCCATTAAACAAAACAAGACTAAAGGTAACAAATCCACATAATGATAAAAAGCAACCTACCAAAAAACCGTTATTAAATTAAAGCTTTATGTAAGGAAATGTATAATATTAATGATTGCCAATCTTCTCTTTTATGTGGTAAAGTTTAAATTATTAATGAGAGAATATAATTTAGAGCTGTCACAAAAATATCAGGCCCAGTCTATAGGAAAGGAAACCTATAAAGCCGGATACTTTTTCAGACAGCTTTTCTTGATATATTAACTGCATTGGATTGTGAGGGAGAAACGTATGTTTTTTTATGGAACAAGTCGCATTAACGCTTTAGGTCATCTTGAAATTGGCGGAATAGATACAGTTGATTTAGCAAAGGAATATGGTACTCCATTATTTGTATATGATGTAGCTCTAATGAGAAAGAGAGCAAGAGCATTTAAAGAAACTTTTGAAAAGAGTCAAGTTAAGGCACAAGTGGCCTATGCAAGTAAGGCTTTTTCAACAATGGCCATGGTTAACTTAGCAGAAGAGGAAGGTTTAAGTCTTGATGTTGTTTCAGCAGGAGAGCTTTATACAGCATTGGCAGCGAATTTTCCAGTTGAACGTATTCATTTTCATGGCAATAACAAAAGTGTAGAAGAAATTACGATGGGAATTGAAGCTGGTATCGGTTGTTTTGTTGCAGATAATTTCTATGAGCTTGATTTATTGCAGCAAATTGCAAAAGAAAAAGGTACTATTGTTTCAGTATTATTACGTATTTCTCCGGGGGTTGAGGCCCATACACATGATTATATTAGCACTGGGCAGGTAGATTCTAAATTTGGCTTTGACTTAAAAAGTGGACAGGTTGAAAAAGCAATCGAGATCACAAGAAATTCAGAAAACCTTGAGCTATTGGGAGTTCATAGCCATATTGGCTCACAAATATTTGAAACAGCAGGTTTTTTAATGGCTGTAGATACTATATTTGAAGCGATGGAGAAATGGTCAAATGAATTAAGTTATATTCCGAAGGTGTTAAATTTAGGTGGCGGTTTCGGTATCCGATATACTGAAGAAGATGATCCGATTCCACCTGAGCACTACGTCGTTGAAATTATTGATAAAGTAAAGTCACATGTAAATCATCTCCAAATTGAAATGCCTGAAATATGGATTGAACCAGGTCGCTCTATTGTCGGAGATGCCGGTACAACACTTTATTCCATTGGATCGAATAAAGAAGTTCCTGATGTCAGAAAGTATGTAGCAATAGATGGTGGAATGGGAGATAACCTAAGGCCTGCTTTATATCAAGCTAAGTATGAAGCAATCTTAGCCAATCGTGCTAATGATGTCGATGAAGAAAAGGTTTCTATTGCGGGTAAATGTTGTGAATCAGGTGATATGCTCATTTGGGATTTACCTCTTCCAAAGGCTAATTCTGGTGACATTTTGGCAGTTTTCTGTACAGGAGCGTATGGCTATTCAATGGCTAATAATTATAATCGTATTCCAAGACCGGCTGTTGTATTTGTTGAAAATGGCGATGTACAGCTTGTTGTTAAACGCGAAAGCTATGAGGATATTATTCATTTAGATATTCCATTAAAAAGCAAATTAAAATTGAGTTAAAGTGTCCTTATTCAGGGCACTTTTTATTTTTTAACTTTTATGTTATAAATAGAAGCATCATATACATTAGAAAAACACGTAATTTGCCCACTATGGCAAATTACGATGTCTTTTCTTATACTATAATCAATAAAATTTTATACTTTCCTATAGTATAATCAAAAATGGATATAAATAGAAAGGTTGACTGTAATGGAAGAAATTAAACATACCTCGTCGAATTTTATAAAAAATATTATTATAGAGGATTTAAAGGAAGGAAAATATCAGGAAGTTATTACAAGATTTCCTCCAGAACCAAACGGTTATTTACATATTGGACATGCGAAATCAATTATTTTAAATTTTGATTTAGCAGATGAATTCAGCGGCAAAACAAATTTGCGTTTTGATGATACAAATCCTTTAAAAGAAGATACCGAATATGTTGAATCTATTAAAGAGGATGTTAAATGGCTCGGTTATGATTGGGACAGTCTTTTCTTTGCCTCAGATTACTTTGAAGAAATGTATAATCGTGCAGTTCTTTTAATTAAGAAGGGAAAAGCATATGTTGATGATTCAACACCTGAAGAAATCCGTGAAATGAGAGGGACGTTGAAGGGGCCAGGCAAGGAAAGTCGATACCGAAATCGTTCAGTTGAAGAAAATTTAGACCTCTTTAATAAAATGAGGGGTGGAGAGTTTAGGGATGGTGAGAAGGTTTTACGCGCTAAAATCGATATGATATCACCTAATATTAATATGAGAGATCCTGTTATTTACAGAATAGCTCATGCTACGCATCATAATACTGGTGATAAATGGTGTGTTTATCCAATGTATGACTTTGCTCATCCGCTCGAAGATGCTATAGAAGGTATAACTCATTCAATATGTACGCTTGAATTCGAAGATCACCGCCCACTTTATGACTGGGTTGTACGTGAGTGTGAAATGGAATCACAACCGAAGCAAATCGAATTTGCCCGCTTAAATATAACTAATACCGTTATGAGTAAACGAAAATTAAAGCTTTTAGTTGATGAAGGCTTTGCTGATGGCTGGGATGATCCGAGAATGCCAACTATATCAGGGCTTCGAAGAAAAGGATATACACCGGAAGCGATTCGCGCTTTTTGTAAAGAGATTGGGGTTGCAAAAGCTTATAGTGTTGTCGATGAACAAATGCTTGAGCATTTTGTAAGAGAGGATCTGAAGTTAAAGGCCCCAAGAACGATGGGGATCATTCGTCCATTAAAGGTTGTCATAACAAATTACCCTGAAGGTGAAGTGGAATGGCTTGAGGCTGAAAATAACCCGGAAAATCCGGAGATGGGTGTACGGAAAATTCCGTTTTCAAGAGAAATTTATATTGAACAAGATGATTTCATGGAAAACCCTCCAAGCAAATATTTTAGGCTCTTCCCTGGTAATGAGGTTCGCTTAAAGCACGCTTATTTTATTAAGTGTCATGACTTTATTAAAGATGAAAATGGGAATGTTGTTGAACTCCATTGTACTTATGACCCAGAAACGAAAAGTGGCACCGGTTTTACAGGCCGTAAAGTAAAAGGTACATTGCATTGGGTGGAAGCAAGTCATGGAAAACAAGCTGAGTTCAGATTGTATGAACCGTTTATTTTAGATCAAGTAGAAAATGAAGACGAAGGTAAAACATTTTTAGATTACGTTAACCCTAACTCTTTAGAAATCTTACAAGGGTTTGTCGAACCGGAAATGATAAACGCTAAAATACAAGATAAGTTCCAATTTTTTAGACATGGGTATTTTAATGTCGATTCTAAACATACAACTCCAGAAAAACCTGTTTTTAATCGGATTGTGTCATTAAAGAGTTCATTTAAATTATAAACTTTATTTTAATTTGCAAAAAGCGTCTGGTACTAATCGCCAGGCGCTTTTTTTATTTGTAAAGTCAATCAAAAATACCCCATCATTTCCCAAAAGTGTGAACGAAATTTGAAAAAGTTAAAAAAAGTTCAGTTTTTTTTCTATAATGCGACAGGATTTTTTTTGAGTTTGTAGAATTAATGTTAAAGACATATAAATGTCTGGATTCTTGTCGTGGGAGGTGAATTATGAGGAAGGTACTTACAGCATTTTTCTCCATGATTATCTTGCTAATGTTTTCAGGAAATGTATTTGCGGCCAATGAGGAAGATACAGTTGCTGAAAACATAATAGAAAGTGCAGAAAAATACATAGGCACTCCGTATGGAGGCGATTTTGATTGTTCTGGCTACGTTTATAAAGTATTTAGTGAAAATGGAATTGAACTTCCACGTTCTTCCGACTCGCAATATAAACATGGAGAAAGTGTAGAAAAAGCGAATTTGCAAAAAGGTAATTTAGTCTTTTTTAATACATCTGGGTCTGGGATTTCGCATGTAGGTATATACATAGGTGATAATAAATTTATACATTCAGCGACATCACAAGGTGTAATGGTTTCAAAACTGGATGATTCATATTATTGGGCTAAACGCTACGTTGGAGCAGCTAAAGTATTATAATATGGAATGATTAAAAGCAGAACTTTTATGTAAGTTCTGCTTTCTTGTTTGCTTTAAATTTTTAAAATCTATATCATATAGTGTAAAATAAGGAAGAATAAATTAGTAGGAGGTATACATAACGTGAAAAAAGCATCGATTGAATTTGAAAACGGTGAAAAAATTGTTATTGAACTTTTTCCAAATGAAGCGCCTGGGACAGTTGCAAATTTTGAAAAGCTTGTAAATGAAGGGTTTTATAATGGTTTAACATTCCACCGTGTTATTCAAGGATTTGTTGCACAAGGGGGTTGCCCTAACGGAAATGGGACGGGTGGTCCTGGCTACACTATTAAATGTGAAACAGCGGGTAATCCTCATAAACATATTCCTGGAGCGTTATCAATGGCACATGCTGGTAGAGATACTGGCGGCAGTCAGTTCTTCATTGTCCATGAATCACAGCCGCATTTAGATGGTGTTCATACAGTATTTGGCCAAGTAATTGAAGGAATGGATACGGTACTTAGAATTCACCAAGGCGATGTAATGAAAGAAGTAAAAGTTTGGGAAGAATAAGAAAAGCGTAGTCGCTGGGCACCGGAGCTAGACAAAAAGAAAAGCGTAGGTGCCCGCCCCTGTCATTTAGTTGACAGGGGTTTTTTTCCTATTTGGCTTATATATAACAAAATAATAAATGCCTTTCTAACAAAATATATGTTTGAAAGGGGGTCTTAACATTGAACAAAAAATTGATCAATGTGTTATCAACGTCTTTTCTAATTATGGGGCTTGGAACTGGTTGTGGGGTAGCAAACTATGATGCTGTGAACGATCGAGATCGAACTAATCTAACCCCAGTGGGTTATGATAATACAACAGGATATGCACCGTTGAATGTGGCAAATCCAACAGGAACACCTGGTGTAACTAATGGGGGAACCGTTGGAGCTAATGGAAATGCAAATAGTCCAGATCCGGCGCTTAATCAAAATGAAGCAAAGGATGGTGACGGGGATGCTACGGATGCAAACAATAATGATAATACTGGGAATAAAGATGTTGTAAAGGACAAGGTTGCTGATAATAATACACCGGGAACTAAAACCCAAACAGGTGATAAAACTGGGACGCAGACTCCGGTTTTAGGTGGAAACGAGGCGAATAATCAGCCTAAATTTGCTGACGTTCCGGAAAATAGTCCATATAGTAACGATATCATTGCCGCAAGGGACCTTGGTCTTATGAATGGTATCGGTAATAATAAGTTTGGATTGGGAACGAATTTAACCCGTGAGCAAATGGCGTCAATTATGATGAAAGCCGTTCGCCAAGGCTATCTAAACGTCAACAATGCTAACAATGGCACAAAGACACCGGGTACGACAACACCAGGTACAACAACGCCAGGTACGACGACACCGGACACAACAACACCGGGTGCAACAACGCCAGGTACGACAACACCGGGCACAACAACACCGGGTGCAACAACGCCAGGTACGACAACACCGGGCACAACAACACCAGGTACGACAACAACGCCAGGTACAACAACACCAGGTACGACAACAACGCCAGGTACAACAACACCAGAAACACCAGCAAAACCTGGAACCAAATAAAAAACCAAGAGAGGCTCACCAATTTTTGGGTGCGGCCTCTTTAAATTACCCATTGATTACATAGAACGAATCGGTTATTATTTCAATAAGGTAACACTTGCTATTGAATGATAAAAGCAAAGAGGGATTTAGCATGTTAATTCGGTATAAGAAAAATTATGAAAAAATAGCTATGGGGCTTCTTTCTTTTATGCCGTCCGAAAAGGATTTAAAACGGCTTCAAGGTACAATAAAGCTGTATGAGGAAGATCAAGACTGGCAGCTCTATCTTTATAAGGAAGATGATATTATCGGAGCTATTGGCGTCAAGATCAAAGGAAATGAGGCGGAACTGCGCCATATTAGCGTTAATCCTTCTTATCGTGGGCAAGGAAAAGGCAAAGCTATGCTAAATGCTCTTCGTAATCAATTAGGGAATATAGAAATCAAGCCATCAGAAAATACACTTGAGTTTTTCGAGAGATCCGGTGACCAATCAAAAGAAAAAGACATTTGTGAAGAGGTAACAGGCCCCGATTCCAATTAGGAATCGGGCCTTTTGCTTTTTCTTACTTGCAATTGTTCTTCTCTTTCTTGGATTACGTTGTGTCGATCGCGTAAGGCATGTTTTTTAACAAGGGATGTGTTTGATAAATCACTCTGTTCGTTCCAAACATAACCGAGTAATTGACAGCGCTTAATTGCGGTTGCCAATAATTTTTGATCATGTATAGGGAGGTTTATACTATAATAAGAAATACAATCGTTTATTTCTGCCAATCTTTTACGTAGCAAAATTAATAGCAGCTCATGGTCTATACCTAGCTTAACAATGGCTTCCTTTTTCTCTTCTATGATACCAAGGCCTTTTCTTAATATACGGTAAGCACCTTTCATGTTTCCGGAACGTTGATGGTATAGGGCCACTGAAATTTGAATAAGTCCTACCCAAACTGACCTTTTTCGTTCATTTTCTTCGGTTTGCTTCCAGTACTCCTCAAGAATCTCATGACATTCGAAGTAATCCCGGGAACCATGAAAATGGACGAGAAAATCTATGTATGCATCTGGATACATTCTAACCATCCTTTCTTAAGGATTTCTGATTCCATATAGTTTACCATAAACCAAAAAGGAAGTGCCCATCAAGGCACTCCCCTTTTTAATAGGTGCTTATAGCCAAGCTGCACCTACGATAATTAAAAGAATAAACAATACAACGATTAAGGCAAATCCGCCACCGTAACCAAATCCTGCTGCTCCACTCATAATAAAATTCCTCCTTTGTTTAATTGATGCTTACGGTAATAACATATGAGAAAAGGAAAAACTTGTATAGGCGTCTATCATGGTGCAGAAAAAAGTCATGAAAATGGGTGAATCAAAACAAAAAATGTATATTTCAACCACCCTCTATAGAAATAGCTCAAATTTTGCTATTATTAATCTAGTTGTTTTGTTTTTTCCTTTTTTACATATTACTTTGGTGGGATAATGATGGAATATAGTGTTAAAATTGATGCCTTTGAGGGTCCACTTGACCTTCTTTTACATTTAATAAATCGATATGAAATTGATATTTATGATATTCCGATGGCACAAATTACGGAGCAATATTTAAACTTTATTCATACGATGCAAAGCCTTGAACTGGATGTGGCCAGTGAATATCTTGTCATGGCGGCGACACTCTTAGCGATAAAAAGTAAAATGCTCTTACCGAAAAACGAAGAGGCTCTAGATGAAGAATTAGAGTTTAACGGAGATGAAATGGAAGAGGACCCTCGTGATGAGTTAATGAGACGTTTGCTTGAATATCGGAAATATAAAGAAGCGGCAATGCATTTAAAGGAATATGAACAAGACCGAAGCTTGTTATACACAAGACCTCCGGGAAATTTGGCGCAATATATACCAGACAATCGAGGAAATCCGATTTCCGATGTATCTTTATATGATATGTTAAGCGCTCTTCAGCAGTTAATGAAGCGAAAAAAGTGGAAGGAGCCTAAGCTAACAACTATTCAGCGGCAGGAAATTCCAATCCAACAAAGAATGGAGCAAATTTTGGAAGAGCTTGATAAAGTAAAGGGGCGACAAAGCTTTTCATCGCTTTTTCCAACTTTTGAAAGATCTTATATTGTAGTGACATTTTTAGCTGTTTTGGAATTAATGAAAAACAATGCGATTACGTGTGTTCAAGAAAAAAACTTCGAGGATATATACATTTACAGCATGAAAGGAGTTTACACGGATGAAATTTGATAAAATGAAAGCAATCGTCGAAGGGTTATTATTTATCGTAGGTGACGAGGGAATTGATAGTAACCAAATTGCAGATGTTCTCCAAATTAGTGAAATTGTGGCGGTAGAATTAATAGAAAATTTAAAGGCAGATTATTCAAAAGAATCCCGTGGTATGGATGTAGTAGAGGTTGCTGGAGTCTATCAATTAACAACGAAGAGGGAGCATGCAGAATATTTTAAACGGTTAGTGGAATCCCCAACTACATCAACATTGTCACAGGCAGCTCTTGAAACGTTAGCTATAATCGCCTATAAACAACCGATCACTAGAGCTGAGATAGAAGAAATACGAGGTGTCAAAACAGAGCGTCCTCTTTCAACTTTAATGTCAAAATCCCTAATTAAAGAGGTGGGTCGGGCGGAAGGAACAGGAAGAGCTTATTTGTACGGCACAACGAAGGACTTTCTTGAGTATTTTGGCCTCAAGACGTTAGATGAACTTCCTGCATTGCCGGAAAAATTAAATGAAGAGGACATCCGACAAGAAGAAGCCGACTTGTTTTTTGAAAAGTTTCAGGAAACTTTTGCTGAATAGCTTGAAGAGTCTTTAACCGGTCTTCTATAATAATGATGTACATATTAGAATGATCAAAATAAAAATAAAATGGTGGGATGAAATATGCTTATTAAAGAAATTAAAGGTTATGAATTAGAAAAAGCAGCGCCTAATACATCTGAGGACTTCTTTAATCGCTCAGAGGTTACATTCATAGATAATGGAACGGAGAAAACTTTTCACTTACTGTATGTAAGATACTTTGATGAAATTTTCAATGAATTTGTCCCTTATGAAAATGATCCAGTCTTTACTGTAGGCGAAAAGGAAGTTCATTTCAAAGATATTATCGGCTTAGTTTGTATGTTGAAAAACCCCGAATTAAAAAACCGCAAACGGGTTTATATCAATAAGAAAAATGAATTGCAGGAGTATTGTAAAGGGATTGATTACGACAAACTACCTGGAATAGTAGAACAAATTTCAAAAGGTGGATATGAATTATAAAAATAAAGCATGATGGCATGAACCCCATCATGCTTTATACTTTGTTCACGTTTATTCCCCAAAAACATAAAATAAATCTGAAATCAATTACCTAACTAAGGTGGAGTAGGGGGAACAAACGGTGAATTCCAAGGATTATCAGCAATATTTGGTGGATTTAAAGGATTGGTCTAATCAAGTGGAAACCATTTTAAAGGAACATCATGTTAACGAAGAGGCTTATTCCCAGTGGCACCAGCAAATGGAGAAATTTATGAAGCAAATTGAAGAAAAAGTTGAAAAGCAGGAACTAAACGAAGATGATTTACTTGAAGTTGAAAAAGAGGCCCGTGGGCTTTATGAGGGAGCTAAAAAAGTTCAGTGGAAATCATTTTAGAAAATGATCGGGGCTTCAAAAGCGACTTAGCTTGACTTTTTGGATAGCCCCTTCTACATATTTTTTATTTATTTGTTATCCAAATACTAGAGTTACTACGATAATTGACATAATAATTGCGATGAAGTCTGCCCATAAACCAACCTTTAAAGCATCCCCCATTTTTCTAATCCCTACAGCGCCAAAATAAACGGTTAAAATATATAAGGTTGTATCTGTACTTCCTTGCATTGTTGAAGCTAATCTTCCGATAAACGAATCAGGCCCGTGGGTGGCAATTAAATCTGATGTGATTCCTAATGCTGCGTTTCCCGAAATGGGCCTAATAATCGCCAATGGCACGATATCCGCTGGAATACCGATGGCCATCAAGTAAGGCCTAATTAGATTCATAAAGAAATCGAGGGCACCAGACTCCCGAAAAACTGTGATTGCCACTAACATTCCTACAAGATAAGGAATAATGGAGAAGGCGATTTGGATGCCTTCCTTTCCCCCATCAACAAATGTTTCATATGTTGGTACTCTTTTTATCGTTCCGTAAAGTAGGATAAATCCGATGATTCCCGGAATCATCCAGAGAGAGATCAGATTGATCACATTCATCATCATTTATACCCCCCTTTTTTCACCCTGCGATAATGATAATAACGATCGATCATGATGGCAGCAATGGTTGAAAAAAGTGATGCTACGAGTGTTGTTCCAACAATTTCGGTTGGGGCTACTGACCCATAATTCATTCTAATCGCAATAACGGTAGTAGGTATTAACGTTATGCTTGAAGTATTTATTGCCAAAAAGGTAATCATCGATCTGCTCGCCGAATTTTTATTATCATTTAATATCTTTAATTGCTCCATTGCCTTTATCCCCATCGGTGTGGCTGCATTACCTAAACCAAATAAATTGGCAATCATATTAGAAAGAATAAACCCCATCGCCGGATGGTCCTTTGGCACCTCTGGAAACAATCTTGTAATTAACGGTTGAAAGAATCTTGAAAGTCGTGTTAATAATCCAGCCTCCTGAGCTATATTCATGAGACCAAGCCAAAAGACCAAAATACTGATTAAACCGATACAAATGGCCACAGCTTCCTTTGCTCCGCTAAAAATAGCTTTATTTACGTCATCCATTGTGCCGTTAATCATGGCAAATACGATTCCAATAATAGTCATAGCAACCCAGATAATATTAACCATGACTGTGTACTCCAATCATTGATAAGAACATTTCCTTAATGGAAGAAAACCATGTTTCCAGGCTTACTTTTCCACGCTTATCAAAATATATAGGTAGTTCCCCGATCGTTTTATCTTCAAGCTTTATAATCATTTTTCCGCACGGAGCTGGAATATCCTTACCCTTTTTCCAGTTTGAATCAGGCTTTATCAATTTTACTTCAACTTTTAAATTGTCTTTTTCCTTATCTGTAACCGGATATTGGAAGTCACGGCGTACGACCACTTTACCTTTATAGAAATCATCTTTCACTGAATGTACTATCCCTTTTTTTACAACATATTCTAGATCGTACCGGGCGAACCCCCATTCAAACATTGAAATATGGTCATTCCAATCATTGGGGCCGTTTAACGTAACTGCAATCAGATCATGACCATCCTTGGCAGCCGTTGAAACTAATGTCCGTTTTGCTCGTTTCGTAAATCCTGTTTTCCCTCCAGTTGAATATTCATATAGGCTTGTGAGCAGTTTATTTTTATTTTTCCAGCTTCTGTCCCATTCTGGTGCCTTATGAACTTTTGTACCGGAAATTTCCCGATATGTTTCATTTTCCATCGCATATTTAGTAAGGATCGCCATATCATAGGCGGTTGAAAAATGATTTTCATGGTCATCTAATCCATGTGGATTGGAAAAAACAGTATCGCGCATTCCAATTTCTTGAGCTTTTTGGTTCATTAAATAGACGAAGCCTTCCACACTACCCCCAACATGTTCTGCTATGGCTACGGCAGAATCATTTCCTGAACGAAGCATCAAACCGTATACTAAATGTTCTAGTTTTATTTTTTCTCCCGGTTTTAAATAGATCGAGGAACCCTCTGCACGGACAGCCTTGTCACTCACTTTTACCGTTTCATCTAATTTCCCAGATTCTATCGCTAAAATGGCGGTCATGATTTTGGTGATACTGGCAATTCGCATTTTTTTATGGGCTGCCTTTTCATAAAGAACACGCCCTGATTCAACATCCATCAAGATAGCCGTTTCCGCTGAAACGTTAGAAAAAGCCGAACCTTTAGTTGGTATAAAAACAGAAACCATTAAAAAAATAACAATATGTAAAAGTATCACCTTTTTTATCCATGTCATTAAACACTACACGCCCCTTCACCTGGTGTTTGTACAAGTATATGAAGGACATGGGTGGATATGAATAAAAAGTAAGGGACATTAACCGAGGGTGTATTTCTCCGGATGGTCCATGGCGCAAGGAGTATCTTCAAGTGGAGGTGCTTATCAAGTATTATTACGAGTGGATTATAAGGAGCTAACAATAAATAATGGGCAGCCGGATTGGTTTGGTGCTAATTTTAATAAAAACGACCACTCATGGGAATATACGGAAAGAAGCGTTGTGATCCCCAATGCTTTTAAAAGCATTGGCATCTATGTAAAATTAGAAAACCAACCAAATGCAATAGTGTGGTTTGATGAAATTGTCGTTCGAGCATCCAGCGTTTCAAATGCGATCATGAGTGAATACAATTTGGCACAAAACAATAGCTTTGAATACGATCAGGAAAAGACCGGTGTACCAGATCACTGGCAATTATATATCCAAGATAAGACAACAGCGAACGTTCAATGGCTAACTTCTAATCGGGATATTAAATCTTTTATTGGCGAACATTTTGTTAGTTTTTCAAATACAGGTGGCTGGACTTTCTATGGAAATAAACAAAACGAACCCCTAAAAGCATGAGAGACATATGTTGCTACTGCGATGATTCGAACAGCAGCAAAGGTAACCAGTGGTGGCGGTATCATTAAATTTGATTTATATGACGGAAGTGGCAATTATTTAGGGGAAAAAGTAAGTAAAATGATAACCAAATCGGAAGATTGGACGCGTGTTTTAGTTGTTTTAACCTATGATGAGGCTAAAAGGATAAATGCTGCTGCAAGTAATATCAAACTATCGATTGGTACGCTTGCCCCTACAGCAGGGACTCTCTATTTTGATGCTGTTAATTGGTTGACAAAGCCAGTTCTAACTCAACTTGGATATGATTCAAGTAAAAATTATGTAACATCAATCACGAATCCCTTAGGATATTCAGTGTCACTTGTACGAACCGATAGAGGGAACCTAGCCAATATCACTTTACCCCGCAAGGGTATGATTATTTATGGATATGATCCTTTAGACCGGCTAACCTATATACAAAATCAGGCAACAAATGCTATCTATCAGATTATTTACGATAAAAACGGAAACATCCTCAACCTTGGATTTTATGAGCTTGTAAATGGCAATGTGGTCTGGAAAAGTCAAATGAAACAAACGTTCAATGAACGAAATCAAATCAGGA
>DULJ01000004.1 GCA_012840465.1 Caryophanales bacterium
ATTTGAGTCCGAAGTTCACCGAAGTTCGGACAGTAATCCAAGATTTGAGCAATTTGAGTCCGAAGTTCACCGAAGTTCGGACAGTAATCCAAGATTTAAACGATTTGAGTCCGGAGTTTACCGAAGTTCGGACAGTAATCCAAGATTTGAGCAATTTGAGTCCGAAGTTCGTCCAGGTTCGGACAATAACCCAAGATTTGAGCAATTTGAGTCCGAAGTTCACCGAAGTTCGGACAGTAATCCAAGATTTGAGCAATTTGAGTCCGAAGTTCACCGAAGTTCGGACAGTAACCCAAGATTTAAACGATTTGAGTCCGAAGTTCACCGAAGTTCGGACAATAATTTAAGATTTGAGCAATTTGAGTCCGAAGTTCACCGAAGTTCGGACAATAACCCAAGATTTGAGCAATTTGAGTCCGAAGTTCACCGAAGTTCGGACTCAAATCCAGTTGCACCCCTACTGAATTGTAAACTAGATTGCATTCATCCCACCACTTGTGGAAGTGGGGACTTCTGCTGAATAAAGTTAAACCACTTCCCTTATTTATTCAATTCTATAATGATGTCTTCCAATACAAACTCCTCTTTACCCTTTCCTGATTTTTTGGGTATTGGCATTTCCATTGGCCCATCTTTTGTTATTTCTACTGAGCCAAAATTTTCAGAAGTGTGCTCCCACAAGGTGATATGTGGAGTTATGATAAGCTTCGTTGCATTTGAATCTAATTTCCCAAAAGTTTTGCTCCAGCTCATATTATATCCTTCACTGTCGCCTGTTCCTCCATTTCCTTCGCCTGAATAACTATTTCCTAAGTTATCTTTCACTTCTATATCAACATACACCCCGTGCCATTTGTTTCTTACCACTTCGGAAACCACTTGATCGTAATATACAATAAAGGACATCGGTGTGATGGATAGTTTCCCTATATTTACTTTTACTCCATTTTGTTCCGCACCGCGGTCACTTAATTGCGTATTTCTTTCCGTGGCCTCTAAAGCAAGAGCAAAGTTCCAATTTCCGTTAATTTCTTGCTGCTTTTCTGGAATTGTTATACTATCTATATCCCATTTTATCTTTATAGTTTCTTCATCTGTCACATTAAAGCTGCTGGCAGTTACTAAACCCACATAATGGTTTTCATCTACTTTTGAAATTTTAGAGCTACCTGCTGTCCCCGTTGAGCCTTTAATGTCTAGGTGATCAAAAATGATAGGATCATCACCCAAGTCTCGATCACTTTCTATTGAATAGGTTACAGAAACGGTTTGTCCATCATAAATCGCATCATTTATTGTAACTTTAATACCCTTACTTTCTTCTGTCATATTTATCTCAGTAGAATATTCCTTATAATCATCGTAAAGACCCGTTCTTCCATTATCCAAAAATCTAAAAATATCTCCTATTATTGGAGTACTGCCAGCATAAGCGGGGAACGTTAAGCCAAACGCAGTAATTGATAAACCGACTAAAATGGCTGCTGTAGCAACATTCCTTTTCCAGCCCTTTATTTTTTTCTTTTGTTTTAATGATTTCATTACAGTTCTTTTTACTTTTGCCTTTTCAAATTCACTTACTTCCATTTCCTCAAATTCATTTTCATCTATGTCCATATCATTTAATAATTCATAAATATCCTTCACAATACACTACCTCCTAGATTTATATTCGTAGCTTTGTTAGAAAGTTTCTTTTTTCCTCTATAAATCCGATTATCTATCGCGGCTTTTGTTAAACCGAGCTTTATAGATATATCCTCTGTTTTCAGACCTAAAAAGAACTTCATAATAAAAATATCCCGATCCACAGGCTCTAATAGATTAATTAATTCGATAAGTTCCGTTTTGTCTTCCATCAAAATCAGTTCATCTTCTGCTGATTTTTCCGCATTCAAATCCATATAATTGGAGGGAACTTCCACTTTCTTGGCAGCTTTTCTGTAGTAATCAATTGCTTTAAACTTAGCAATGGCACAAATCCATTTTTTGAAATCAGTCGAATCCCCGCGGAATTTTTTCGAATTATTCCATATTGAAAGAAAAATATCATTTATACATTCTTCTATGACCCCATTATTTTCAAGAGGAGAGAGCACTTTATAAGTGATTCCTTTTATCAATGGCAAATATTTATCAATTATAAATTCCAATCCATCTTCTTCTTGTTGCTGTAATCGCTGTATAAAATTTTCATCATTAGACTTCATGCACGATTCTCCTTATTTTTTTGTAAAAGCTTTTACACCCTATATAACGTATTTTAAAAACTTTTCTCTCACATTTCAAAATTATAAAAGCGATTACTCCATAGGAATAATCGCTCACCATTACATAAATTAAGGAATATCAATTTCAAATTGTTCATACATAATCAGTTTTGGATACTTCATAGTCTTAATCAGTAACCCTTTCTTTTTACCTGTAGGGAACTCTGCCTTGAAACTGTTTCCTTTGATTCGTTCGGGGGCCACCACCAAACTTTTTCCCGTAGCATCCTCTAGCCATATTGAATTTCTTGAAAGCATATTATCAACGATGGAATCACTCTGAACATCAAAATACAAAACCATCCGATCATTTTGGTAGGTTATATCTGTAATTAGCACCTTGCCAAATTCACCTTGGTCTAGAATAAAAGGCAAGCTTTGTTTGTCTAATGAAACGGTAACCTCTTCCCAATCAGTACCTGTCATGGGAATCGTATAAGGAACGACTTTGACCTTTTGGATGCCTTCTTTTAAAGGTGAATAGAGGGACTGAAGCGCTGTTACCTCTTTTCCGTTTTCTACTTCTCCACTGCCGCTTCCAGTAAGAGAGTCTAACACATGCCCATTTTCATCTATCACATAAAAGTTCAATGAAAAAGGATCAAGTTTGTTGTTTCCTCGATCTTTTACCACTTTCACATTAAGATCCGTTCCAGCTGGGCCAATTTTTAAGGAACTAATTTCAACCTCCGCCCCTTCTATGGTCTTCACTTCTTGTGGCCGAATCACTATCACTTCATTGGATTGCTTAACCGGAACAGAAAATTCCCACTTTCCGGGAATAAGACCAAAGGAGTCGATTCTCATTTTCATATCAAATTCCTCTGGAAGCTCTTCGGTCGGTGTAATATCCATAATCATTTTATACTTTTGTGGCGTGACAAACTCACCTGAATAACCCGAACTGAAGTTGATTTCCTTCCCATTCACTTCAATCGTTGGACGTTCAATCCTACCAGTTGGAAGCAGGGATTCTTGTGTAAAGCCAAATGTTAAGCGAGTTCCGTCATAAAAAATTTCATTGAGTGTTAAAGTTATTCCGTTGTCTTTTGCAGTTTGGTTAACAACTTGTGTCAGTCCCTTTTTCCCAGCTATTCTTAATCCTTCATCATTAGCATTATTGAAAAAGGTCCCTATAATTGGAATATTTGATGCAATTTTTGCCAGGGTGGGAGAATAACTAGCGGAACCTATAAACAACCCAAAACCTACCACCGCTGCACTTAATGAATAGAAGGCTATTTTCTTCTTGGATTTTTTATTTCTGTTTTCATAAATTGTATTCAAAATAATCGTATCTAATTTTTCCGTCGGCACTGGGATTTTATCCATATCATTTTTAAAATCTGGAAATTGACTATTCATTTACAGAATCCTCCTTTAACTTTTCTCTTAACATATTGACCCCACGATGTATATTCGTTTTTACCGTGCCTTCTGGACAATCTAGCAATTCAGCAATTTGTTTAATTGAATAATCCTTATAAAAACGGAGAAGTACAACCGTCTTATATTTTTCATCCAACTTCATAACCTCTTGAATTAAATCAAAATGCTCATTGTCTTTAGGTAAATAAGGCTTGGTTTTCTTTTCTAAAACATCCCTTTCCATTGGAATAACTCTTCTCTTTCTTCTTAAAAGATCAATAGCTGTATTAATAAGAATCCGTGTCAGCCAAGTTGAAAAATACCGTTCATCTTTTAGATTTTTAATTGAAATGTAAGCTTTATAAACTGTTTCTTGGAAAACTTCAAGCGCATCTTCTTCGTTTTTCATATAAACATAAGCAGTTTTATAAAGCTTGACCTTTTCTTCCTCCATTAACTCTTGAAAAGCTCTTTGATTACCCTTTTTAGCACGTTTTACTTTTTTAATATCTGCCAAAACGCCTTTCCCTCCTTTCCTCTAATCGTTAGACTAACGAGGTATGTAAAACGTTTCAATTGATTGATCAACTTATACTGTTTTTCCCTAATCATGATCATACAGTCGTACTGATTCTTAACGTACTTCGGTTGAATTTAGAAAATCAAAGTGTAGATTATCGAGGTTGATGAAAAAGTGGAAAAAATAATTGAGATCTTGCGTTGTACTCATTTCAATTGGAATAGCTATTTCAATACTGATCAATGGCTGCCTTTCGGACAGCCATTGATCAAATCTAAATTTGTGAAATTTCACTTTATTCATTCTGTTCTTGCTTATTATATACGTACTCCATAAAATCTCGTGCTTCTTGAAACTCGCTCTGAAGGCTGGATGGAATCTCATTTAGTTCTACATAATGATCTGGGTTTATTTCACTTTTTGCTAAGATCTCTTCATGGGTCATAAGTGCGTTAATATATTGGTTGTACTCATTTTCTGTTAACAATTCCTGACTAGACTGCTGGCCATTTAACCGATCGAAGAAAGGCTGTATCTCCCAAAATACTTGTTGCAATTCAGTTTCCTTCTCTTGCGGAAGTGCATCATAATTAATATTGCCGTACTTATCACCGTATTCGAGTTTAGCATGGGTTACTTTTTTTACTAAAATGATAAATTCTTTATATTCTTCGGCCCCCAATTCCCCTTTAGCCTGTGCAAGTTTACCATCCAAACGAAAGTATCCCTCCATGGTAGCACTAATTATATGCTTCTTTAAATAATCAAAAGAACCGTAGAGTTCGTCCGCCAAAAAGAACTGGGAAGCAAAAACACCTGTAGGAACTAATAAAGATGCTATTAAAATACCAGTGACGATACGTTTTTTTATTTTCTGTTTCCCGGACGAGATATTACTCATAACTTTCATTTTTAATCCAGTAGAAGGAATAAGTTCTTTTCCCTTTTCCTGTAAAGCCTCCATTACCTTTGTCTCAATATTCATATGCATTCCTCACCTTCTCCGAAATATTTCTGTTCTTTACTTTTTCACGCAGCTTGTTTAAACCAGCATTGATTCTTGACTTAACAGTTCCGACAGGAATCTCTAGGATTCTAGCTACTTCTTCTTGAGAATAATCATTTAAATAGCGAAGAATCATAACCTGTTTTAGTTTATAAGGGAGTTCCTCTACTAACTTGACAAGAAGTTGGTTTGAAATTTTATCAATAATTTCATTTGAAAAATCTAAAACTATTACTTGTTCAAATTCTTCAACCTTTTTAGAAATCCGAAATTTCATCCACCTTTTTCGGCGATACGCTTGGATTTGTTTTATTACAATCCCCATTAACCATGGCTTAAACGGTCTAGTGCCGTCATATTTTCTGAGAGAATTAAATAACTGTATGTAAATATCCTGAACGATATCATCTACATCAGCTTTATCTTCAATTAGAAAATGAACGTTTTTATAAACATCTTGGATTGTCATTTCATAAAGTTCACTGCATGCTTGCTTATGACCAGATAAAATAAGTTCAATCATTTGATTAAGATCACCTTTCGTTTCCAATCATTAACACCTCCTCATCCTTTATACTCTATATTGGAAAGAAATCTTGATTTCGTTCGATTTTTTTGGAAAATAAAAAAGAGCTTTCACAGCTCTGAAATAATTTGTATTACTTTAAAGTAAATATAGGAGAAGTTCACTCCCGCAATTATAGGTTCAGTACTTTTCAACTTTTGAATTTGGCAGTACTATTTCTTCAATTTGCTCTCCATCAATATTCATTTTATATAGATGATAATCAGGATCACCCTTGGCAAACTTTTTATCTAGCATAAAGTAAATAGTCTTTCCATCTGCACTCACAACCGGATCACTGACATACTCGCCAAAATGAGTTAACTGTTTTTCTTCTTTTGTATCTAAATTATATTTATATAATTCATATTCAAAAATGTCACCCTCATCTGGGTTACTAATGGATTGAAAAATAAGTTCATTTCCATTAGGAGTAATTGTAAAACTATAAATTGAAACTTCACGGTCAGGATCTGAAATGACAAACATCTCTTCGGGATGATTCAACGGAATTGCAAAAATTCTTTGTTTTACTTGGAAGGAATCTTCTGCTGTCTTTATATCTGAATCATCATCCCTTCCTAAGTAAACACGATCCCCGCTAGGAGCAACGTTCAACGAATAAATAGAATACTGTTGCAGATTTGTCTTTCGCACATGTGATTTCTCATTTAAATTCAATTCGTAAACATCAAAGTCATGCGGACGCTTCCCCGTAATTGGTGAATAATTTTCATATGTTCCCGCACTTAAATAAAGTAAAGATGAACCGTCTGGCTTAAATTCGATTTCTGTAATGGTCGAAGGATCAGTGAATACATCTGATATTTCCTTTTTTTCCATATTATAAAAATGGATCGCACTTATCAGTTCTGTTTCCTTATCTTTATTTGTAGTAATATAAGCCAATATCGAACCATCCTTTGAAAATGTCGGATCAAGAATCATCGTTTCCTTGTCATACTCCACAACGACTGTAGCCATGGACTCCCCTTCATTACGCAAAAACAATTGAGGTTTTCCTTCTTTATACACTACATAGGCAATCGCATTTTGGGATGAAACATCATAATCATTGGAAAGCCCATTTTGTTTTTCATTTTCTGTTTTGTTGAAAAATATCCCCAAAACGACAAGAGCAATTGTTAAACAAAATAAAAATAAAGTTAGAAACATGAGATTTTTTTTCTTCATGATAAAATCCTTTCCGTATTGGCATGACCTTAAAGGTAATTATTTGTAAAAGAGTATAGGAGAGTATATCCATAAAAAGATAAGAATACAAGCCAAAATAGGTATAATTCCAATTACAAATGCTATCCGTGTGTTTTTCTTTGCCAGTTTTAATTGTGCTGCATACAAACCGCTCCAAACGATAATCGGACTTACATATAGGAGCATTATAAAATGAAATTCCCCAACCATAATAAGAAAGCCAACGATTAAAAATAATGAGATTCCTATAATGATAATCCCACTCGTAATATTCATTCCGTGCAGAAACTTCATATGTTTTTCATCAGAACTGTAATCATAGATCGTTGTTCGATATACAAGACCAAGGCTTAAAGCAATGTTTAGCCACACCCAGATCGTTAAGCCAACTACAGTCGATGATTGATCCAACTGGCTCGTGATTAACCATCCATACAATTGCCCAAGCGCGTGAAGTACCAATAAACTATTAAGCCATAGCTTTTTATTAATATGAAAAGACCGATTAAGAGGAAGAAACAATAACATTGAACTCAACCCCATTGAAATACAAAGCCACCCAATATAGGCATCCCCTTTAATAAAAAGACTCAATAGATAAATACTGATTGTGAAAATGATGGAGGATATTGCTAATGTAAGCATTAATTCCTTTCGATATGGAAACAGTGCTTGTTGAATTTGACTGCCGATTTCCCCTTCTTGACCAAAGAGCTCCATCGCCTTTTTCTCTGCCTTTTCTGGTGTCAAGCCCTCTTCCTCCATTAAGGAATCACGGGAAATTTGAAGGTGGATGAGAAGCTCTTCGTAAAGCTCCTCTTTTTCTTTCTTAGAACTTTCCGTATGACGGACAATGTTTTCCACATACTGTTCTAATTTCGATTTCATATCAAACCCTCCGAGCTTTTTTGTACTAAGTTCTCAATGAGTTTCCAGTCCCTTTGTTTCTTCTCTAATTCTTTCGTTCCTGAGTCTGTAATTTTGTAATACTTTCTTCTACCCGAAGGAGTTTCTAGCCAATAGGACTCAATCCATTGTTTTTTCTCTAGACGTTTTAATGCTGGATAAAGGGTCCCTTCACTCATTTCATAATGATCATCACTCAGCTGCTTTAACAATTTTGTAATTTCATACCCATAAAGATCCTTCTGGTTAATAAGCGATAACAGTAGCAGATCAATACTTCCTTTTAACATTTCCTTATCCATTTCATCACCTGATTTCAAATTTTATATAATCATTGTAATACGATGTACATCGCATTACAAGGTGTATTTTTCTTTTGACTGGAATTTGTTCACTGTAAAAGTTACTCGTTTTGGTCTTACCGCTTTGAATGTTTAGAGTACTTCCAAATAGCATTTCAAGTAATTCAGGTTTTATTAAATTTGGAAAGAAAATTATACAAGCAACAAAAAAAGCCGCAATCAGTGCGACTGGAAAAGGTTTTGAAACAATTTAATTCTTTTAGGTTTACGTATTTCTGACTCTGTTTCAATCAAACATAAAGCAAGTATACAAAGTATTTTTTCATGCCTTCGGGTGTCATTGAAAATGGCACTGGGTAGAAAGAATAGGGTTAAAAATATTAAATTTCCTCTTATTAAGAACTTCGTTTCATCCATTTTTTGAACGCATTTTCAAATGCTATTTCTTCTGAATCTCCAAAACCACAACTTGCTGAAAAACCTGAGCATTCTAAATTTAACACTGTTTGCCATCCTAAAGTAAAACTTACATTTGATATAACAATACAATCTCCATATTTCAACTGTTTTTTTGTATAAGAATGATTTTCCAACGTATTGTAAAGTATGCTTTGAAAGAGTTGGTTTCTTTCTTCATTATCTGGTTGTGATACAATTAAACAACTAAACATCTCTACCTCTCTCCTTTTTTGTTCTTATTACGAACATTATAATATAAATTCCAAATAGGAACCAATATAAAGTTAAAAATTATAATACTTAAATTTATAATATTAGGAATGGCACTATTTGTGTAATACTATATTGGGGTATAATGATGGTGATAAATTGAATAAATTAGCAACTAACATCAAATTTTTCCGTGAACAAGAAGCTTTAACACAAAAGGAACTAGCAGATAAACTAGGGGTTTCTCGCTCAGTTGTAGCAAAATGGGAAAATGAAACCGTTTCTCCCGATCTAGAAACATTAATTACACTATCAACGTATTTTCAAGTTAGTTTAGATCATTTAGTAGGGCTTCCTTATTTCCAAAATGAGATGTTACTTGAATTAAATCAAATCTATAAAACAAATGATGAAGGCAATATCAAGATATTTGGAGTTGTCGATTATTTATATAAAAATACAAAATTGCAGGAATGCCTACTTAAATTTATAGAACTTCCATTAAAAGATCGAAGAATAATAGAAAAAATATTTAATGTAGCAGTTGATGAATTTTGTAAAAGAAAATAAAAAAACAACACCCCTATATAGAGAAATAGCCGTCCATTTCCATGACTACGTTACAATCGTCATGGAAATGGACGGCTATTTTTTTACAGAAAGAAAAAAGTGATTCGCCCTCCTGCTTGGCGGCCCGGAATTTTCCACCGCACCGGGGTCACAGTAAACATACTAATAAACGCCAGAGCATTGTAAACTCTAGCGCCTATCAACCCAACTACCCCAAGTCATCAGTTAAACTTCATCTTCCAGCTAAAATATTCATTATCAGGATTTTTCTCATAACGAAGGTTGGCATCAAACTTATTGCCATTCTTACTTGTTAATCCTTTTACCTGAACTACACCATTTTTAAGAAGTGATTTCACCATCGTTTTCGTTGGTTTCTTTTTCATTGTTTCCAAAAATTTATCATTTTTCCAAACCACAAACTTACAGCCATTTTTCCAATTGCTGCAGCCGAATCCTTTTTGACCTTCGATTACGGCGTGACCACATAACGGGCATTTTCCCAATGCTTCTACTGATTTTTTTACGGATTCCACTTCGTGAATTGTTACCTCATGGTCTGACTTAATTTTGGCTACTGAATCGACGGTGAAATTAAAGATACTCTTTAAAAAATCATCTTTCCGATATTTTCGTTTTTCGATGTCCGCCAGTGTTTTTTCTAGACGACCGGTGAATTCAAGGTCAAAAAGATCTTTAATAGGAAATGTTTCAACTAATTTTTCTCCCAATTCTGTGCAGAGCAGGTTTTTATTTTGAGTAGTAATATAACCTACATCCTTGAGCTTTTTAATCGTTTCAGCCCTTGTGGCCGGTGTACCAATACTAAAGCCACTCAAAATCGAGACAAGCATTTCTTCGCTGTCTTCTTCTTTAAAGTTCTTCCCGCACGTTTCCATGACACGAAGCAATGTTTTTTCCGTATGGTGTTTGGGCGGTTTTGTCACGTGAGAAGTCAGTTCGTGCTTTTCGATCTTAACCATTTCATTCACTTCTACAAACGGTAAAATTGTATCTTTCGATTCTATTTTTTCAACCTTTTTCCAGCCTTCTACTAGCTGTACTTTTCCTTGTGAATGAAAAATACCTGGAACACCTTCGACAGCTGTTGTAATTTTCGTTTCCTCATATTCTGCAATCGGCATAAATTGGGCAATAAATCGATTTTTAATCGCTGAATAAACAATTCCCTCATCACTTGTTAGTGACTTTGGTTTTAAATAGGTTGGAATAATCGCACTATGGCTTTCAACCTTTGAGTTATCAAATACCCGCTTTAGTTTTGAAAAATTAATTTCATTTGCGAACGGATGGCCTTGTTTTAAACCTTCCAAAACCTTGGCAGCCCTCCCCACTAAACTTTCCTCTAACACAACACTTGCTGTCCGTGGATATGTAATGAATTTTTTCTCATACAAGCTTTGAGCAACTTTCAGTACCTTATCTGACGTCCAACCTTTATATTTGCTTGTAATCGTTCCTTGGAGATTCGAAAGATTAAAAAGGTAAGGGGGATATTCTTTTTTATGCTCCACTTGTTTATTGAGAACTTGACCCTTTTTCCCTGCTAAAGCCTGCTGAATCTTCTCTAGGTGAGTAGGATCTTTAAATTTTTCTTCCTTATCCTCTTGATAAACAGTATCATAACTTTCGTTGTTAGAGGTTTGAAAAGTAGCATTCAATTTGTAGTAATTTTCCGGCTTAAAGTTTTTGATTTCCTGATCACGGTCATAAATGATCTTTAATGTTGGTAAAAGTACTCTACCAATGTTTAGGGCTTGTCCTTTCCCTTTTTGATATTTTAATGTGGCAACAGATGTAAGATTGATGCCAATTACCCAGTCAGACCATTGTCTGCTAATACCGGCATCTTGAAGCGGTCTTAACTCCTCATTTGATTTAAGCGAATTCAGACCTTTCAGCACCTCATTCGGCGTCCATTCATTAAGGAGGAGCCTAAACACTGGTTTATTTACCTTCAAATTATAGATAATTGTATCTCCGATAATTTGCCCTTCACGATCATAGTCGCAAGCTGAAATAATCGTGTCGACATCGGGTCGTTTCATTAAGTGATAGATCGTTTTCAACTGCTTTTCAGCACCGGCATCCTTGAAGTCACGATTTTTCGGGCTGGATTTTACTTTGTACCGAAACGATTCTGGGATAAATGGGAATTTCTCCATTTTCCAACTTTTCATGGAAGGTTCATAATCTTTTGCATCATAGAGCTGTAATAGATGTCCAAATGCCCATGTAATACAATAACCATTCCCCTCGTAATAACCATCTTGTCTCCCTTTTATTTTAAGCGCATCGGCAATGTTCTTTGCAACTGACGGTTTCTCAGTTAAAATGACGGCAACCATTCATTGGCCAACTCCTTATTTACCTGATTCGGATTAAATTATAGCACAATTAAGATCATCTAATTGAGTTTAAAGTGAGTTTTTTCAATGTAGACAAAATACACAATCGCATTTCTTGCATATACAGTAATTATTGAATTATGTTGGGGGAGATAGACTTGCTTATACATGTTGTAAGAAGCGGAGATACACTATGGCAAATTGCTAGTCGTTACAACGTGAATACAAAATCAATTGTAGAGATCAACGGATTGCAATTTCCAAATCAACTAGTGATCGGCCAATCGTTGATTATTCCTGTATCTGGAACAACTCATGTAATTAAATCGGGAGAAACACTATGGTCCATTGCACAGAAGTATGGTATCACTATTAATTCAATTATCCAAGCTAATCACCTAACAAATCCCAACCTTTTATATCCCGGGACCAAATTGATCATCCCACCACTTACCTATGTTGTTCAATCAGGTGATACACTAGCCGTTATTGCAAGGCGATTTGGCACTACTGTTCAAGCCATTGTCAGCGAAAATCATATTCAAAACCCGAATTTAATCCATGCTGGCACCCATTTGATCATTCCCAGACCAAAACCTACAATTGAAGTCAATGCTTATACGTATCAAGGTAGTGAGGAGGCTGCTGCAAAATCGATTAATGAAGTTGGCCGCCACCTAACCTATTTAAGTCCATTCGCCTATAAAATTAAAGAGGATGGAACGTTAGAACCGTTTCCAGACAAGCTAGCCATTGATGCTGCTTATTCAAATAAAGTTGTTCCAATGATGTCGATTACGAACTTCACATCGACCTCACTCGGTTCCAATTTAGCGAATACGATTTTGGCTAACAAAGACTTAAGTGAAAAGGTCCTCACAAATGTAATCAAAATTATGGATAAAAAGGGCTATCGTGGTTTAAATGTCGATTTTGAAAACGTATTACCTGATGACCGGGAGAATTATAATCGTTTTATGCAGATGGCCGTCGATCGCTTACATCCGAAGGGATATTTTGTCTCTAGTGCACTTGCACCAAAAACGAGTGCTACTCAATCAGGCCTGCTTTACACTGCACATGATTATGCTGCCCATGGAAGAATCGCCGATTTTGTTGTTTTAATGACCTATGAATGGGGTTATCGACTTGGTCCGCCACAAGCAATTTCACCGATCAACCAAATGAGGCGCGTCATTCAATATGCTGCACGCGTAATGCCTCCGGAAAAGATTTTCTTAGGATTCCAAATCTATGCCCGCGATTGGGTGCTGCCACATGTGAAAGGTCAATCCGCTAGAACCTTCGGTGTCCAACAAGCAGTAAGGCTTGCCGTAACACACAATGCCACAATCCATTACGATGAAGCGACACAATCCCCACATTTCCGCTATGTAGATAATGAAGGAAAGCAACATGAAGTTTGGTTTGAAGATGCTCGCAGCGCTCAAGCAAAATTTGATTTAGTGAAGGAATTTAATCTTCGCGGTGTCAGTTACTGGGCATTAGGTTATGCCTACCCGCAAAACTGGGCGTTATTAGAGGATAATTTTAATATAAAAAAATTAATATAAAATCATTTGAAAGAGGCTTCTCCGTTGGTTGGAGACAGCCTCTTTCTTGGTTCAGAAAATTGATTATCGATTATATTTTCCGCGCTCTTGTAAAAATTGATAGAATACTTGTGCACCTGCACCACGTGTCACTTTTTGAGCCGGTTCAAAATTATTAGTTTTTGCTGGCATAATGCCTAAATGATGGACAATGGCAGCATGGCCTTTATTATTAATTTTATTTGCATCTGTAAAGGTAATATTAAATAAGTTTGGAACTTCCGCTAGTTTTTCTAATCGCATTGATTTTACAATCATTTCAGCTAATTCTTCACGAGTGACTGTTTCATTTGGTTTGAACTCACCTTTTGATTTATCTAGTAATCCCTGCTGAACCGCTGATTCAACATAAGCAAAATACGGTGAATTACTTTGCACATCAGCGAATGTTGCTGGTCTGTCCCCGCTCATATAGTTCATTTTATAATAATATGGGTCTGGGTTTGTCACAAGCATCATCATTTTCACCATTTCGCCTCTTGTGATTTCTTCATTTGGTTTAACGAGACCGGCATCGTCAACATCAATCGCATAGTAGTCAATTAATAGTTGCAGTGCTTTTTCATTTGCATGTCCTTTAATGTCTTTCACGTCAACTTTTCCGCGAATTGGTTCACCGGTCTCTATGGAGACCCACTTTCCTTTTACAGCATCAAGGTAAATAGCTTGATCCTGCGGTTTCATTGCTAAATGATATACAACTTTTACTTCCGGGGCCTTGTAAATTGGTCTTGATGTTGAATAATCTACATTTTCAATATACAAATATTTCGGAACAATCGTGAAGTTGTCAAAATATACTTCTTTCGCTTTTTCAGCTGAAACTACATTTTTTGTATCCGGGAACTTTGCCTGTGGATCCCAGCTTTGATAATATTGGAAGACTTCGCCAGTTTCCGTTGAGATGGTCACACTCATAAACTGATCCTCCACAATTATACCGTCAACAAGACGATGAAAAGTAAAGTAAAACTCTTTCATTTTCTCCGGATTTTCAGGCTTCGGATTTCGGATCGGATCGAATGTGACCGCATGAAGCTCTGACGGTGCAAATGTTTTTAGAGTTTCTTTAGCTTTCTCAAGTGCCTGCTCATAGTTCACAACCTGTTTGACCGTTTGATTCTCGGCTACTGGTTGGTATCTGCTTGGATCCTCTTTATAGTAATTGGTAATTTGACCCGTTTTACCATTAACGGATACATTAAGCCAAGTTTGCCCAGTCCTCCAATTCAAATTCCAAACCGGATATTTTTGATATTGATCAACATCATTAAAGTAAATATTCTCCAAGGTTGCATCAGCAGGAATGTTAAATTGTTCTTTCGCTATATCAATTGCCTGTTCCTGTGTTAACTCTTTATTTGCTGGTGCAGTCTGTGTTGGTTTATTAGGTGACAGTGGTTCAAGTTTTGCAGCATAATCCTTCATTTCGATTGGCTTCCCACTATAATCGAGCCATTTTCCCGTTTTCGCATCAATATATGGATAATTAAAGCGGTTATCATAGGCCAATTTAACTGTACCTTGATTGTCAGTACGAACTTGATAGTTATAGATAGTTTGATATTTTAATTGTATCTCCATGCTGTCCTTCATTTTTTTCTCAGCATCTGCTTGAGACATCATTCCTGAAGTTGGCGGAATTTTAACATCGTCATTCCAACGATAATCGTATCCAACTACCTCTCCATTTCCATCAACACTGACTGAAATATACTGGTCCTGGAATGAAATATTATTTTCCACACGCATAAATGAATAATAATAGTTTGCATTTCCATGTAAAGGTGGTTTTTGATTAGCTAGATTGGTAGTATCCAATTCTACAATATTAGCTTTTTGTGGGACTTTTTCTTGCAAAAATTGTTCAGCTATCTTTTTTGCACTTTCCCAATTGTATTTTGGAGGATAGGATGGCTGTTGATTGTATGTATCCTCCCAGCGGTTCATTGAAATCACCGTGCCATTTTCAGCATCCACGGTTACACCAATATTTCCATAACCATTCTCAGTTTGGCGGTTCCAATTAATATTCCAGATTGTACGATTCCCAGGATACCAATTGCTCTGATAACTAACTGATTGTTGTGTATAATCTTGCGGTACTTTCGTAAAGTTATTAGCAATTTCAATAGCTTGTTCTTTTGAAATTTTTGCTGACACCGTTTGATCCTGTGCGGCCATTGTTTTCACAGTAGCTGATGATACATCTTCGGGATTTTGATTCATTACGGCTGATTCCGCGCTCGCAAATGGGACTGCAGCAATTTGCGGTAAAACCAACATACAGCTAAATAAAATAGCTTTCTTCTTCATACCCCATGCCCTCCTTAGACAAGTTTTTTCTTCATACTATTTAGACGTATTCATTTGGATAAAGTTTCATTCAAAAGAAGATAATTCAAAGAAGTTTTCACCAAAAATTTTTTCTAATATTTTTTTATTGTCTTGTTTTCTTCATGGGTAAATGCTATATTAGTACTAATCAACTTACATAAAGTGTAGTTGATATATATTTTCGAGCACTTTCGTGCAGGATTTTTAGGAGGATTAATTATGCAAAACGGTAAAGTAAAATGGTTTAATGCAGAAAAAGGATTTGGATTCATCGAAGTAGAAGGTGGAGACGATGTATTCGTACACTTCTCAGCAATCCAATCTGAAGGTTTCAAAACGTTAGAAGAAGGTCAAGAAGTAACTTTCGAAATCGTTGAAGGTGCTCGCGGTCCTCAAGCTGCTAACGTAAATAGAGCTTAATTTGAACCCTGACATTAATGAATAAACCTATAAGATAAAAAGACTGCCCATTGGGTGGTCTTTTTTTGTTCAATAATTTATGAATGAAATTCGCCTCACCTACAAACTCTATAGGTAGTACTTTAAAGAGGAGGATACATATGGGTGAACCTTTTAATGATCTAAAACAGGTTGAACTTTCAATCGAAGCAGCCCAAAAAATGGTCGGTTCTGCAACGATGAGTATGGAACCGGGTCAACTTCAAGCTGCAACAGATGCCATAAATACTGCTCGAGGTCAGTTACAAAATGCTTTTACTAATGCAACTGGAGTTGATAATGAATTTTTAAACGAACAAGAGTCGCTCTTGCAAGATTGTGAAGAGCAATTAAAAGAAGCAAAACGTTAATATTTATTTTTAGTTTTAGTTTTAGTTTTAGTTTTATTCAAAAAAGCTGATTAGGACCTGGTTGGTTACCTAATCAGCTTTTTAATTTCGTTCTGTTAGTTCAAGAAAGCTCTCTACCGTATTTTTGGAGCTCAATCCCTACCGTACAGTTTTTAATACAAAAGCTCTGTGCATACTTTTTTCCATATTCCTTCCGGTGGTGATGGATCAAAAAACATCCGCTGCAATATGTATCTAAAAGAGAGCCAACTTTTTCAATAACCTGCTTTCTATCCATCCAATCACCCCTATTTTTTACCCGTTTTGCAGTTCTAAACGGCTGTCAATATCGATTCCGCTTAGTGCTTGCAAGGCTAGTTGATCACATTCTTTATTTAATTTCCTTGAAATCGGCTCATAGATCGGTTTGATTCCAAGCTTTTTCATTTTATCCTCAATTCGATCAATCCAGCGAATGAATTCATCTTCATACACCGGCCAATCCCCGCTTAGTTGATTTAAAACAACCTGTGAATCCCCCTTAAACGTCACTTCAATATGATGAACACCCAAATTCTCTAACTCCTGCAATAATAGCCAAAACGCAGCATACTCCGCCTCGTTATTAGACTCTAGCTCATCAAATGAACTGTTTTTGCGTACCCGATATTGTTTATTATTTTGCGTAAAATAAATAGAAACACCTAAGCCGGCTTTTCTTGTATCAATATCATATCCCCCATCAAAAAAGGCTACAATATCATGTGGTTCCGTCTCAATTCCTTTAACGTACTGCTGTAATTCTTTTTTCGACCATGATTGATCTGATGTATCATAAAAGACGATATCTTTTACCCTGCCGGTCTTTTCAAAGTCTTCAACAAGAAAAAGTGCTTCATTTGCCGGTAAAAAATCCGATGTAAGTTCAATTTGTCTCCCCTTTGGATGCTTATATGTCCAATGAATTGATACTTTCACATCTTAATCCCCTTTCGACAGTTTAGGCTTATTTTATCATATTCGCTTTCATTTCAAACATATCATATTTTGTTAACTGATTTTTGAAAATTATGATAGAATAACAGTTATTGATTTTTAAATTTCAGTTCATAAGTAAGGAGATTGTCTTCAATGAAAAAACAACAAGTAATCGCTGATGTTAGTTTATTATTGGTTACTTTTATTTGGGGTTCAACGTTTGTACTCGTTCAGAATGCCGTTGCCCTTCTTGAACCATTTACTTTTAATGGCGTTCGCTTTGGCCTTGCAGGTTTATTTCTTATTGCCTGGCTCTTTGTATTTAAGCGAAATATATTATCAATGATGAACAAAAAGCTTCTATTATCCGGTGTAATTATGGGGACATGGCTCTTTACCGCCTACGCTTTACAAACATTTGGACTTTTACATACAACCTCCTCTAAAGCAGGTTTTATTACTGGTCTAAGTGTCGTACTAGTTCCCTTATTCGGATTTTTATTTTTAAAAGAAACACCAAAACGATTCGCAGTCATAGGTGTTGGAGTAGCCACGATTGGTTTATATTTATTAACATTGGGGGATCGTTTAGCACTTAATCGTGGTGATGTATTAGTGTTTTTTTGTGCAATTTCCTTTGCTGCTCATATTGTAGTAACTGGAAAATATACACCATTCTATTCCACTCTATTGTTGACTATCGTCCAAATCTTTACAGTGTCAGTGCTAAGTAGTATTTCAGCTCTGCTTTTCGAGAATTGGCAGCGAGCTTTTAATTCCGATGTTATTGGAAACGAAAATGTATTTTTTGCACTTATTATTTGCTCTATTTTTGCTACAGCCTTAGCCTTTTTAGCACAAACAAACTTTCAAAAGTTTACAACACCAACGCGTGTCGCCCTAATCTTTGCGATGGAGCCCGTGTTTGCGGCTATCACAGGCTATTTCTGGGCCCATGAACGACTAGGAAGTAAAGCACTACTCGGCTGTTTGTTTATCTTTATTGGTATGATTTTAGCAGAACTCCCGCAAAAGGCTTTGGATGGGTTTGTGAAAAACAAGCGGAGCTATGAAGCAAAATGAGAAACACAGGGACGACAATTATCACATACAACTTCTGTCAGTTTATTTAAAATTGTTAAAACCCCCTTGAATAAGATTTATCAAGGGGGTTCTTTTTTATAAAATATTTCGTTCCTTTACCAATTTATAGGCAGCTTTTTTACCTTTTATATTATGTTCTTTGAACATTTCTAAAACTGCAATATAAAAACTGCCGTCAAATTCATACTGCGATTTAAGTGTTATTTCAATGGCCAGATTCACTAATTTATCCGATGATGATGTATAATTTTTCCCAAACTCTATAAATCCAAGTGTATCTTCGCGAAAAGAAAAACCTTTTGTTTGCAAATGGTTTAAGTAGTCGCTTGTTGAAACTGTTAGCATACCAACTTCTTCTCCTCTTTTTCAACTGATACTTCTAATAATACCGAAAATTCGACAAATCAGCTATAACTTTATCTTTTCTTCTAGACGGTCAAGATCTTCATAAAGATCATTTCCCCTTATCGGCAACTCCCCTGTTTGCCTCCGAACTCCTTGGTCATCATGTATGACAATTAATCCAAAAATCGATCAACCTCCAATTAGACTCAAGCATTGTTTTTTAATATTTTAGTTCAATTCGGGAGAAAATATTGAAGGTAAAGTTCAATCCATAGGAGGAAAACAGAAATGACAAAAGACGCAAACCGCGGAAAATTCGCACCATCTGTAAACAAACAAGGTCACCCAGAGGAATCTGCCACAAACCCTAAATCACAACTAGAACAAAAAGCAAAGAAAAGTAATACAAAAGTATAGAGCTGAGCGCTGTAGCTAGACAATGATGCACAAACTTTTACACCACAAAAAACCTCGGCCCAATGAGCCGAGGTTTCGTTATTTTTCATTATCCCCACATATGCCGTGCTCAGTATGTCTAAAAAACCCGCTCTCGCAGGTGGGTGTTCGCATTAACCGTTTCATCTTCCTCATGTCGTCATGGACAAGGCTTGACGTCCTGGTCAAAATATGGAACTCCCTTATAAATAGCATCGGTTTTAGACACAGTAGAGTCACCAACATCGTAGGTTATCTTTATTATAACGAACACTATTCCATATTGCAAATACGTTTCATTACCAATGTATGCAGTTATTTCTTAATCTGATGGCTTTCTAACTTATCTATTTCCTGCTCTGCATAGGATGCGAATTTTGCAATTCGTGATCGTTCTTCCATCCTCTTGGCATTGTTATTTCTCATTGCATTAGGGTTTGCATTTTTGGATCTGCCCATTATTGATACCTCCTAAAAATTATCGGTCAAAATTAGTATTTGATTTTGACAATAATCTTAGTGGTGGGAAATCATAACAAAAAGAGCCCAGTATAACCGGACTCTTTGATACATTAATATTTATTATTATTTAACAGTTACAGTTTGGTCCGCTTCGTTCCAAGCTACGTTTGCCCCTAATGCTGTTGCTACAGCACGTAACGGAAGAACGGTACGACCATTCACCACTTTTGCTTTTGTATCCATTGTGATTTTAGCACCGTTCAATGTTAAGATGTTGCTGCCAATTGTTAATTGAGCAACTTGACCGTCTTTAATGATCGTTACTTGACGAGTTGCTTCATTCCAAAGGATGTTGCTACCTTCCA
>DULJ01000005.1 GCA_012840465.1 Caryophanales bacterium
AAATATTGAAGATTTACAAAAACTATTCATTGTTTCACATTTAGAGATTGCTGGTGATCAAGCCAATGCTCCAAGTGAAGCTCAAAGCTTTGATACTTTATCAGTTGTTGTCAAGCAGGCTGAGGGCGAAACTTGTGAACGCTGCTGGGTTGTTAGCCCTACAGTTGGCGCAGTTGCTGAGCATCCTACATTATGTAAAGATTGCGGAACGATTGTACAAGAGCATTATGTAAAATAAATAGAAAAGCGGAAGGCGCACATTTACAGTGCGCCCTTTCAATGTCTAGCTCCAGCATCCAGCGACTAGCAGACTTCGCTAAACGGGTGCTGTCGCTTTTCTCTTGAAAATGTTGCCTGTCTAATTTAATGTGTTCTGGCAACAATAAGGTTACAATTTATTCACATAACTCAATGTTTCCAAGGAGGCAGCTTGATTATGAACGATCTTTATGCACCAATTAAAACAGAGCTTGAATTAACTAGAACGGAACTGGAAGATGGGTTAAATCGCACTTCGTATTTTGATCGTGAAAAGTTAATCCAGGTAGGTCACCATATTCAAGCCGAATTACAGGATGTGAAACGAACGTTGCTTAAGATGGAGTTAGGACTTTATGGTATTTGCGAAGAGACAGGCGAAAGAATCCCATATGAACTTTTAATGGTTGTTCCAACAGTTAGAACACTTCGTGAAGCAGAAGCAATGACACAATTTCCATATCTAGTTGAACAGCCTCTATATTGTTAATTTGCCAGCGACTATGCTACAATTTTACAGATATAAATTTTTGGTAGAGGTAGATCGGAGGGGCATTGGTGATTTATTATTTTATCGCAATCATTGTTATTTTAATGGATCAATGGTCAAAATGGCTTATTGTTAAAAAGATGGAACTTGGGGAAAGTATCACAATCATTGATCAATTTTTTTATTTAACCTCTCACAGAAATCGAGGGGCTGCTTGGGGAATTTTACAAGGACAAATGTGGTTTTTCTATATCATAACTATTATTGTCGTTATTGCCGTTATTTATTACATCCGGAAAATGACGAAAAATGACCCGTTAATGGGCTGGTCATTAGGTCTTATCCTTGGGGGAGCCATCGGGAATTTTTTGGATCGTCTTATTAGAAAAGAAGTAGTCGACTTTTTTGATTTCTATTTAAATTTTTATTTCTTCAAATATAATTATCCAATATTCAATGTTGCGGATGCAGCACTTGTCACCGGGGTAATTCTCATATTAATACATACTTTGCTGGAAGCCAAAAAGGAGAAAAAGGTAAATGGATAAGTTTGAAGCAACAATAACAAGTGCTAACGAAAATGAGCGAATTGACAAAGTGTTGGCAACTTTAAATGAAGAATGGTCACGAAGCCAAGTACAACAATGGATTAAAGACGGACTTGTAACTGTTAATGGAACAGATATTAAAGGGAATTATAAATGTAAGTTGGAAGATCATATCGAACTCCAAATCCCTGATCCGGAAACTTTAGATGTCTTACCTGAAGAGATGAATCTTGATATCTATTATGAAGATTCTGATGTCTTAGTAGTTAACAAACCAAAAGGGATGGTCGTGCACCCAGCTCCCGGTCACCTATCCGGCACGCTTGTAAATGGGCTGATGGCCCATTGTAAAGATTTATCAGGAAAAAATGGGGTTCTAAGACCAGGAATTGTTCATAGAATTGATAAAGATACATCGGGATTATTAATGGTAGCCAAAAATGATTTGGCCCATGAATCATTAGTAGACCAGCTTGTTAATAAAACGGTCTTAAGAAAATATAAAGCATTGGTTCATGGAAATATTTCACACGACAATGGCACAATTGATGCACCGATTGGTCGCGACAAAAATGATCGCCAAAGTATGACGGTGACCGATGAAAATAGTAAAACAGCTGTAACTCATTTCCGGGTGCTAGAAAGATTTAAAGATTATACCTTTGTTGAATGTCAGCTTGAAACAGGCCGTACCCACCAAATAAGAGTCCATATGAAATATATTGGTTATCCTTTAGTTGGTGACCCGAAATATGGACCGAAAAAAACAATGGATCTTGGTGGGCAAGCACTTCATGCAGGCATATTAGGATTTATTCATCCGCGGACAAAAGAGTTTTTGCAATTTGAAGCGCCACTGCCAGTAGAATTTGAAGAATTACTAAATAAACTTCGAAAAGCTATTTGACAAAATTCGATATCAGTGGGATAATTCTTTTAATAAATAAATAAGTCCTTTAATTACGGTCCCGTGAGGCTGAGAAGGAAATCGTGATATGAATACTAGAGGAAGACTGTCCTCTTATCTTCGTGTGCAAAAAAACGATCCTCTCGCCAATCGGTGAGAGGATCTTTATTTTTGTCTACAAAATCGACATTTTGGAAAATCTAAGATGAAGAGGTGGGTTACATGAAGGAAAAAGCGATTGTTCTCGATGAACAAGCCATTCGCAGGGCATTAACGCGAATAGCACACGAAATAATTGAACGTAACAAAGGAATTGAAAATTGCCTTCTAGTTGGCATTAAAACTCGAGGAATATATTTGGCAAATCGCCTTGCAGAAAGAATAAAACAAATTGAGGGAAACCCGATACCAGTTGGGGAAGTGGATATTACACTTTATCGTGATGATTTAACGATGAAGACTCCGAACAATGAGCCGCTGATTTACGGTTCTGATATTCCGGTAGATATAAAAGAACAATCAGTCATCCTAGTTGATGACGTTTTATATACAGGTCGAACTGTTCGGGCCGCAATGGACGCGATAATGGATATTGGCCGACCTTCACAAGTACAATTAGCTGTTTTGGTTGATAGAGGCCATCGGGAACTACCGATACGGGCCGATTTTGTTGGAAAAAGTATTCCGACATCCAGTTCAGAGGTCATTGTTGTTGAGTTGAGTGAAGTAGATGATATTGATCAAGTAAGCATACATGAAAATGAATAATTAGCATAATTAGCTATACACAAAGAGAATAGGGGAAGAGAATAATGACAAGACAGGACATCGTACTAGACGTACATGAAAGACCAAAAATCCCGCAATGGATTTCTCTTAGTATTCAACATTTGTTCGCCATGTTTGGAGCAACGATATTAGTACCTTTCTTAGTAGGATTAAGCCCTTCGGTTGCTTTGATTTCAAGTGGATTGTCAACGCTGGGATATCTAGTTATTACAAAAGGTCAAATACCAGCTTACTTAGGCTCTTCATTTGCATTTATTGCGCCTATAATTGCAGCTAAGGCCAGCGGTGGCCCCGGTACCGCCATGCTAGTTGGATTTATGGCAGGGATTATCTACGGAATAGTTGCCCTATTAATAAAAAATTTCGGGGTTAAATGGCTTTTAAATATCTTGCCGCCAATAGTTGTTGGTCCAGTTATTATGGTTATCGGACTTGGGCTTGCAGGAAATGCAGTTAATATGGCAATGAGAATCGATCCTAATGATGCCGCTACTTATAGTTCTTTGCACTTTTCGGTTGCATTAGTAACCCTTTTTCTAACAATAATCGCAACGATGTTTTTTAAAGGTTTTTTTGGGGTTATTCCCGTATTAATTGGAATCGTTGGTGGATACATATATGCAACTATCGTTGGAATCGTTGATTTTTCAGGGGTGATCGTAGCAAAATGGTTTGCAGCACCTGAACTGTTAATTCCCTTTGTAACATACTCTCCAGATTTAAAATGGAGTGTTGCGCTTGCAATGTTGCCAGTTGTCATTGTTACATTATCCGAAAATATCGGACATCAGATGGTTCTCAGCAAAATTATTAATCGAAATCTACTTGTTAAGCCAGGCTTACATCGGGCGATTGCAGGTGACGGATTTGCTTTAACATTAGCTTCCCTTATCGGTGGCCCTCCCAATACAACGTATGGAGAAAATATTGGGGTTTTAGCGATTACGAGAGTATTTAGCGTGTTTGTAATTGGCGGTGCCGCCGTGTTTGCAATTATTTTTGGATTTATTGGTAAGTTTAGTGCATTGATAAGCTCGATACCAACGAATGTTATGGGTGGGGTATCAATACTATTGTTCGGGATTATCGCCTCATCTGGTTTGAGGATGTTGATCGATAATAAAGTCGATTTCAGTAAAAATCGTAATTTAATCATCGCTTCCGTTATTTTAGTAATTGGAATTGGTGGAGCGTTTATACAGGTAACTGGGCAAGTTCAAATTTCCGGGATGGCATTAGCAGCCATTATTGGTGTAATCCTGAACTTTGTATTGCCTGGTAGAGAAACGAATGTTGATGAAAATTCATTGTTAAGTGAAGACAACATCTAAAAAAGTTTAAACACACTTTAATTGTGGTCCAGAGAGGCTTGAAAGGGTGTTCCAAGTGCACCCTTGTATATACAAAATACAAAACGGGTGTTTTTTTATACTATCGGAAATTATATCCTTTCTAATACACCTAATTTGTTCATTAATCGAATGGGGGCAAATGAAATGAATCATTTATTAACAATGTCAGGTCTAACTTTGAATGAAATGGAGGAAATTCTTCATGAGGCGGAGCAGTTTTCCCAAGGGAACAGTTGGAAGGCCAACAAGCAAATGTTTGTCGCCAATATGTTTTTTGAACATAGTACACGGACAAGAAATAGCTTCGAGGTAGCGGAAAAGAAATTGGGATTAGAGGTCTTAAATTTTTACGCGGAAAGCTCTAGTGTTCAAAAAGGCGAAACTTTATATGATACGGTACGAACATTAGAATCTATCGGTATTCATGGTGTTGTTATTCGCCATCATGAAAATAACTTCTTCCAAGAACTTGTAGGAAAAATTAACATTCCGATTATTAATGCCGGTGCTGGCACTGGTGAGCATCCAACTCAATGCCTACTTGACCTATTAACTATTAAACAGGAATTTCAAACATTTAAAGATTTAAATGTTGCTATTGTAGGTGATATCAGCCACAGCCGCGTTGCTCATTCAAATTATGATGCCTTAACAAGATTAGGTGCCAATGTAGTGTTCTCAGGTCCAAATGAATGGCAGGATAATACAGGTAAGTTTATTCCAATGGATGAAGCTGTGCGCGAAGCGGATGTGTTGATGCTGCTCCGCATTCAGCATGAACGCCATGAAGGTGAAATGGGGAATACGAAAGAAGAATATCACCAAGCCTACGGTTTAACGATTGAAAGAGAAAAAACTATGAAAAAGCATAGTATAATCATGCATCCTGCACCAGTGAACCGTGGAGTTGAAATAGCGGATCAATTAGTTGAATGTAATCGTTCGCGAATTTTTAAGCAAATGCAAAATGGAGTTTTTGCAAGAATGGCTGTCTTAAAACGTGCTTTTGAAACACAAAAGATAAATGAACGGACTGAACAACTGTAAAAGCAGAAAATAAGGGGGTATGATCGTGTCATTACTATTAAAAAATGCTAAAGTTTTTAATTCCGCTGGGGATTTAGAAAAAAAAGATATTTTAATTGAAGATGGAGTAATTACTCAAATAAAGGATGTTATCCAACAAGAAACCGTGGAGAATGTAAGAGATGTTGAAGGGAAAATTATCACACCTGGTTTTGTAGATTTACATGTTCATTTACGGGAGCCGGGTGGAGAAAAGAAAGAAACAATTGAAACGGGCACCCTTGCTGCAGCGCGGGGCGGCTATACGACTGTAGCTGCGATGCCGAATACGCGCCCCGTTCCAGATAGAAAAGAACAGCTTGAATGGTTGCAAAATCGTATAGAAGAGACGGCAAAAGTAAGAGTGCTTCCATATGCATCGATTACGGTTCGAGAGCTTGGCGAAGAACTGACTGATTTTGATGCATTAAAGAAAGCTGGTGCATTCGCTTTCTCTGATGACGGTGTCGGGGTACAGACAGCAGGAATGATGCTAGCTGCTATGAAAAAAGCGGCAGAGCTAGATATGGCCATTGTTGCCCATTGCGAAGACAATTCATTAATCAATAAAGGTGCTGTCCATGAAGGTGAGTTTTCGAAGAAACAGGGGATCAATGGAATACCATCCGTTTGTGAATCAGCACAAATTGCAAGGGATGTACTTCTTGCTGAAGCAGCTGGTTGCCATTATCATGTTTGCCATATCAGTACGAAGGAGTCTGTTCGAGTTGTTAGGGACGCGAAACGTGCCGGCATAAATGTCACAGCAGAGGTTACCCCACATCATTTACTGCTATGTGATGAGGATATTCCGGGTCTTGACACTAATTACAAAATGAACCCGCCATTACGTGGTAGGGAAGACCGTGATGCGTTAATTGAAGGTTTATTAGATGGAACGATTGATTTTATCGCAACAGACCATGCCCCGCATACAGAGGAAGAAAAGGCATGGAAGATGACTGAAGCACCATTTGGTATTGTTGGATTAGAAACAGCGTTCCCATTGTTATATACGCATTTCGTTCAATCGGGGAAGATGGCTTTAAAACAACTGATTGATTACTTAACGATTAAACCATGTGGGACATTTGGTTTACCATATGGGAAAATAGAAGTTGGCAGTATGGCGGATTTAGCAGTACTAGATGTCGAAAAAGAAGAAGAAATTGATAGTTTAACGTTTTTATCAAAAGGAAAGAATACACCATTTAACGGTTGGAATTGTAAAGGCTGGAACGTACTAACGATTGTAAATGGGAAAATTGCTTGGGAGAAGGAGAGTGTTGCTAAATGAAACGTCAATTAGTATTAGAAGACGGAACAGTGTTTGTTGGTAAAGGGTTTGGAAGCATGAAAGATACAACTGGTGAGGTTGTATTTAGCACGGGAATGACAGGCTATCAAGAGGAAATTTCAGACCCATCCTTCTGTGCTCAAATTGTTACCTTAACATATCCATTGGTTGGCAATTACGGTATTAATCGTGATGACTTCGAATCTATTTCACCTGTGATTCATGGTCTGATTGTAAAAGAAGCTTGTGCCTCACCTTCAAACTGGAGAAGCCAAGAAACGTTGGATGAATATTTAAAGAGTAAGGACATTCCTGGGTTACAAGGAATCGATACACGGAAATTAACAAGAATCATTCGTCAGCATGGCACCTTAAAAGGGGCCATTTGCGGAATGGACATAAATGTTGAGGAGGTAGTTGAAAAACTCAAAAAACAGCCATTGCCAACAAACCAAGTGGCCCAAGTTTCAACTAAAACGGCTTACCCAAGCCCAGGTCGAGGCTATCGTGTCGTATTGGTTGACTTTGGTATGAAGCACGGTATCTTACGCGAGCTCAACAGCCGTAATTGTGACGTCGTTATAGTTCCATATAATATTACGGCAGAAGAAGTATTACGTTTAAAGCCTGATGGCATTATGCTTTCAAACGGGCCTGGAGATCCAACGAATGTACCGGAAGCGATCGAAATGATTAAAGGTGTGTTAGGTAAAGTGCCTGTGTTCGGAATTTGTATAGGGCATCAGTTATTCGCTCTTGCCTGTGGTGCAAGTTCAAGTAAAATGAAATTCGGTCATCGCGGTGGAAATCACCCTGTTAAGAACGTTAAGACCGGTGCAGTAGATATTACCTCACAAAACCACGGTTATACCATTGATATTGATTCAATTGCAAATACACGTTTAGAGGTTACACATGTTGCCTTAAATGATGGCACAGTTGAAGGCTTACAGCATCTGGATTACCCTGCATTTACGGTGCAGTATCATCCTGAAGCATCACCTGGACCAGAGGATTCAAACCATTTATTTGATGATTTTATAAACTTAATCGAAACTCAAAAGAAAGAAGGCGAAGCTGTATGCCAAAACGCGTAGACATCAAAAAAATATTAGTAATCGGATCAGGACCCATTGTTATTGGACAAGCAGCAGAGTTTGATTATGCAGGCACACAAGCATGTCAAGCACTTAAAGAGGAAGGCTATGAAGTTATTCTAGTAAATTCAAATCCAGCAACGATTATGACTGATACGGAAATTGCAGATAAAGTCTATATTGAACCGCTTACATTAGAATTTGTCAGCCGAATCATTCGCAAGGAGCGACCAGATGCGCTTCTTCCGACTCTTGGTGGACAGACAGGTTTAAATATGGCAGTAGAATTGCACAATGCGGGTGTTCTAGAGGAATGCGGTGTTGAAATATTAGGAACAAGATTGACAGCAATCCAAAAAGCGGAAGATCGTGATGAATTCCGTACTCTTATGAATGAACTTAGCGAGCCGATTCCTGAAAGTGCGATCATTCACACGGTAGCTGAAGCTTTAACTTTTGTTGAAGAAATTGGCTACCCTGTCATTGTCCGCCCAGCATTTACATTAGGTGGTACAGGCGGCGGAATTTGTGCAAATGAAGAAGAATTGCAAGAAATCGTTGCAAGCGGCCTAAAATACAGCCCAGTAACACAATGTTTAATTGAAAAAAGCATCGCTGGCTTAAAGGAGATTGAGTTTGAGGTTATGCGCGATTCAAAGGACCATGCCATTGTTGTATGTAGCATGGAAAACTTTGATCCAGTTGGCATCCATACAGGGGATTCAATCGTTGTTGCACCATGCCAAACATTAACTGACCGTGAATATCAGATGTTACGCAATGCATCACTCAAAATGATCCGTGCCCTCAAAATTGAAGGTGGCTGTAACGTTCAATTGGCACTGGACCCATATAGCTATAATTACTATGTAATCGAAGTAAACCCAAGGGTAAGCCGTTCTTCTGCACTTGCATCAAAAGCGACAGGCTATCCGATCGCGAAACTTGCCGCTAAAATTGCGGTTGGTTTAACACTTGATGAAATGATGAACCCTGTAACTGGTAGGACATATGCTTGCTTTGAACCGACAATTGATTATATTGTATCTAAAATACCACGTTGGCCATTTGATAAATTTGAATCAGCTAACCGCAAGCTTGGCACGCAAATGAAAGCTACTGGTGAAGTAATGGCCATTGGTCGTAGCTTTGAGGAATCATTATTAAAAGCGGTTCGTTCATTAGAAGCGAAAGTATATCATATTGAAATTGAAGACATGGCAGAGCTTGATGCTGAAACCTTACAAAAGCGGATTGAAGTAGCGGATGATGAGCGTCTATTTGTAATTGCTGAAGGCTTGCGTCGTGGTATCACGGTCGAACAAATTCATGAGTGGAGCAAAATTGACCGCTTCTTCCTTGATAAACTAAAAGGAATCATTGAGTTTGAAGGTGAATTTAAAGAAGATCCAATGAATGTTGAGCTTTTACGTGATGCGAAAGAGAAAGGTTTCTCTGATATCGCAATTGCTAAGTTTTGGAACAAAACGGAAAGAGAAATTTATGAATTCCGTAAAGAAAATGGAATTATGCCTGTGTACAAAATGGTGGATACATGTGCGGCAGAATTTGAATCAGAGACACCATATTTTTACGGCACGTATGAAGAAGAAAATGAATCAATTTTAACTGATAAAGAAAGCGTCCTTGTCCTTGGTTCTGGTCCGATTCGAATCGGGCAAGGGGTAGAGTTTGACTATGCGACGGTTCATTCAGTATGGGCTATTAAAGAAGCAGGCTACGAAGCAATTATTATCAACAATAATCCAGAAACAGTATCAACAGACTTTAGTACATCGGATAAGCTTTATTTTGAACCATTAACAGTTGAAGATGTCATGCATGTCATCGAAGTTGAAAAGCCGATTGGCGTTATCGTTCAGTTTGGCGGACAAACTGCGATTAACTTAGCAGCAGAGCTATCAGCTAGAGGTGTGAAAATCTTAGGTACATCACTTGAAAATATGGACCGTGCTGAAGATAGAGATAAATTTGAACAAGCCTTAACAGCAATTGACATTCCAATGCCGAAAGGGAAAACAGCCACATCTGTGGAACAGGCTGTTAAAGTAGCAACAGATATTGGCTATCCTGTTCTAGTACGTCCTTCGTATGTACTAGGCGGACGAGCAATGGAAATTGTCTACCATGAGGAAGAACTTCTACATTACATGGAAAATGCAGTAAAAGTGAATCCTGACCATCCTGTTTTAATTGACCGTTATATGATTGGGAAAGAAATCGAAGTAGATGGTATTTCTGACGGTGAAAATGTATATATTCCAGGAATTATGGAACATATCGAACGTGCCGGGGTCCATTCAGGTGACTCGATTGCTGTCTATCCATCACAAACCTTATCAGCAGAAATTAAGCAGCAAATCATAGAATATACAACTAGAATTGCACGTGGTCTAGAAATTGTCGGCTTGTTAAATATCCAGTTCGTCGTCTTCGAAAACCAAGTGTATGTGTTAGAGGTTAACCCACGCTCAAGTCGTACTGTACCGTTCTTAAGTAAAATTACTGGAGTGTCTATGGCAAATATTGCAACCAAGGTTATTTTAGGGGAGAAGCTACCCAATTTGGGCTACGAAACAGGTTACCATCCAGAAAGTAATGAAGTATTTGTGAAAGCACCGGTGTTCTCGTTTGCCAAGTTACGTAGAGTTGATATTACGCTCGGTCCTGAAATGAAGTCAACAGGTGAGGTTATGGGACGTGATGTGACACTTGAAAAAGCGTTATACAAAGGGTTAGTTGCAGCTGGAATTTCGATCCCAAGCTATGGTGCGGTTTTATTAACAGTTGCTGATAAGGATAAAGAAGAAGCGATCGATATTGCTCGTCGTTTCCATCGAATTGGCTACCGTCTGCTTGCAACGGAAGGAACAGCAGCTCGAATTCAAGAAGAGAATATTCCGGTAACCGTCGTTAATAAAATTGGTTCAGAGGACCACAACTTACTCGATGTTATTCGCAATGGGGAAGCCCAATATGTCATTAATACATTGACTAAAGGAAAGCAGCCTGCTCGTGATGGCTTTAGAATTCGTCGTGAATCCGTTGAAAACGGAGTGGCCTGCTTAACATCACTAGATACGGCAACAGCCATTTTAAAAGTTTTAGAGTCAATGACGTTCTCAACGGATGAAATGCCAAAGTTCGATAAGGCAAAGGTGGTCGTACCTCAATGAAAAAGCAATCGATGAAGGTTGTTTCGCAAGCTGAAATTGCAAAAAACATATATGAACTAGTTCTCGAAGGAGAACTTGTAGCTGATATGCAAGAGGCTGGACAATTTGTTCATCTGAAAGTTGATGAGAGTACCGATCCATTATTAAGAAGACCGATCAGCATCTGTGATATTGACCAAGAAAATCAAAGATTTACAATGATTTACCGAGCTGAAGGTAAAGGAACAACGCTGCTCTCTAAGAAAAAAGAAAATGACGCAGTTGATGTGCTAGGTCCGCTCGGGTCTGGTTTTCCAATTGATGAAATGGAAGCAGGAGAAACAGCGTTACTAGTAGGGGGCGGCATTGGAGTGCCGCCGCTCTACAATCTTTCGAAACGATTAGTGGAAAAAGGTGTGAACGTCATTCATGTATTTGGCTTTCAGGACAAATCCGTTATGTTTTATGAAGAGAAGTTTAAAGAGCTTGGTCCTACTTATATTGCAACGGTTGATGGCTCTTACGGGAAACAAGGCTTTGTAACAGATGTGATTTCGCTTGAAAATATTCAATTTGAATGCTTATTTGCGTGTGGACCAACACCAATGTTAAGGGCACTCGACGAGCGTTTTCATGATAAAAAAGGCTTTATGTCATTGGAAGAGCGGATGGGCTGTGGCATCGGGGCTTGTTTTGCCTGCGTATGCCATTTGCAGGAAGACCCAAGTGGGGCATCCTACCGCAAAGTGTGCAGTGATGGACCAGTATTTCCGATTGGGGAGGTTTTAATCTGATGAATCGACTAAACATAAGACTTCCAGGGTTGAATTTAAAAAATCCAATTATGCCAGCTTCAGGCTGTTTTGGATTTGGACGCGAGTATAGCCAGTTTTATGACTTGTCAAAGCTTGGTGCAATCATGATTAAAGCAACAACGGTAGAACCACGATATGGTAATCCGACCCCGAGGGTGGCGGAAACAAGTGCCGGGATGTTAAATGCGATCGGCCTGCAAAACCCTGGCTTGGATGCTGTTCTTGAGCGGGAATTGCCTTGGCTGGAACAATTTGATGTACCTATTATCGCCAATGTTGCTGGTTCCCAAGTGGAGGATTATTTACAAGTTGCTGAAAAAATATCAAAAGCAGCAAATGTTCATGCGTTGGAGTTAAACATTTCTTGTCCAAACGTAAAAAGCGGTGGGATTCAATTTGGAACGGTGCCAGAAGTTGCTTTTGAACTGACAAAGAAAGTAAAAGAGGTCTCCAGTGTCCCTGTTTATGTTAAATTGTCACCAAATGTGTCTGACATCGTTGAAATGGCTATCGCTGTTGAAGAAGCTGGTGCTGATGGTATCACGATGATTAATACGCTTTTAGGTATGCGAATTGATGTGAAAACTGGGAAACCGATTTTAGCTAATAAAACAGGTGGTCTATCAGGACCTGCGATCAAGCCTGTAGCGATTCGAATGATATATCAAGTAAGTCAAAAGGTGAACATTCCAATCATCGGAATGGGTGGCATTAGTACTGCTGAAGATGTGGTTGAATTTTTCATGGCAGGGGCAAGTGCTGTTGCGGTCGGAACGGCGAATTTTGTCGACCCATTTGTATGTCCAACGATCATTGAAGAATTGCCAGCACTTTTAGATAAACTTGGTGTGGAGCATATTACTGAACTGACAGGAAGGAGCTGGGATCGTGACACAAAGACCACTTATTGTAGCTCTTGATTTTCCAAGCAAGCTTGAAGTTCATCAATTTCTAGGTCTATTTGAGAAAGAATCGCTTTATGTAAAAGTAGGGATGGAGCTTTTTTATAAAGAAGGTCCGCAAATCCTCTCGTTTTTAAAGGATAGTGGTCATAAAATTTTCTTAGATTTAAAGCTTCATGATATTCCGAATACAGTAAAAAGTGCAATGCACAATCTGGCATCCCTTGATGTTGATCTTGTCAATGTCCATGCTGCTGGTGGCAAGCAAATGATGGAAGCTGCCTTAGAGGGCTTGGACCAGGGTACTGCGGCAGGTAAGAAAAGACCAAAATGCCTTGCTGTGACGCAATTAACAAGTACATCGCCAGAAATGTTAAAGCGGGAATTGTTAATCAATGAACGGCTTGAATCGGTTGTTGTCAGCTATGCGAAAAATGCAAGTATGAGCGGCTTAGATGGCGTTGTTTGTTCAACCTGGGAAGTAGAGAAAATACTTGAAGCATGTGGACAAAACTTTTTAACAGTCACACCAGGTATAAGACTGAAAGCGAGCGCTGTTGATGACCAAGTACGGATTGCGACACCAGAAGAAGCACGGAATAGAGGAAGCTGGGGGATCGTTGTCGGAAGGCCGATTACAAAAGCTGAAAACCCGCTTGAAGCCTACAAAATGATCCGTAATGAATGGGAGGGTAAATAAATGAAACGTGAAATTGCCGCGCATCTATTAGAAATAGGGGCGGTGCATTTAAGACCAAGTGAACCATTTACATGGTCCTCAGGTATAAAATCACCAATTTATTGCGATAATCGCTTAACATTATCATATCCGGGGCTTCGTAAGGAAATTGCGAAAGGCCTCGCAGGACTAATCGAAACAGAATTTAAAGGTTGCGAGGTCGTGGCTGGTACAGCTACAGCCGGTATCCCTCATGCGGCTTGGGTTAGTGATCTACTAAATTTACCGATGTGCTATGTCCGCAGCAAGCCGAAAGGTCACGGCAGAGGCAATCAAATTGAAGGTGCTGTCAAGCCAGGCCAAAAAGTCGTTGTAGTTGAAGACTTAATTTCAACTGGCGGCAGTGTGATTACAGCTGTAGAGGCACTCCGTGAAGCAGGCTGTGAAGTACTTGGTACGGTTGCGATTTTTACGTATGAATTGGAAAGAGGCTATAAACAGCTTGAGGAAGCAAACATCAAAGCTTTTGCTTTAAGTGATTATTCTAATTTAATTGAAGTAGCGTTAGAAAAAGGCTTGGTAAGTGAAGCTGAACTTGAAAAGTTAAAAGAATGGCGGAAAAATCCAGAGGATGAAGGCTGGATGACGTTGTAAAAAGACAGGAAAAAACCCTCTATGGAGGGTTTTTTTAAGTTAATTTATTAATTTTATCTCATCAACGTGCACTAAAATCGTTCGGTATGACCCTACCTCGCGTATTTCACAATAATTGCTCGTATAAATGTAATAAATCGTATACTCCTTTTCCAGGTAGAAAACCATATCCCCAACACTAACTTCCATCTGCCGTAAGCCTCCAGTTGCATTTCTATATCAGTAACAATAAAAGGAAGTGTATCTTTTTTCTGATCAATATAAATCCACGTACATTAAACATAACGTATAATTTCAATTGACAACAACGAAATTTTATTGCGGTTTACCGCAATGCTATTTCGGTAGGTTGTGTCATGTCAAATCTTAAATGGACAAAGAACCGCAACCACCGAAATGAAAATCCGCAATACCGAACGAAAAAAATATGCGGGGATTAGCAATATCTTTTCTTGGATTACTTTGATAGATTAATAGTGTACTTAACTAGTTAAGCGAATAAGAAAAATAATAATTTAGAACCATTTATTGAATACATCCGTGATAATTTATTAATTAATTTTAATTTAAAGAAGAGGAGAGATGTAAATGTTAAAAAAGTCGTAAAACCTAAAAAAGTAGTTGGAACATTGTTGTTATCTAGTCTATTAGTTACGGGTATTGTGTCACCAAGTTTTGCATCTTCAGAGAGTCAAGTGTGAAATATACTGGGAATGACCAAAGCACAATCACCAGAACTTTAACACAGGAAGAAATCCAAGCAGCTGAAAAAAAGAGGAACTAGTAAATGATTATATGAATTCAAACCAATCAAAAATAGATTCTAATGAATTTTCAATTTTAGGAGCATTCCTGTAATGAAGAAATTTGAGGTTTGAACAAAAAGAGCCCCCTTGGTATGATACGAGGTGTCCAAAGCTTCGAAGCAAAAAATGGACCCTTAATTAATACCCAAGGAGGACTCAAAA
>DULJ01000119.1 GCA_012840465.1 Caryophanales bacterium
GACAGGTGATTTTGGCTCTGGACAGCCGCGCCCGGCTTGTCTAGGAACTCCACACCCACAGGGCGCCGGCACAGGCACCCATTTGGGCCCGGATAGCTCAGTTGGTAGAGCAGCGGATTGAAAATCCGCGTGTCGGTGGTTCGAATCCGCCTCCGGGCACCATTTATCCCGTTGATTGCCGTTGATCTTAGCATCCCCGTTGAAATCTCATCGGGGGTGATCTTGCGTTTCACGTGGTGGTGTTTTGCGCGGCGCGTCGCCTATTCTTGGACAAGAGGCTCCTGCATGATCTGCCAGAGCTGGGCATTACGGTGTCGTCGGTTGGTGGGAATGCGCGGTCCGATCATTCGGACGGTATTGGAAGCTTTTTCGCAGCCGATCTCTCCCTGAAAATTTGTTTCGGTCGTGCTGCCGGCTTTTAGCGGGCTTGTCATTTTTTCAAATGATGGCCGTCAAGGGGGCAGATAAAACCTCTCCTGACCGACATGGGGAATGATAAGGATAAGACTGCGCATCCGCACAGGTGGGATTTGTTGCGCATAATCATGCAAGGCTGTCTTCGGCGATTATAAGTCAACAGGTCGAAGTAGAGCGATTCGGGTCCGAAGGCCGACATCCACGATGTGATCGTCGACCGAGGTTCTTTTCATAACAACTTTTAGTTGCAAGAAGGCAACGGTCCGCTGTTGCCACCAGGCGGACTGGATCCTGCGCAGGAACCCTGCCGCTCATGGGCATGATGAGCACGACATGAGAACATGATTTTTCCCAATCACAGCTGGGTGATAGCCCAAATTTTCCGATGATGAGTTGTGGCTTCACGCACGTCACGATCACCCAACCTGCATTTCATGACGCGCGAAGTGTTGTTCACGCCGGATGGTCTGGCGCTCGGGACTCCAGATCAGTTTGGTTAATAAGGCATACTTGCGAGAAAATGCGACTTGGCGGATACTCGTCCATCCGTCCTGAATGGCATTTCATGACTGGGGCCGGAATGATGTGGAACCTTGGGGCGAAGTCAGGGGAGGGGAGCGTCTGAGTCTTTGAAAAGAAAAGTGAAATTGTTCCCAACGTCCGCCAGAGCGAAGCGTGCCCGAGATTGCGGCAGAGCCAGGCCGTTCAAGACTTCATGTCAACGACATCTTGCCGCGCTTCCAAAGCTCAAGATGATGTGCCCGTCCTGATGACAGGCGCCAATTGATTAATGAAAAAACGGTTGGAAGATAATATGGAGAAGCGACCCAGGACCACCATCACGTTCTGCAACGGTTCTTCCGTGCCGATCGATCCTGCGTTCATTCGGGTACTGGCCAGAAATTCAAGATTTCAGGCGTTTGTTCTTTTCTGTATATCTTTCTTCATGTTAACCGGGCCTTATCGGGCGCATAGGACACTGGATAACTGGCAGTCCGCATCAATCATCTTTCTGATGAGCGCTGTCGTCTTCTCCCTGTATTTCCGGATGTTTGCCGTGTTGAACCGTTTTGGGGATCGGCTTGGCATCCGGACGGTGCACAGCATGTGGATGGTGCTGCTTGCATCAATCGTGGTGACGCTGATCGGAGAGTGGAGCGTTTCCCTGTTCGGCGGGAAAAGGTTGTCGCTGGCGGAAGATTTTTTCCTGGTAATATTTTATTTCGGCATTTTTCTGGGGCTGGAAGTCACATATGGGATACTGGTTCTTCCCGACGTCTTGCAGCAAATAGAGCCGTCACAGAAGACCGCCATAACCGCGCCCTTGGCGCGTCCGCTTCCGGCGGAACCTTTGGCCGATCCACAGCCTCTTGCAGCTGTGCGCAATAGTTCAGATCTATGTGTCATCAAGGTCTCTGACAAGAAGTTCCTGGCCAAGTGCATTCGGACCGTTTCTTCGCAGGAACATTATGTCTCCATTTCGACCTTTGAGGGCGAGAAATACTTTCTCAGAGGCAGGCTTCGGGATTTTTTGGAACAGATCCCGGATGAGCTTGGCTATTGCATCCACCGATCGCATTGGGTGGCATGGAACGGGATCGAGCAGGTTAAGGTCGCCAACGATAACATGATGGTCTATCTCGATGACGATACGGTTTTGCCGGTGGCGCGAGGCAGGCGGTCGGATTTTATCGAGCGCTGGAACCGACGGCTTTCCAAGTCAGTTGACGCATCGTTGATGGCCTGATCGACAGCCTGGGCACCGGTTTGCCGTGCTCCGTTGTTCCTGAATTTTCGACATTATGACCTTTGCCGGCATCTGTTTCAGGTTCTGCAACTGCCGCCGGGTCTGCATTTCGTGCCATATGAACGACGTTTCGTGACGGCCGTCCGGATGGTCGGGACTCGTGTCTCGGCATGGTCATTCTTCTGGCCTACTGACTGATCCCAGTGCCGATGTTTAGTCGCACCTTGCGTATTTCGCGCTTCAAACGAACCACGCGCTGTCACTATACAATGCAAGAGGATCCAGAATGGCCATTATTAGCGGAACCCCCGGAAACGACTCTCTCGAAGGCACTCCGGGCAAGGATATTATAGACAGGAACCTTGGGCGCGATACGGTGTATGGTAGGGATGGAAATGATTCCATTGTTGCCAGAGACGACGATATCGAAGGGGACGAGCTTTACGGCGGCAATGGAAATGACACGGTCATCGGGTCGTCCGGGGATGACTGGATCGAAGGTGGCGACGGGGACGATTTCCTGAGCGGTGTGCGCACCGAATTCACGGATGGGGGCAACGACACCATCTATGGTGGTGCGGGGAATGATCGCATTCAAGGCCAGCAAGGCGCTGACGAGCTCTATGGTGGAGCCGGTAACGACACCATTTTTGGCGATGGCCAGACGGTCAATACTGGCAATAATGATGACACGATCCATGGTGATGACGGAGACGACGAGCTCTACGGGGATGCCGGCAGTGACCTGATTTATGGTGGGGCTGACCATGATAAAGTCTATGGCGGCTCCGGAAATGATACGCTGCATGGTGATGCCGGAAACGACTCTCTGTACGGCGGCGCTGGAAATGACCTGATCTATGGTGGCAGTGATCGAGATTTCCTGTATGGCGGTTCCGGGTTGGACACGCTGTATGGTGGCACAGGCCCGGACGTATTCCATGCCGAAGGCTATGCCACCACGATCGCTGATTTCAACGCGACCGAAGGAGTTGGTGACAACAACATCAACAACAACGATTTCGTCGATCTTTCCGCGTTCTATAATGCGACCACGCTGGCGCAATGGAATGCGGCCCACCCTGCGAACCAGTTCAGCACTCCACTGGCCTGGCTGCGTTATGAACAATCTACCGGCGTCCTGACGTCCGCTGGCGGGCTGCGCATCTTCAGCGATTACAATGTCGCCAATGACACTGGCAACCTTCTTTCGGAAAACCTGTTGAGCGCGGAAAATACCGCTGTTCCCTGTTTCGCCCGTGGCACGATGATCGCGACTGCGGCAGGAGAGGCGCCGGTCGAATTCCTGCGTGTTGGGGATATGGTCCAGACCCGCGATAATGGGATGCAACCGATTCGATGGATTGGCTCGCGCAAGCTGAGTGCGTCGGAATTGCAGGCAATGCCGAGTCTGCGCCCGATCCGTATTGCAGCCGGAGCTCTGGGAAGCGGCCTGCCGGTCGAAGACCTGATGGTTTCGCCCCAGCATCGTATTCTGGTTCGCTCGAAGATCGCGCAGAAAATGTTCGACGCCCAAGAGGTGCTGGTTGCCGCAAAGCAGTTGGTGCTGCTGGACGGTTTCGATATCGCCGACGATATCCAGGAGGTCGAGTATTTCCACATCCTGTTCGACCAGCATGAGATCGTGATATCCAACGGTGCTGAAACCGAATCGCTTTATACCGGCGCCGAGGCCCTTAAGTCTGTCGGCACGGCGGCCGCACGGGAAATTCTTTCGCTGTTCCCGCAGTTGGCCGACCCGGAATATGTCGCGGTTCCCGCGCGTTTCCTGACCTCGGGTCGCCAAGCGCGCAAGATGGGCATTCGGCACCAGCAGAATCGTCACCCGCTGGTGGTGTTGCACCACTGTTGAAGGGGCGTTCCGATGTTCAATGATGCTACTGCTTCCGTGGGACTTGTTCCTTCCCTTGCATTTCCCGCGGTTTCGGGCGGCATCACCGCCCCCCATAAGGCTCCTCCGTCGTTTTTCGGGGACCCGTTGCGGTTCCGGCGAAGCGACCGAGGTTCTGCCTGGGGGGCGTCATCGAAAATTCGGAAATACGGCCCTGAATGAGACTGCGGGTCATGCGGCCCGCGCTGCACCCGGCCATCACGATTTCCGTAATAGCGTGAATTTCGGTTTCTGACCGTTCCCGGGGAAGACCCCGTCGGAATAGTTCGGTTTTCAGAAGAGGATTGTAAAAATGGGTTATGTTCCTTCCGGTTCTGCGACAATGCTGGCGCTGGTCAGCGGGGTGATCGGGCTGGTCGGACTTCTGGTTTCGGTGTTTCTTGGTATGGGGGTTCTCAAGGCCCTTGTGGCCTATGTTGCTATTGCTAATGTTTCCTTTGTATCCCTCTTGTTCATGAGCCGCCGAAAGGGTCGCGTGATCGGGGCCGACAGGTGACGTTCGGTGTCCGGGATGCTAGAATTCCGGGCACAACGTCACAA
>DULJ01000006.1 GCA_012840465.1 Caryophanales bacterium
TTCAATAAGATTTCTCGCCGATAGGACTACCAATAATAAGGTTACTTTCATTTCCATTTCTGGGAGCAGTCAAAATTGTCCAATGGGTTTGTAGGCGGTTTAGATACAACTTTTTGAACATCCTCTAGTATGGTTTTTTTTGTACTTTATGATGTAAATTAACAAGTGCAACATAATTAATACTATAATGCACTGAAAATTCACAAAAAGCAGGAAGCTATAAAAAATAACTTCCTGCTTTTAACGTGGGATTTGTCGACCGATTCTGACCAAACTTTATGGGAATAAGCTACAGATGGAACTGTGTCCCATTCTGTTATTTATTAGTGTTAAATGTAAATGGAATTCCGATCATTTTAGCGGTTAGCTTTTCGTAGGATACTAGGTCGTTTTTTGATAATTCTTTGAGCGAGTGTTTTCCCATTGCACGTAATGCCGTTTTCATTTCTTCTATACTTGCGGTTAGAAACTTCTCCGCTGATTTTACCCCATCTTCGACATTAAATTGATCCTTAAACTTTCCGTTATACCAAACGGCTTGTGTAGGCGGTTCAAAAGGAACAGCTTTTAAAGATTGAGTATGTGAGACAGAGAATAACATGGAAGAGCCTATATATACGGCATCAGCTCCAAGTGCAAGTACTTTTAAAAAATGCCCGGGTACTAAAAGCCCGCCTGACACGATTAAACTAATTTGTCCTTTCATATCCCTTTTTGTTAGATGGTTAACAGCTCGAACAATCCCGTGCAATGTTGGGATTCCAAAGTCATCACATAAAATAGGCGGGGCTTCTTTCATGGCTGCTTGTCCACCGTCAATGGCAATATAGTCCACACCCATTTCAATTAAATGGTCGATATCCTCTTCAATCTTTCCGCCCATCCCAATTTTCGCCCCAATGGGAACGCCACCTGATATACTCCGAAGTTCATCAACTAGTTCTTTCATATCCTGTAATGTTTGATTTTCAAAAAAGAGTTCACCAATCACGGCCGTTTCATTTTCCTTAAGGCCCATTACTTCGCGAGCACGCCCTGTCAAATCTTTAGGTAAAATCGTTTTTCCCATACCGACTACTGCACCTTGTCCTAGCTTGATTTCAATCATGTCGGCTTGCTTAATAATATCTTCTTCCTTTGACCATGCTGTTTTGGAAAACTGTAAAATATATTTTCCTGCAGCAGCTAATTCTTCAGGCAAAATGCCACCTTCACCAGAATTAATGGCAGTACCGACATTTTTTGCTGCTGTTGCTAACGAAAGCCGTGCCTGTTCACTGAGTCCAACTCCATAGCCCATTCCGCTAATGAGCAGTGGAATATCAATTTTCATTGGCTTTTTTGCTTTTGGTCCAATCATGACCGCGATAGCTACTTCTTCATCCCCGTTTACCGGAAAAGGTGAAACTTGAGCAGGAATAAAGGTAATTGAGTCCAAATGTGGCCACTTTTTTGAAGAGCCAGTAAGCGGACGATAAAGGACGGTGCCAGTTTCGGCACGCAAGTTACTTTCCAGCATATTTTGAATACCCACATGCCGAAATCCCGACATTAACTCTATAATATTTTCTTGATAGCTATCTGTTAAAATGATCTTTCCAGTCTTCCTCACTATTAGTTGAATAATCCAACGCCAACCAGTAAGTATGAATACAGTTAAGATAAATAAAATGGATACCATTGTAAATATCAAATAGGACAGAATGTTTGACATATTCATTTCTCCACCATTAGATAAATTTATTCAGTGCTCTATGTGTTTGTTTTCCCAAGCCTCAAAAGTAAAAGGAATTCCGATCATATTTGCGGTCAGTTCATCGTATGAAACTAAATCTTCTTTTGACAATTCCTTTAATGAACGTTTTCCCATTGCTCGTAACGCCATTTTCATTTCTTCGACACTTGCCGTTAGAAAATTCTCTGCTGATTTTACACCAACTTCAACCTGAAATTGGTCTTTGAATTTCCCTTCATTCCATACAACTTGTGTAGGCGGTTCAAAGGGAAGTGGTTTTAATGATTGGGGATGTGAGACAGCAAAAAGAATCGCTGAGCCAACATAAACAGCATCAGCCCCAAGTGCAAGCACTTTTAAGAAATGCCCAGGAACGAAAAGCCCGCCTGACACAATTAAACTAATTTTCCCCTTCATATTTCTCTTTTCTAAATGATGAACAGCGCGGATAACGCCGTGTAAAGTTGGGATGCCCATGTCATCAGATAAAATAGGAGGTGCACCAAGTGTGGCTCCTTGGCTACCATCAATGGCGATATAATCGACACCTAAGTCAATTAAATGGTCAATATCTTCTTCGATTTTTCCACCTGTCCCGATTTTTACTCCGATGGGAACACCACCTGTTAGGTCTCGGAGTTTTTCAACAAGTTCCTTCAGATCTTGTAATGTTTGATTTTCAAAAAAGTTATCATAAATCACTGCCTCTTCATTTTCTTTGAGTCCCATTACTGCACGGGCGCGCCCTGTTAAATTATTGGGTGAAATCCTGCCTCCTATTCCGAAAAGTGCACCTTGTCCGAACTTAATTTCGATCATGTCAGCACGCTTAATTTTCTCTTCTTCCTTTGACCATTCTGTTTTAGAAAACTGTAAAATATATTTTCCCGCTGTGTCTAATTCTTCAGGCAGTATCCCACCTTCACCAGAATTAATAGCAGTTCCAACCTTTTTTGCTGCCTCCGCTAAAGATAACCTTACCTGTTCACTAAGTGCGATCCCATAAGCCATTCCGGTGATCATAAGTGGAATTTGAATTTTCATTGGTCTTTTTGCTTTTGGCCCAATTGTAACTGCCACATCAATCTCTTCGCCCTTGTCAATTGGAAACGGCGTCGTCTGTGCGGGAATAAAGGTAATCGGATCTAAATGCGGCCATTTTTTTGAAGAACCAAGTGGACGATGAAGCAGGTCGCCTGTTTCGGCACGCAGGCTGTTTTCAAGCATATTTTGAATGCCCATATGCCGAAGTCCGGGCATTAGCTCGATAATATTTTCTTGATAACTGTCAGTTAAAATAATCTTTCCCATCTTTCTTACGATTCTTTTCATTAACCAACGCCAGCCAATAAGTATAATTAAATAAATCACAAATAATATGGTGGTCATTGCCAAAGATAAATAATTTAAAATGTTCAACATATTTACATCCCCACTATCAGCATCCATTTACCAATTCCTATTCTTATTATTTCCATGAAAAAGGTAATTATGTTAAATTTTGAATTTCCCGTATAAAAATACCTGCATGAAGGAGAATAAATAAAAAGCAAGTTAACTATGAGTGGATAAAGAAGGGATTAATTTGATTCGTAATGTAGAAAAATTATTGGCCAAAGCGAAAGAAAAGAAGCCTCAATTGCAAAAGCAAAAGAAACCTGAGGATTCTATGCCACAGGACCTTTTATATGAAAACTTTGATCAAAATGTTGAAATGTTTGATTCGATATATGAAAACTGCTTAGATGTTATGTTTCGATCATTTTTACTTTTCGGACAACAAAGAGCCATCATTATTTATATTGGAGGACTTTCGGACAAGGAAGCAATAGAGAACTTTGTGCTAACCCCCTCCATGCTAAGAATACCCAATGAGCCTCAAGCGCTAAATGAATTTCTCGAAAATAAAATACCAGTTTTGAATGTGAAGAAAGTGAATACGGTGACCCAATGTATCGAGTCTATCTCAGACGGAAACCCACTTCTTTTGTATGAAGGGGAGCCATATGGATATTCTATAGGATTGTCAAAACGGGAGAAGCGGGCGATTGAAGAGCCCGCTGCAGAAGTCGGGGTCCGGGGACCGCGAGAAGGATTTAATGAATCCCTTGAGGTCGGTATGTCTCTTTTGCGGAGGATCATCAAAAGTCCTGCTCTTAAAATGAAAGCGATGAAAATTGGCAATTATACAAAAACAAATGTTGTCCTGGCATATATCGACGGAATTGCCGATCAAACCCTGATTGATGAGATGATGAATCGTCTGAAGCAAATTCAAATAGATGGCATATTAGAAAGCGAATATATTGAAGAAATGATTGAGGACAACCCTTATTCTCCTTTCCCTCAAATCATGTCAACCGAAAGGCCGGATGTAGCCTGTGCTAATTTATTAGAGGGGCGGGCAGTAATTTTAGTAGAAGGAACCCCTTTTTGTTTAATTGCACCTATCTGCTTTTTTTCATTGCTTCAATCCCATGAGGATTATTATGACCGATTTATGACAGGAACTTTTATTCGTTGGCTGCGGTATTTCTTTTTTGGAATTTCGCTTTTATTGCCGTCTTTATACGTGGCCGTCTTAACGTTTCATCATGAGATGGTACCATCCCAATTACTGCTGAGTATGGCAGCTTCTCGTGAAGGGGTCCCTTTTCCAGCCTTTGTTGAAGCGGTAATTATGGAAGTTTTGTTTGAAGCACTGCGGGAGGCAGGTGTTCGATTACCGAAACAGATTGGCTCAGCTGTCAGCATTGTTGGCGCCCTTGTGATTGGGCAAGCTGCAGTTCAAGCGGGGTTGGTTTCGGCACCTATGGTTATTGTTGTAGCGATTACAGGGATCTCTTCCTTTATGATGCCCCGATATGCGGTCGGAGTTGCAATTCGGATGCTGCGTTTCCCGATCATGTTACTTGGATCGACCTTAGGATTGCTAGGCATTGTGATGGGAGTCATTGCCATAGCGATTCATTTATGTACCCTACATTCTTTCGGTATTCCCTATTTAACACCATTGGCACCGCTAAAGAGCCGTGAGTTGAAAGATGTTCTATGGAGAGCTCCATTGTGGAAGATGAATACACGTCCCCTTACCGGAAAGTCAAATTTATATCGTCAGTCCAAGGGGCAGGAGCCAAGTCCGAAAAGAGGCTGAAAAGTAGAGGAAGATGAACAAACATGCTAAAGAAAGGTAATGGACAATACTTCATGAAAGGAATCTCTTTTTTGCTTTTGGCTTGTATGTCAATCCTGGTTTTAAGCGGCTGCTGGGATCGGGTGGAGGTCAATGATTTGGCGATTGTCACAGGAGCTGCCATTGATAAAAAGGATGATAATCAAATTGAACTGACCATTCAAATGTTTATACCGAAAAGAATAAGCAGCGGGAGCGGTCAAGGTGCTGGAAGTGGAGGGGAGAAAGTTACAGAGACAATTTCTCATATAGGGAGGAATTTGCCAGATGCCATATCAAAGCTTCAGGAAGGTATTCCTCGTCAAATTTTTTGGGGACAATGCAGAGTATTTATATTTGGTAAAAAGTTGGCAGAGGCGGGGATTCAAGAACAGCTGGATTTTTTGCTCCGTAATCCTGGACCAAGGGAAAGGGCATATGTCTATGTGAGTGAAGTGGAGCCAAAGACGATTCTTGAGATAAGTCCTAATATAGAAAGGTTTTCGGCGGAGGTTCTACGAGAAATAACAAATAATCGTATCGGGATGCGGACCACCCTTCAGGATGTGGAGGAAAAGTTATCAGGTGTCAGTCGTGCCGCAGCCCTTCCATACGTTAAAATTAAAACAGAGCAGCTAAGTGAAGGAAACCCACTTAAATATATTCATATTAATGGTACAGCCGTTTTTAACAAGGATAAAATGATTGGAACGCTAACTGAGGCGGAAACAAGAGGGGTTTTATGGTTAAGAGATGAAATTAAAGGATATACCGTTAGTGTAGAGATTGAAGATGAAGAGGGATTGGTGTCTATAAATTCGGTGTCAACACATGTTAGATTAACACCTCAAATTATTGACGGAAAGTGGAGAATGGGTGTGGATGTGGTTACAGAAGGGGATATTGTATCAAATGAAACCCATGTTGACTTTGAGAATCCCAAGTTGCTGAAAAAGGTAGAAAGTGCCTATCAGGAAAGTATTGAAAATCGAATTCGAGAGACCCTTCAGAAACTACAGCATGAGATGCATACGGATATCGTCGGTTTTTCTAAGGAGTTCCATTGGAAGTATCCAAAAGAATGGAAAGGTGTTGAAAACCACTGGGATGAGCTGTTTTCAGAAGTGGACGTAACGATTAACGTAGATGCTCAGATTCGTAGGGAGGGCCAAATTACAAAACCAGGAGCATTACCACGAGATGAGGTGAAGGAAAAATGAGGTGGGGCGCCTTTTTCACAACGACACTTATTATTACAATCCTCATTTTCATTCAATGGACAAGAATAAAAAAGTATTCAAAAAAAGAAAAATTGGTCTTTTTTATTCTACTTTTTATTGGTTGGGGATTATCCATGTTCGATCTCCAGAATATAGCAGGACCTGTGACCGTAATTAGTGCACTGTTTAAACCATTTGCACCCCTTATGGAATTATAGAAGTGCGGAAAGGAAAAAGTAATGGAGAAAGGAAAAATTTCATCCCTACAGATGGCTGTCATGTTATTTCCCGCCATAATTGCTACGTTTATTATTTCGGTGCCAAGTATTGTCGGACAATATGCAAAAAATGATTTGTGGATATCGCCTATTTTCGCGTCCGTTGGTGGATTTGTGACCGTCTATATTGCCTATGAATTACATAAACTTTATCCTAAACAAACGGTGATTCAATTTAGTGAGCAAATTGTTGGTCGGTTCGCAGGGAAAATTATCAGTTTAATTTTCCTTTCCTTTTATCTTTTAACTACTGGGCATGTTGTTAGAGGGTACAGTGAATTTATTGTTAGTTCTATTTTAATTCATACTCCGATTAGTGTCATTAGCGTAACGATGGTCATACTTTGTGCATTTGCTGTGCAAGGCGGGATAGAGATGTTGGGGAGACTTGCTCAATTGTTTTCGCCTTTTTTTATTTTACCGCTTTTCATTGTTGTCATTTTATTGAGTCCGGACTTTGATTTTAAAAATATATTCCCAATATTTGGGGAAGGCATCGGACCTTCTCTCAAGGGTGCTGTAGTACCAAGAGGATGGTTCTCAGAGTTTTTCCTGATCATTTTTCTTTTACCTTTTGTAACAGATGTAAAAAAAAGTAGGAAATATGGGATGTGGACTGTTTTCGCCGTAATGTTGACGTTAGTTGTGGTCAATTTAACTGTTCTATTAATACTCGGACCAGCTACGGCTTCTAAGCAATTTCCCTTGATGAATGTAAGTAGATATGTCAGCGTCGGGGAGTTTTTCGATAACTTGGAATCCGTTGCCATGGCTGTTTGGATTATAGGAGCTTTTGTTAAAATTTCTGTCTTTTTTTACGTAACTGCTTTAGGTACGGCCCAATTTCTAAACCTTTCAGACTATCGGGTTGTTATATGGCCATTTACAATTTTAATAGTAGAAATATCCTTTTGGTCAATCCCTAGTTTGGCAGCATATAATTCGTTCCTTACCGTGGTGCTTCCTTATTATGGTCCCTTTATACAGACTATTATCCCACTGTTTTTATTGTTGATTGCGATTGTACGAAAGAAAAAGAAGGCGAATTAATTTGGTGGGACACAGGGCTGGGAACTGTGCCCCATTATGGCAGTTTTTAAGATTCTTACTCCATTCCTAATGAGTTCATTGGGCTTCAACGTCTTTGCTACGAGGACCGTTAGACGACGCTATTAATATTCCGATACCTAGCATTAAGAGGGAAATTCCAACCCAAGAAGTTACGTTTAAGTATTCCCCTAGGATGAGCACTCCTAATAATGCGGCAGTTAATGGTTCTGCTAACGCCAGTGTAACTGCAGTTGATGAAGAGACATGGGCAAGACCTTTGGAAAAAAGGAAATAGGCTACCCCAGTCGCCATAATCCCAAGTTGAAGACTTACACTCACACCTCGAAAACTTGTTATCCAAGACATATCATAAATAAACAAAAATGGAGATAAATAGAGGGCACTAAGGGTAAAAACAATGGCTACTACTGATAATGGTGAATGGTTTTTAACTAAATTTCTGCTTATTAGCGCATAACTAGCAAAGGATAATCCGGCCCCCAAAGCCATTATTATTCCAACAGGATCTACATATACTGATTCTTTATTGCTAAAGAGCATTAGACAACCTAAAATTGATAGGGCTGTAGAATACCACCAAACTTTAGATGGTCGAATTTTTAAGTATAGCCATTCTAAGAGACCTGATAAAATAGGGGCACTACCAATAGCTACCACTGTTCCAATAGCCACTCCCGTAATCGAAACGGCCGTGAAAAATAATGGTTGATACAATGCCATACTTAAAGAAGCCCATATCGTCGTTTTGATTGGCCAATCTTTAAAGTTGAATTTCCCCATTATCAGGACAAGTACTACTAAAAATATACCACCAACTGCTAAGCGAGTAGCCCCAATAGCGATCGGGTGTGCTGTCTCCGGCGCAAGTGCCTGAGTTGTACCCGTGGTCCCCCAAAGTATTGCTGCAATTAATATTAAAATAGGAGCCAATTTTTCCTTCATTTTGCTCACCTCAATAAAAAAAGATAAAAAGAATGTTTAAACTTATGATAGAAAATTCCTGATCAATTTTCTTTACCAAGTTTAAGTTCCTTTTTATCCTTTATTAAGAATTCTAAATTTTTGTGGGGATATTCCTTCAGAATTTACAAACCACCTTGTAAACGATGAAGAATTCTCAAAACCCAACTCCTCACTAATCTTCGACATGGCCCAACTTGTTGAATGTAATAGGTGTTTAGCCTCTTTCAAACGAAGTTCAGATAGATAAGCTTTTAGGCCTTTCCCGGTTTTTTTCTTAAACCATGCTGAATAATAGACTGGATGGTAATGCTCTATTTTCGCTAAAGTTTCTAATCTAATTGACTCCTTATAATGCGTATGAATATATTCAATAGAAGCGGAGTTAGAGATTTGAAGTTTGCTGGTGACATATCTAGTCAAATCTACTAAGGAGCATTCCTGTAATGAAGTAATTTGAGGTTTGAACAAAAAGAGCCCTCTTGGTATGATACGAGGTGTCCAAAGCTTCGAAGCAAAAAATGGACCCTTAATTGATACCCAAGGAGGACTCAAAA
>DULJ01000007.1 GCA_012840465.1 Caryophanales bacterium
TCTTCATATGCAAATGGATTGGCGACTGAGAGAAGCACAGAGTGAAGGTATCTGTATTACACAGCTCGAAGTACAACAATTGGATAAGATTTATGTGGAAGAGCAGAAAAAATTTTATGACCAAATTGTTATGCTCACAGGTATGGTTGATCCAAGTAAAAAGGCAAAGGTTGCCAAAAATGCATTAAAAGATGTAACTAAGGGTACGGGTAATTTTGTTAAAGTTAATAATAAAACTATAATAAAAACTGCAACTGCCCCTAAAAAGGGTGGAGAGACTGTTGTAGGTCATGCTTTACAAAAACATGCAGGAAGAAATCCAGATATTTGGGGGAAAGTTAAAGGCGGCTCCGACCAAATAAATCAAACAGCATTGAAACATCTTGAAGAAATAATAGATGGACCTGGAGGATTTATAAAAATTAAAAATCCCAAAGGAATAGAATTTTTAGAGAAAAAACTGCCAGATGGGCGTGGAGTTCGATTAAACCTTGATGGGACTTTTAAAGGGTTTATTGACCAGTAAAAAAGGAGGGTTGTAAGTGGAAAATTTAGAGATTATATTAACTGATTTTAATAAAAGAAAAATTGATAAATTAATTTACGATGAACTTAAATTATCTACATTAAAAGTTAAATCATCACATTTTTATGATAATATTTCAGAAAAAGATTTGAATTTTTCTCAAGTGAAAAACATAGAAGAGATTTTAACACCAAAAGGCACAGGAAATATATTTTTAGAGGAATTGCAGTTAGGTATTTCATTAAAAGACGTAGTAATAGTCTTCTCGTTTGATGAACAATATGGTGACATTGTATTTAACTTTCCTGAAAATGAAATATTAAAGGATGAGATGAACGATAATAAGTTAAGGTTGAAAAGATTAGTACATTTTCTAGTTATTTTGAAAAAAAAATATGAAATTCCAAAAGTTATAATTGGTTACGAACCTGCAACTGATGAGGATACTTTGTTAATAGAAATTAATAATAAAGTAACTAATTATGACAAAGAAATAGAAAAAATACTTTCTTGATTATGAGCCTTAAGGTAACTACCTTAAGGCTTTTGTGCGCTTGGCAGCGCATCGGACTAACGGGTGAAAGTCCAGAACACACCGTTGTGGCGGAAGTGTATAGTTGACAGGTAGCGCATTGTCCGTGAGGAACTGTGCGGAGGACTTAAAGACAAATCTTGGAACAGGAGACAATTAACCGTGTTGGCTGGCTGAGTCGGATAACCCTGCAAAAGAAGGGAGTGTCCAATACCACATGTGGGCTCTGTTAGTTAGGAGAACTGGATTCAAGAAAAAGCCTGATGACGTGACCCAAGGAGGTCTTATGGTAACCCACATTCAAGTCTGGGCTGGACAAGATGAGGCTATGGATGTTGAGAAGTCAGGGCAGGGGATAGTAGTGAATAAACTTACTGGAAAAGTCGCAAAGGTAAGTAACTCAGTGCTAAGTTACTGGGACAAGCCCTTACCCAAAAGGAAGGGACTTGATGCGAAGCCCGTCTGTCCATGTAAGAAAAGCTTTGTTATTTAGAAAATACATCATGTGCCAGATAGAAACTGATGAGGAAAGTAATCCAAAGAGTCGGGGTCGAACAGAAGGGTGGACCATCCGGGGCGTAGTACTTAAGACAATCCATAGGTATTCCGAGGTTGGGCTAGTAAACCTATTGGAACGAAAGGAAAGAAGACGACGCATGAATGGAAGAATAAACAAACAAGGTTTTCGTAAGGGAGTGAAGATTCCGCAAAAGAGAAAGTGGTATAGCCTCATTGATAAAATTTGGGCGATGCCAAACATGGAGGAAGCTTTTAAAGAGGTTAAAAGGAACCGTGGAACCGCAGGTGTGGATGGAGTAACAATCAAGGTTTTTCAGTATGGGTTAGAGGATAATGTACAAATTCTTCAACGAGAATTACGAGTGTATTTGCCAACTCAAAAATGGTTCTTACGATAACTTGGTAAAGGTTTCAGTTCACAACTTTTGTGATATAATATAAATAAGGAAGGGTCTCACTTTTGATACAATCAGTGTATACTTTAATAATCAAAATGAACTTTATTTAAACTATACAGACTTTATGAATATTAATAAAAGTCAAGATTTAAAGCATTATTTTAAATATCAGTAGAAAGCGTTATGATTTATTAGTATTCCTAGCCATGGGCGACAAACCATTAGTACCTAGTGCCCGGCATACCTTGAAGATTGATAGATTTTGTTGAAAATTAATAGATAATAATTTAGCAGAGTCAATCACTATTAAGTGGTGACTCTTCTTTTTTGAAATAAGCTAGAAAAAGTAACGAATTGGAAAAATGAAGCCACCACTTTTTCTTATGACGGTCTTGGAAGGAGAGTCAGCCAGAACATAGAAAAAGGGTATCTCAAGAATTCTGATATAGATAATGGTCTTAAAGTTAATGGGAAAAAGTATGAAATAAATGACCATGTTATTAATAGCTTAAAGAAATCAGGTAGAAAAGATATAATGCCAGATCAAATAACTAGAGCACTGAAGCAGAAACCAACAAACGGTGATAGATTTGGCTGGATTTATACCGACCCGAAAACAGGTGTTAAGGTTTATGTTAATGAATTTAATGATATCGTTGGAGTCCAGCCAGGAAGTTTTAAATAACGGAGGAATACGTTATGCTAATGGTTAGTAATATCAAAGAAAATATTGATATTGAGTATTGTGCTTTCTTAGATGAAGAGGGCGGTACTTTTAATCTTGTTTCAACAATAAACAATGAAGAGGGTGTTAATCTTTCGGAAGGAGAAAGCTGTCTTATTAGAATAAATTCCGATAGTTTTTTACAAAAGTTAGAACTAATCTTCTCTAACCCTTCTAAGACAGATTATAATGCTTTCACTTACAGTAAAAAAGTTAGTGGAGTACCAGTTTTTAATCCCAATGACTTTATTAAAAGTAAGGAAGAACCAGTAATATTAAAATATAAAGAAGGTTCAATTATTCTATTGGGGCAAACAAAATTGAAAAAGTGTGATATTTGTTTAGTAGGAAATGGGATAAAATATTATATTTTAAAGAATGAGGTTATTGCGATTGAGGTTAGTGAGTTAATTCAAGATTACGGTGGTACAAAGCAAATTCAGTGGCTTGAAAAAAGAAATATATTATAGATTAGCAAAACCTTGATTGGCTAAATGCCTTTCAAGGTTTCTTATTGTTAAAACCTTTAATTCTGTGAAATAGCTTTCTCCGCAAGCAATAGAATAGTCATGTCGTCCATTGGTGGGTTATGTAGACCCGCACGGACATCGCGGTAATACCTTTGTAATGGATTTTTGGCTGATAAACTTTGGGCACCCACTACTCTCATTGCCAGGTCAACCACTTTTATCGCCGCATTTGTGACGGCATGTTTGACTGCTCCAAGTTCAGGTTTTAATGCATTCCTTTCCTCTTCATTTGAGTCATCCCATTGTTTTGCAACCGAATAAAGAAAATGTCGTGCTCTCATTAATTCTAATTCCATTTCCCCTACTTTTTGCTTTACGTATGGCAAGTCAATGATCGACCCTGTAATACTATTAGGTGAGTAGTCCTTAGCGAAGTTAATCGCGTACTCTTCGGCAGCCTGTGCAATTCCCAAGTAACATGCCGGAATATGTAGCAACCAGCCTGAAGCCCCTTTATTACCTGGTTCAAACCATTCTACTAGGTAATCCTCCTCAATCTTAACATCATTCAATACTAAATCATGGCTACCTGTTCCTTTCATTGCGATACTATCCCATGTTTCCACAATTTCAACTCCAGTAGTTGATCTTGGAATTAAAAAGTACCCAACATCACCAGTTTCCTGAACTGTAGCTGTCACGTTAAAGTAATCAAGTACAGGTGCCATCGTAGAAAATGTTTTTCGACCATTAATGATCCACTTATCCCCCTTTTTAATAGCTGTAGTTGTAGGCTTTCCCCCACGCGTTGGACTACCGGTTTGTGGTTCTGACGCACAATTATTAATAAGTGCCCCTTTTTTTACATCCTCACACAACATTTGGAACACGGACTCTTTCCATCTGTTTTTTTCACCTAGATCTTGAATAATCCCCATATGCCATCCAATCGATAAAGCGGTTGCTCCATCCCCTCTTGCGATATACTCTTGAAATCTAACAAGATCGTAAAGAGAAATTCCTTCGCCCCCGTATTTTTTTGGCAAGGTTAACTCCGTATAGCCTGAGCTTTTAAGTTCGGAAATATTTTCAAATGGAAAACTGCCTTCTTCCTCAATCTTTGCAGCTCTTGTTAAAAAACATTGAGACAATTCCTTCATATATAAAAGCCGCTCATCCATCGTTTTTAGGTTTTGAAATTTCATGTAATGTTCATTCCTTTTTTCTTATATAGTTTCAAAGCATAATTACCAACTATTCTTATCTGTTTTTAATTATTAACTAATTATACAATGATTTATTGCGTATTCCAATCATTAGTTGCTGTATTTTTGTCGTAATTATTTTTCCAAAAGTTTTTTAGAAAATCCGAATAGTTGATTGACAATTGGATTACTTGGTTTTAATATAGACATTAATTACTAGTCAATATAATAAATTCTTATCAAGAGCGACTGAGGGAACAGGCCCGTTGATGTCCAGCAACCTCCATGATGGAACGGTGCTAAATCCTGCAGAATGATTTCATTCTGAAAGATAAGGTGAAAAATGACATTGTCAGGTCAACCCTCTTTCAAAATGAATGAGGTTTTTTTTATATATAAACACGATTTGGGAGGAGATGGTTTCATTGTCTTTACACAGACGAATTGATCAGCAAGTTCTTGAGAAAATTATCGATGCACTGGAAGGCTTGGAATTTGGAACGGTTCAAATTACAGTTCATGATTCCCAGGTGACACAAATTGAAAAGAATGAAAAACACCGGTTTCAATTACAAAAACAAAAAGTAAAGGCTCCTGCCACAAGTGAAAGTCAAAAGTAAGACGCTAACAAAAAAGCAAATGCTGGCCGATCGGGCCACCGAAGGCTCCTTTAGTTTTTAAGTACAACTATGTACTGAAACTTTAGGGGCTTTTTTATCTGTTAGACTTTTAAAATTAAAGCAAATATTCTTCATGGAAGCAGCTTAAAAATTGTTGTATACTGGTAGTTAATAATATAGCAAGTATGTTAGAAACAGAAAGGGCAATAAATATGATTACAAATTCAGCAATATACCAACTAATCGAAAAGAATGATTTTTACCATTGTTCTCAATCATTATATTCAACCGAGGACTGGTCAAGAGTCGGTGCAGAAATATTGTTGCGCTCGAAATTGGGAGAAACAGACTTAATATTTAGCCAAGCAAAATTAGTGAAAAAGTTATTTGAACTTGAAACAAAGTCAATTTTTAAAGTATTGCAAACCTACTACTCTGAAGAAAACACATTAAAAGACCTCTTGTTTATAAACATATTCCCATCAACGATTTTACACCATGAATTCCCGGCTTTTATAAAAAAGATGTCAACTGCCTTTTCTACCAAGAGACAAAATATTGTTTTTGAAATTGTAAATACAGATTATCTAGAAGATATTTCAAGTTTGAAAGAGCGAATAAACCTTTTAAAGGAACTTGACTATCTAATTGCGATTGATGATGTCGGCAAAGGCTGGTCAACGCTGGATTTGATTATTGAACTAGAGCCACATTATATTAAACTGGACCGCTTCTTCTCTCGTAATCTATCTAATTCAAAGCAAAAGCAACAAATGATTAAATCATTAATCAATTATGCTCATAATTCGGATATGAAAGTAGTACTTGTTGGAATAGAGGAGAAGATAGACCTTTCCATCGCAAAATATCTAGGTGTAGATATTTGCCAGGGATTCTTGTTGGACAGGCCGAAGCCTATTTTACAAAGTGTGTGATAATGATGAAAAAAATCCTAGGGAGAAATCATTCCCTAGGATTTTTTGTTAGAAAATAAAAAAGACAGCATAGTCTGCCGCCTTTTTTATCATGTTTCGTATGGAGACTACCGGGCTCGAACCGGCGACCTCAACACTGCCAGTGTTGCACTCTCCCAACTGAGCTAAGCCCCCATCATACTATCAATTTATTTAATTTGATAAAAACTCACTGAGATTATTCTAATAGCTGATTGCGAAAATGTAAAGTAATTGTTTTAAATAACAGTTTATCCACAAACCTATCCACAGGTTGTGAACAGAAGCGAGAGATCTATTAATAATCCGGAACAATTTACCAACAAAGAGGGATTATTTATCCACGGATTATTAACATATGGTGAAAAGCGAATTATTCAAGTGCAGATGGCTAAGATTATTTATTAGGAATGATCTGGACAGAAAGGGTGCATTACTTTGTATAGTAAGGTTGTATTTGTACTACTATCTAGTGTGATCCTAGTTGTGTTTCTTCCCGATTCATCATTAGGTATAGATAAAGGAATTGAAGATGAAAAAACAGTTCTAGATCCGAAAGTGATTGATATTGAAACGAGTCCGATTTCGATGGTTAATCACTGGGTGACATTGCGCCAACATTCAATGGGAGAATTACTAATTAAAGTTGAGGCATTGAATACTAAAGAAGTAAAGTTTTGGACTGTACCGGTAAAAAATAAATCATGGTGTGATTCATGGGGACAACGGAAGCTTATTAGTATTGATCGTGATGGCAGTGACGGATGGTCCACAACATTCTTCTACGGGCAAGAAAATTTACTAACGCTCATTGTAGTTGAAGCAATTGGGCATAATGAACAAACTCATAAGAGGCTATTCTATGTTGTTTATCGAAAATAAGAAAAGAAAAATGGCTAGTCATTGGATCAATACGGTGGCTAGCCCATTTTCATTCAACGGGTTTATCTGAATCGATTTGATCGTCAGTGGATGATGCAGCATATTTATCAAAAAAGTGAAATGAACAAAAGAGAACGATTAGACCACCAAAAGGGATAACATAACTTATTATATTTTTAACCAAAATGAAACACCTCCAAAAGTTGTTTGTATATACTTTATTAACAATATTGTATAAATAGTTTATAAAGATTATAACATTTTATTCCATCTGATTGAAAGCGTTACCAATAAATAAATCTTAAATATTATTTTTATTTACAAAATTTATATTTATTAGTTGACTATCTTATGTGCATCGTGTTATATTAGCAAAGTCGCTGTTACGACAACTAATTGTTTTAAAAAAAAGACAAAAAAGATTGTTGACTTCAGCGAAGTGAAATGATATGATGAATTTTGTCGCTGTCAAACAACAGCAAGAAAGATTGAAATGATCTTTGAAAACTAAACAAAATGTCAAGCGTGCAAACAAAGTTGAACTTGAAGTTCAACACTAAGTCAGTATTAATTTTGAGCAATCAAACACTTTTCGGAGAGTTTGATCCTGGCTCAGGACGAACGCTGGCGGCGTGCCTAATACATGCAAGTCGAGCGGATGATGGGGAGCTTGCTCCCCTGACTTTAGCGGCGGACGGGTGAGTAA
>DULJ01000008.1 GCA_012840465.1 Caryophanales bacterium
GACGGAGAGGAAGTTGAAATTGAGTGTCCTTTTTGTGGGGGCACTATGCTTCGAGCGAGAAATGTCCCAAGTGAATAATCTACACTTGGGACATGGAAAAAAGTCGCGTTAGCGATTTTGTTCTTCTAAATTATAATTATTAGACAATAGCAAACACCTTGTTTTCCCATTATCCAGTATGTATAATTGTAAAAGTGCGCAGGGCAAATAAATTTAACTTTATTTTTTTCTTGTTGCAAACTATTGTATTTTTTTATATAATAGGGAATGTTGGTCGTTTACAGCTATGAAGTGAAAGGTTGCTGACACACCCGGCCGCTTTGCCATGGCGAGTGTGAGGAAATTTTCACGGAGTATGTCTATTCTAAAATGGGCGATAAAGGAGGGAAAATAATGGCAAAAGAAAAAATTCGTATACGTTTAAAGGCTTACGATCACAGAATTCTTGATCAATCAGCTGAAAAGATTGTCGAAACTGCAAAACGTTCTGGTGCAAAAGTATCTGGTCCGATTCCATTGCCAACAGAAAAAGCGGTTTACACTATTCTTCGTGCGGTGCACAAGTATAAGGATTCTCGTGAGCAATTTGAAATGCGTACACACAAGCGTCTAATCGACATTGTTAATCCAACACCACAAACTGTTGATTCATTAATGCGTTTAGATTTACCATCTGGTGTAGACATTGAAATTAAACTTTAATTTAAAATAAAAAAATTATATTAATTCAGGAGGTGTGACTAATGACCAAAGGAATCTTAGGTAGAAAAATTGGTATGACTCAAGTGTTTTCTGAAAAGGGCGATTTAATCCCAGTAACAGTTATTCAAGCTGAAGCTAACGTAGTTCTACAAAAGAAGACTGTTGACACTGATGGTTACGATGCAATCCAATTAGGATTTGCTGACAAAAAAGAATCACGTACAAATAAACCTGAAAAAGGTCATGCAGCAAAAGCAAATACAGCTCCTAAGCGCTTCGTCCGTGAAATCCGCGGTATTAACGCTGGGGAGTATGAAGTTGGTCAGGAAGTCAAAGTAGATTTATTCGCAGAAGGTGAGCTTGTAGATGTTACAGGAACTTCAAAAGGTAAAGGGTTCCAAGGTGCAATCAAGCGTCATAACCAATCTCGCGGCCCTATGGCTCACGGATCTCGTTATCACCGTCGTCCTGGTTCAATGGGACCAGTTGCTCCAAACCGTGTATTCAAAGGTAAATTATTACCTGGACAAATGGGCGGAGAGCAAATTACAGTTCAAAACCTTGAAATTGTCAAAGTTGATGCAGATCGCAACGTTATTTTAGTAAAAGGAAATGTTCCTGGAGCTAAAAAGAGCTATGTGAAAATCCTTAGTGCGGTTAAAGGTAACAAATAATTGTTCGGAAAGGAGGAAATTAGATGCCTAAAGTAGCACTTTATAATCAAACAGGTTCACAAGTAGGTGAAATCGAACTTTCTGAAGCGGTTTTTGGGATTGAACCAAACAAGAGTGTACTTTTTGATGCAATTGTTATGCAACGCGCAACACGTCGTCAAGGTACACATAAAGTAAAAAATCGCTCTGAAGTAAGCGGTGGCGGAAGAAAGCCATGGCGCCAAAAAGGAACTGGACGCGCACGCCAAGGTTCAATTCGTTCTCCACAATGGAGAGGTGGAGGTATTGTATTTGGACCTACACCAAGAAGTTATTCATTCAAGCTTCCTAAGAAGGTACGTCGTTTAGCTATTAAATCAGCACTTTCTACTAAAGTGTTAGAAAATGATGTAGTAGTATTAGAAAATTTAATAATTGAAGCACCAAAAACAAAAGACATGGTTCAAGTGTTAAATGCTCTATCTTTAAATAAAAAAGTATTAGTCATAACAGCTGATGCAGATCAAACAATCGAGTTATCAGCACGCAATATTCCTGGTGTTACTGTTGTAGACGCTAATGGAGTAAATGTTTTGGATGTAATGAGCCACGACAAAATGGTAATTACAAAAGAAGCAGCTGAAAAAGTAGGGGAGGTGCTTGCATAATGAAAGATCCTCGTGATATTATTAAGCGCCCCGTGATAACTGAACGTTCTACTGAATTAATGGGTGAAAAGAAATACACTTTTGAAGTAGATACAAGAGCTAACAAAACAGAAGTAAAACAAGCGATTGAACAAATCTTCGACGTAAAAGTTGAAAAAGTTAACGTTCAAAATTATGACGGTAGATTTAAGCGTGTAGGTCGCCATACAGGTACTACACCTAAGCGTAAAAAGGCAATTGTAAAATTAACAGCTGATAGCAAAGAATTGGAATTCTTCGAAGCATAAAATGATAGTGAAGGAGGGAAACCGAAATGGCGATTAAAAAGTATAATCCTACGTCAAACGGTCGTCGTGGTATGACAGTATTAGATTTTGCTGAAATCACAACTGACACACCAGAAAAGTCATTACTTGCACCGTTATACAAAAAAGCTGGACGTAATAACCAAGGTAAAATCACAACACGTCATCATGGTGGCGGACATAAACGTCAATATCGTTTAATCGATTTTAAACGTGATAAAGATGGAATACCAGGACGCGTTGCTACTATTGAGTACGATCCAAACCGTACTGCAAACATCGCGTTAATCAACTATGTTGATGGCGAAAAACGTTATATCCTTGCGCCAAAAGGTTTGAAAGTTGGACAAGAAGTATTCTCAGGTCCGGAAGCGGATATCAAGATTGGTAATGCATTACCATTGCGAAACATTCCGGTCGGTACTGTAATTCATAATATTGAGTTAAAGCCAGGTCGCGGTGGACAATTAGTTCGTTCCGCCGGTGCCGAAGCTCAAGTGTTAGGTAAAGAAGGTAAATATGTACTAGTTCGCTTAATGTCAGGTGAGGTTCGTCAAATCTTAGCGACATGTCGTGCGACAGTTGGTCAAGTGGGCAACTTAGAGCATGAACTAGTAAATGTTGGTAAGGCGGGTCGTTCTCGTTGGTTAGGTATTCGCCCAACTGTTCGTGGATCTGTAATGAACCCTAATGACCATCCGCACGGTGGTGGTGAAGGTAAAGCACCAATTGGTCGTAAATCACCTATGTCTCCATGGGGTAAACCAACACTTGGAGCTAAAACACGTAAGAAAAACAAAGCGTCAGACAAATTTATTGTTCGTCGTCGTAAAAAATAACGGGATTGTTCTGCGGTTGATTAGAACCGTGGTGCAATCACGAAGGGAGGTTCATTCATGGGTCGTAGCTTGAAAAAGGGACCATTTGTCGATGATCATTTAATGAAGAAGGTTGAAGGACTTAACGAGTCTAACAAAAAACAAGTTATTAAAACTTGGTCTCGTCGTTCTACAATTTTTCCGGAATTTATCGGGCATACTGTTGCTGTTTATGATGGACGCAAGCATGTTCCAGTATTCGTGACTGAGGATATGGTTGGTCATAAATTGGGCGAATTTGCTCCTACCCGCACTTATAAAGGTCATGCGGGTGACGATAAGAAAACAAGACGATAGTAGAGAGGAGGTACTCGAATGGAAGTGAAGCAAGCTAAATCGATCGCGAGAACTGTTCGTATTGCTCCTCGTAAAGCTCGTATGGTTATTGATTTAATCAGAGGTAAGCAAGTGGGTGAAGCTATTGCAATTCTTCGCCACACACCTAAAACAGTTTCTCCCGTTATCGAGAAGGTATTAAAATCAGCAATTGCAAATGCAGAGCATAACTACGAAATGAATATAAACAATTTAGTAGTTTCTCAAGCATTCGTTGATGAAGGTCCAACTTTAAAACGTTTCCGACCACGTGCACAAGGACGTGCGAGTGCAATCAACAAACGTACTAGCCACATTACAGTAGTGGTATCTGAAAAGTAAGGAGGGATAGTAGTGGGTCAAAAAGTAAATCCTAACGGACTTCGTGTTGGTATAATTCGTGACTGGGAATCAAGATGGTTCGCTGGTAAAGATTATGCTGATTTATTACATGAAGATATTAAAATCCGTAAATATATTAGCAAACGTTTATCCGATGCAGCTGTATCTAAAATTGAAATCGAACGTGCTGCAAACCGTGTGAATATCGCTATCCACACTGCTAAGCCAGGAATGGTTATCGGTAAAGGTGGAACAGAAGTTGAGGCTCTTCGTAAAGCTCTTAACGAGTTAAGCGGCAAGCGAGTTCACATTAACATTATGGAAGTTAAAAAAGCTGATATCGATGCAACATTAGTTGCTGAAAATATTGCTCGTCAGTTAGAAAACCGTGTGTCATTCCGTCGTGCACAAAAGCAAGCGATCCAACGTGCGATGCGTGCTGGTGCTAAAGGAATTAGAACAATGGTTTCAGGTCGTTTAGGCGGTGCTGACATCGCTCGTTCAGAACATTATAGCGAAGGTACTGTACCACTTCATACGTTACGTGCGGATATCGACTACGGTACTGCAGAAGCTGACACTACTTACGGTAAGTTGGGTGTTAAAGTATGGATTTATCGTGGTGAAGTTCTTCCTACTAAGAAAAGAGCAACGAAAGATGAGGAAGGAGGAAACCAATAATGTTATTACCAAAACGCGTTAAGTATCGTAGAGAACACCGCGGAAATATGCGTGGTCGCGCTAAAGGCGGCACTGAAGTACACTTCGGTGAGTACGGTTTACAATCACTTGAAGGATCTTGGATCTCTAACCGTCAAATTGAAGCTGCTCGTCGTGCAATGACTCGTCATATGAAACGTGGCGGTAAAGTTTGGATTAAAATCTTCCCATCTAAGCCATTTACAGCGAAACCATTAGAAGTACGTATGGGTTCCGGTAAAGGTGCTCCAGAAGGTTGGGTAGCGGTAGTAAAGCCGGGGAAAATTTTGTTTGAAATTGCAGGTGTACCTGAAGAAGTAGCACGTGAAGCTTTGCGTCTGGCTGCGCACAAGTTACCTGTTAAATGTAAGTTTGTAAAACGCGAAGATATTGGTGGTGAAACTAATGAAGGCTAATGAAATCCGTGATTTAACCACTGCCGAAGTTGAACAAAAAGTAAAATCTTTAAAAGAAGAATTATTTAACCTTCGTTTCCAGCTTGCGACTGGTCAATTAGAGAACACTACTCGTATTCGTGAGGTACGCAAGGCGATTGCTCGTATGAAGACGATTATTCGCGAAAGAGAACTTGGTGTTAACAATCGATAATCGAGAGGAGGTTAGCGTAAATGAGTGAACGCAACCAACGTAAGGTATATGTAGGTCGTGTTGTATCTGACAAAATGGATAAAACGATCTCTGTAGTAGTTGAAACTCACAAAAAACATTCACTATACGGCAAGCGTGTTAAGTACTCTAAAAAGTATAAAGCTCATGATGAGAACAACCAAGCCAAAATTGGTGATATCGTTAAGATCATGGAAACTCGTCCGCTTTCAGCTACAAAGCGATTCCGTTTAGTTGAAGTAGTAGAAGAAGCAGTAATTATCTAACAATAAAGTTCGGTTATAATTTGTGTTCCGAAAGGAGGTACTAATCGATGATTCAACAAGAAACTCGATTAAAAGTTGCTGACAACTCAGGTGCACGTGAAGTTTTAACAATCAAAGTTCTTGGTGGCTCTGGCAAAAAGACAGCTAATATCGGTGATGTTATTGTATGTACTGTCAAGCAAGCAACACCAGGTGGCGTTGTCAAAAAAGGCGACGTTGTTAAAGCTGTAATTGTACGCACAAAGAGTGGTGCACGTCGTGGAGACGGCTCATATATTCGTTTTGATGAAAATGCATGTGTAATTATCCGTGATGACAAGAGTCCACGTGGTACACGTATCTTTGGCCCAGTGGCTCGTGAGTTACGTGAAAGAAACTTTATGAAAATTGTTTCATTAGCTCCAGAAGTACTATAAAAGATCTTATTTTTTAGCCTTGAAGGAGGTGTCTATAAGATGCATGTAAAAAAAGGTGATAAAGTACAAGTGATCTCTGGTAAAGACAAGGGCAAACAAGGTGTAATCCTTGAAGCATATCCGAAAAAGGACCGAGTCTTAGTAGAAGGCGTGAACGTTATTAAAAAACATTCAAAGCCATCTCAAATGAATCCTCAAGGTGGAATCATGAGCCAAGAGGCACCTATTCATGTATCAAATGTAATGCCAATCGATCCGAAGACTGGCAATCCTACTCGTGTAGGTTACAAAGTTGTTGATGGAAATAAAGTACGTATTGCGAAAAAATCAGGTGAAGTATTAGATAAATAGTTTTTAGAGAAAGGAGGTCGCGACTAGTGAATCGCCTAAAAGAAAAGTACAATAAAGAAGTTGTTCCGGCTCTTGTGAGCAAGTTTAACTATACATCAGTTATGCAAGCACCTAAGCTTGAAAAAATCGTTATCAACATGGGTGTTGGTGACGCAGTTCAAAACTCAAAAGTATTAGACAATGCTGTTGAAGAACTAGCTGCTATCACAGGTCAAAAGCCTGTTGTAACTAGAGCGAAAAAGTCAATTGCAGGTTTTAGATTACGTGAAGGAATGCCTATCGGTGCAAAAGTTACCCTTCGTGGTGAACGCATGTATCAGTTCTTAGATAAATTAGTTTCTGTTTCTTTACCTCGTGTTCGTGACTTTAGAGGGGTATCTAAGAAATCATTCGATGGTCGTGGTAACTACACTCTAGGTGTTAAAGAACAGTTGATTTTCCCTGAAATTGATTACGATAAAGTATCTAAAGTACGCGGTATGGACATTGTTATTGTTACTACTGCTAATACAGATGAAGAAGCTCGTGAGTTATTAACTCAAGTGGGCATGCCGTTTCAAAAGTAATTAAAAAGGAGGGAAATTCGTGGCCAAAAAATCAATGATCGTTAAGCAAAAACGCAAGCAAAAGTTTGCTGTTCAAGAATACACTCGTTGTGAACGCTGTGGTCGTCCACATTCAGTATTACGCAAATTCAAACTTTGCCGTATTTGTTTCCGTGAATTAGCATACGCAGGTCAAATCCCTGGTGTTAAAAAAGCAAGTTGGTAAACCCTTAATTTGGGAAGGAGGTAAATAATATGGTTATGACTGATCCAATTGCAGATATGCTTACTCGCATCCGCAATGCGAATATGGTTCGTCACGAGAAACTAGAAATCCCTGCATCAAAACTTAAGAGAGATATCGCTGAAATCCTTAAGAGCGAAGGATTTGTACGTGACGTTGAGTATATCGAAGACAACAAACAAGGAATTATTCGTATTTTCCTTAAGTACGGTGCAAATAACGAGCGTGTAATCACTGGTTTGAAACGTATTAGTAAGCCTGGTCTACGCGTTTACGCAAAAGCTAACGAAGTACCTCGCGTACTTAACGGATTAGGAATTGCTATTGTTTCAACATCTAGCGGTGTTTTAACAGATAAAGATGCTCGTGCAAAACAAGTTGGCGGAGAAATCCTAGCATACGTTTGGTAAGATTTTTTTCATGAATGGAGGTGCAATAAATGTCTCGTATTGGTAAGAAAATACTTGAGATTCCACAAGGTGTTACTTTAACAAACAACAGTAACGTAATTACAGTAAAAGGACCTAAGGGCGAGTTAACACGTGCTTTTAATCCTGAAATGACAATTAAAGTTGAAGACAATGTTCTTACAGTTGAACGTCCTTCAGATAATAAAGAACATCGTTCTTTACACGGTACAACACGTGCAATCATTGGAAATATGGTTGAAGGTGTAACTAACGGCTACCAAAAAAGTCTTGATTTAATCGGGGTTGGTTACCGTGCTTCTAAGGCTGGGAACAAACTTGTTCTTAACGTTGGTTATTCTCATCCAGTAGAAATTGAACCAGAAGAAGGCATCGAAATCGAAGTTCCAGCTAATACAAAGATTATTGTTAAAGGTATTGATAAAGAGCGCGTTGGCGCAATTGCTTCAAATATTAGAGCAGTTCGTCCACCAGAGCCATATAAAGGTAAAGGTATTCGTTACGAAGGTGAATTCGTACGTCGTAAAGAAGGTAAAACTGCTAAGAAATAACGCTTCTTATAGTAGAAGAAAGGAGTGAATCCGGAATGATTACTAAGCTAGACAAAAATGCTGTGCGTAAGAAAAGACATGGTCGTGTTCGTGCGAAAGTAAGCGGAACAGCTGGGCGTCCACGTTTAAACGTATATCGTTCAAATCAGCATATTTATGCTCAATTAATCGACGATGTTAATAAAGTTACATTAGCTAGTGCATCTACTGTTGAAAAAGATTTAAATCTTGAATCAACTGGAAACCTTGAAGCAGCTCAAAAGATCGGTGAATTAGTTGCAAAACGTGCACTTGAAAAAGGCGTTAAAGAGGTAGTATTTGATCGTGGTGGCTACTTATATCATGGAAGAATCAAAGCTTTAGCAGAATCTGCTCGTGAAGCTGGTCTTGAATTCTAATTACAAGGGAGGGAAATAAATGCGTCTTGTTGATCCAAATAAATTAGAGCTTGAAGAGCGCGTGGTTACGGTTAACCGTGTTGCAAAGGTTGTTAAAGGTGGTCGTCGCTTCCGCTTTGCTGCGCTAGTCGTTGTTGGAGATAAAAATGGTCATGTAGGTTTCGGAACTGGAAAAGCACAAGAAGTTCCTGACGCAATTCGTAAAGCAATCGAAGATGCTAAGAAGAACTTAATCAATGTACCTATCGTCGGAACTACAATTCCGCATGAGGTTATCGGTCGCTTTGGTGCAGGTAATGTATTATTAAAACCTGCTGCTGAGGGTACAGGAGTTATCGCTGGTGGTCCTGTTCGTGCTGTACTAGAATTAGCTGGTGTGGGTGACATCCTTTCTAAATCATTAGGTTCTAATAACCCAATTAATATGGTACATGCAACAGTAGAAGGATTAAAAGATCTTAAGCGTGCTAATGAAGTTGCGAAGTTACGTGGCAAAACGGTAGAAGAACTGTTAGGATAAGGAGGGAAAAAAATGGCTAATAAATTACAAATCACCCTCAAACGCAGTGTCATTGGTCGTCCAGAAAACCAAAAGGCTACTGTACAATCTTTAGGTTTACGTAAATTACATCAAACTGTAGTTCACGAAGATAATGCAGCTATTCGTGGAATGATTAATAAAGTATCACATTTAGTGTTAGTTGAAGAGGTTTAATATTAAAGTTCAAATAAAGAGGAGGTGCAAGAATGAAACTACATGAGTTAAAACCAACAGAAGGTTCTCGTAAAGAACGTAATCGCGTAGGTCGTGGTATGGCTTCAGGTAATGGTAAAACATCAGGTAGAGGTCATAAAGGTCAAGGTTCTCGTTCAGGCGGCGGTGTACGTCTTGGATTTGAAGGTGGACAAATGCCTCTATTCCAACGTTTACCAAAACGTGGATTCACAAATATTAACCGCAAAGACTATGCAATTGTTAATATTGAAACATTAAATCGATTCGAGAACGGTACAGATGTAACCCCTGAATTACTGCTTGAAACCGGTGTTGTTAGTAAGTTGAATTCCGGTGTGAAGATACTAGGAAATGGTAAGTTAGAAAAGAACCTTACTGTTAAAGCACATAAGTTCTCAAGCGCAGCTAAAGAAGCGATCGAGGCAGCTGGCGGTAAAACTGAGGTGGTTTAATGTTTGAGACAATCTCCAACTTTATGCGAGTAGGTGAAATACGGCGTAAAATTGTATTCACCTTGTTAATGCTCGTAGTTTTTAGGCTCGGTAGTTTTATACCAGTTCCAGGTGTAAATACAGAAGTTATTAAGCTTTCTGACCAAAGTGTGTTTGGGCTTCTGAATACATTTGGTGGTGGAGCGCTAAAAAACTTCTCAATATTTGCAATGGGTATCATGCCATACATTACTGCATCCATCATTATTCAGCTTTTACAAATGGATGTAGTACCGAAATTTACTGAGTGGTCTAAACAGGGAGAGGTTGGCCGTCGTAAGTTAGCTCAGTTTACCCGCTACGGGACCATAGTACTTGGATTTATCCAGGCAATTGGTATGTCTATCGGATTTAACAATCTATTTCCAGGTTTAATTAAAGATCCTGGAGTACCGACATATTTATTAATTGCATTAGTGTTAACTGCCGGAACAGCATTCCTACTCTGGTTAGGTGAACTCATTACCTCTTATGGAGTTGGTAATGGTATTTCAATCATAATCTTTGCAGGTATCGTTGCTGCCATTCCGACGTCAGTGAACCAAATCTATGCACAGCAAATTGAAGGTGCTGGGGAAGCACTCTTTCTACGAATTGTAACAGTCGTATTATTGCTGGTGGCGGTTTTAGCTGTAATCGTTGGAACGATCTTTATCTCACAAGCACTACGGAAAATTCCGATCCAATATGCAAAGAGACTTGTAAATCGTAGTCCAGTTGGCGGACAGTCAACTCATCTTCCGATAAAGGTTAATGCTGCTGGGGTTATTCCAGTAATCTTCGCGATTTCGTTCTTAATAACACCGCCGACAATTGCGGGGTTTTTTGGACAAAATAAGGTTACCACTTGGATTCAGACGACGTTTAACTACTCAAATCCAATTGGTATGATTATATACGTAGCATTAATTATTGCTTTTACCTATTTCTATACATTTGTTCAAGTTAATCCTGAACAAATGGCAGAAAACCTTAAAAAACAAGGTGGTTATGTGCCGGGTATAAGACCAGGAAAAAGTACTCAAGAGTACTTAACTCGCATACTTTATCGACTAACTTTCGTAGGATCCATATTCCTGGCAGTTATAGCTGTACTTCCTGTTTTCTTTATAAATATTGCGGGATTACCGCAATCTGTACAAATTGGTGGAACAAGCTTACTAATTATAGTCGGCGTTGCGCTGGAGACAATGAAACAGCTTGAAAGTCAATTAGTAAAGAGACATTATAAGGGATTCTTGAAATAGGAGATATGAGGTAAGGTAAGTATTCTGCTTACCTGCGCCTCACCAGAATATAGGGGGGCTGAAATATGAATCTAGTATTGATGGGGTTACCGGGAGCTGGAAAAGGGACACAAGCAGAAAGAATCGTAGAAAAGTATGCCATACCACATATTTCTACAGGTGATATGTTCCGTGCCGCTATTAAAGAAGGAACAGAATTAGGGATAAAAGCAAAATCATTTATGGATCAAGGGGCACTTGTTCCAGATGAAGTTACAATTGGGATTGTGAAGGAGCGTTTAGCTAAAGACGACTGCAAAAAAGGTTTTCTACTAGACGGTTTTCCAAGAACAGTTCCTCAAGCTGAAGCACTTGAAGTCCTGTTAACTGAACTAGAGCGTCAAATTCATTATGTTATCAATATTGAAGTTGACAGTAGCAAGTTAATGGAGCGTTTAACAGGACGTCGTATTTGTAAGTCTTGTGGGGCTACATACCATATGGTATTCAATCCTCCAGCCGCGGAAGGCGTATGTGACAAGTGTGGTGGCGAACTTTACCAACGTTCTGATGATAATGCAGAGACTGTTGGGAATCGCTTGGAAGTAAATATTAAGCAGACACAACCATTACTTGATTTCTATAATGAAAAAGGTTATCTACGTAATATTAATGGAGATCAAGATATTAATGACGTTGCTAAAGAATTAGATGAACTCCTTGGGGGCTTAATTGGATGATCTTTTGCAAAACTGAGCGAGAACTTAATATTATGCGTGAAGCAGGTAGAATTGTTGCACTAACACATGACGAGCTTGAAAAATATATTAAACCGGGAATTACGACCAAGGAATTAGATAATATAGCTGAAAAGACCATACGATCCTATAACGCAATTCCATCCTTTAAAGGATACAACGGTTTTCCTGGAAGTATATGCGTGTCTGTGAATGACCAACTAGTGCATGGTATGCCTGGGGAGCGTGTTCTTCGCGACGGCGATATTATTTCTATTGATATCGGAGCAAAATACAATGGTTACCATGGAGATTCAGCATGGACATATGCTGTAGGAACCATAGAAGACAGCACAAAGAAACTACTAGAAGTTACAGAAGACTCTTTATATAAGGGTCTAGATGAAGCAAAAGCCGGTGTACGATTATCGAATATCTCTCATGCGATTCAAACATATGTAGAGGCAAATGGTTTTTCCATTGTTAGAGAGTACGTGGGGCATGGAGTTGGGCAGGATCTACACGAAGATCCACAGATTCCACATTATGGACCTCCTAACAAAGGACCACGGTTAAAGCCTGGTATGGTACTTGCTGTAGAACCTATGGTTAATGCAGGTACACGCTATGTAAAGACACTTTCAGATAACTGGACTGTTGTTACAGTAGATGGCAAAATGTGTGCTCATTTCGAACATACAATTGCGATTACTGAAACAGGATGCGAAATTTTAACAAAAGCCTAAGTGAAGGTGATAATGGGTGAACGAACCTGATTCGAGTCCGCAAATAGGTCAGTTGGTCAAAATTCTACAAGGAAGAGATGCTGACCAGTTTGCAATAGTGTTAAAAGTCCTCGATGAGCGTTTCGTGTTTATCGCTGATGGTGATAAACGTAAATTTGATCGGCCAAAGAAAAAGAACATTAATCATCTTGAGTTTTTTGATTATGTTTCTCCGGAAGTTCAGAACAGTATTAGTGAAACTGGTCGTGTGACAAATGGAAAGC
>DULJ01000109.1 GCA_012840465.1 Caryophanales bacterium
GCTGAAGAAGGTGCGGTCATTATAGAGGTGGACGGCGAAAAAATACAAATTCCGTGGCCGCTCATTGCGAAAGCTCGTTTATTATACATAGATTAAGGATGGTTTAAGGGAGGATCTACGGATGAACCGTGAATTTTTAGAGGCATTAAACCTTCTCGAAAAGGAGAAAGGGGTTTCCAAGCAAACCTTAATTTCAGCGATTGAAACTGCATTATCCTCAGCCTATAAAAAAGACCAGCGCAGAAGCTCCGATATCAAGGTGGAATTGGACCAGGAGACCGGGGAGTTTCATATTTATGCCTATAAAAAAGTAGTTATGGAAGTAAATGATGAAAACACCGAGATAAACCTGGCGCAAGCGAAAACAATCGATCCCCGTTATAATGTCGGAGATAAGGTCCCTTTTGAAATATTCCCCAAAGATTTTGGCCGGATCGCCGCCCAAACGGCAAAACAGGTTGTTGTCCAGAAGATTCGCGAAGCGGAGCGCGACCTGATTTTTAACGAATATTATACCCGCCGCGGAGAGATCATTACCGGAGTTGTCAGGCGGTTCGAACAGAAGACCGTCTATGTCGATTTAGGAAGGACAGAAGCTTTCATCCCGCCCCAGGAACAGATTCCGGGCGAACATTTTGAGCCGGGTAAAAGAATCAAGACTTATTTGGTCGACGTCAAAAGAGGGACGAAAAGTCCCCTGATTATCCTGTCGCGGACGAATAACGGGTTGCTGAAAAGGCTGCTCGAACTGGAAGTCCCCGAGATTCAGGAGGGGATTGTCGAAATCATGAGTGTCGCCCGGGAACCGGGAGCCCGTTCCAAGGTCGCCGTTTACAGCCGGCTGGAGAATGTTGATCCGGTGGGCGCATGTGTCGGCGCGAAAGGATCGCGGATCCAAATGATCGTCCGCGAACTAAAGGGAGAAAAGATCGATGTCATCTTGTGGGATGAGGATCCGGAGAAGTTTATCACCAGGGCGCTCAGTCCGGCAAAGGTGACGGAGGTAATGCTCCTTCCCAGTAAGAAAAGTTCGATCGTGGTTGTTCCGGATAACCAGTTATCCCTGGCGATTGGCAAAGAAGGTCAGAACGCGCGACTGGCGGCCCGTCTGACCGGCTGGCGGATCGATATAAAGAGTGAAACGCAGGCGGAAGAGGCGCGCGACGAAATTGAGGCCTTACTGGCCGAAGAAGAAAGCATCACTCCTCCGGCGATGGATTGGGAAGAGCTCATTTCTACCGAGGCCGGTGAAGGTGAAGAGTTTGTCGACGAGCCGTATTTGGAAGAGCAGGGCGATGAAGAGGATTACCTTGCCCTTCCGGAAGAAGATGAGGAGGCATATGACGAACCTCTTCCCGAAGAGCTTGAAGAAGAGTACCTCGAAGATGAAGAGTATCTTGAAGAGGAGCCGAAGAAGAAAAAGACGAAGAAACGCAGTAAAAAGCGGGCGCAAGAACTATTTGACGAACTGGATGAAGAGATTGATCTTTTCCGGATGGAAGAACCGGAAGAAGAAGTCGGGGCCGAGGAGGCGGAGATCGTATTTTCGGAAGAAGATACGGCCGGGTTTACGATTGGGCAACTCCTCTCCGAAGAGTTAAAGAAGAAGTTTGCTTTGAGTGAGCAAGGAAAAAACGAAGAAAAAGAGGGTAAGAAGAAAAGGGGGAAGAGTTAATGGCAGCCCGCGTGCGGAAAATTCCCCAACGGACCTGTATTGGTTGTCAGACGGTCAAAAATAAAAAGGAGTTAATCCGGATTGTCCGCACCCCGGAACTTGAGGTCTTGATCGATGCAACCGGCAAAAA